>NZ_JBVHVP010000006.1:0-348174 GCF_055564775.1 Streptomyces sp. NPDC028991 | reverse complement strand
ACTGCAGGGGGGACCCTGTGGGAGAGTAGGACGCCGCCGAACAATCATTGCGAGGAAACCCCGCACCGGGAACGGTGCGGGGTTTTCTGCGTTTCCGGCCCCCTTTTTTTAGGTCTGTCAGGTCGGCTTTACCAGCCCCGTGTCGTACGCCAGGATCACGGCCTGCACGCGGTCCCGTGAGCCGGTCTTGGCCAGGACGCGGCCCACGTGGGTCTTCACCGTCGACTCGGCGAGGTGGAGGCGTTCGGCTATCTCCGTATTGGTCCAGCCCTGGCCCAGGACTCTGAGGATTTCGGTCTCGCGTTCGGTGAGAGAGGCCAGGCGCGGGTCCGGGGAGTCGTCGTGCGGCTCGGCGGCCGGTGCCGGCAGATGGTGGGCGTATGCGTCGAGCAGACGGCGGGTCAGGCTCGGGGCCACCACCGCGTCGCCCGTGGCCACCGCGCGGATGCCGGAGAGCAGCTCCTCCGGCTGGGCGTCCTTGACGAGGAATCCGGAGGCTCCGGCGCGCAGGCCGGCGTAGGCGTACTCGTCGAGGTCGAAGGTCGTGAGGATGAGAACCCGGGTGCGGCCGCCGCCCGCGACGATGCGGCGGGTCGCCTCGATGCCGTCCAGGCCGGGCATGCGGACGTCCATGAGGGCGACGTCGGGGTGGAGTTCGGCGGTCATACGGGCCGCTTCGGCGCCGTTGGCCGCCTCACCCACGACCGTCATGTCGTCCTGGCTCTCCAGGAGCATCCGGAAGCCGAAGCGCTGGAGCGGCTGGTCGTCGGCGATGAGGACGGTGGTCACTGCGGGGGTTCCTCCGGTAGGTGCAGGTGTACGCGCCAGCCCCGTTCGGGGCGTGGCCGCGGGCCGGCCTCGAGTGTGCCGCCGTACAGGGACGTTCGCTCGCGCATTCCGGGCAGGCCACGGCCGCCGGAGGGGGCGGTCGCCGGTCCGCCGTGGCCGGTGTCGGTGACGGTGAGGGCGACGGCGCCGCCGGGCTCGTAGGAGAGGGCGATGTGTGCGGTGGCGTCGGGACCGGCGTGTTTGAGGGTGTTGGTGAGTGCCTCCTGGACGACGCGGTAGACCGTGAGCTGGCGGCCCTCCGGGAGCGTGGGGTGGCCCTTGACGGTCGTACGGACGGGGAGGCCGGCCTTGCGGACACCGTCGAGGAGTCGGTCGAGGTCGGTGAGGGCGGGTTGCGGGGCAAGTTCGGCAGGGGTCCCCGACTGCTCGTCGTCGCGCAGGACGTCGAGGAGGCGGCGGAGTTCGCCCAGGGCCTGGCGGCTGGTGGTGCCGATGGCGTCCAGGGCCTGCGCGGCGCGTTCGGGGGACTTGGCGGCGGCGTAGCGCCCGCCGTCGGCGAGGCCGGTGATGACGGAGAGGTTGTGGCCGATGATGTCGTGCATCTCGCGCGCTATGCGGGCGCGTTCGGCGGCGGCGGCGAGCCGGAGCTGCTGGTCGCGTTCCGTTTCCAGGCGGCGGGTGCGGTCCTCCAGGACCTCGGTGTAGTTGCGCCGGGTGCGGACGGTGATGCCGATGAGGGTCGCCGTGCCGATGGCGAGGAGCTGCGAGCCGACCTGCTGGTTCCAGGAGCCCGCGCTGTCTCCGTAGCGGGCCACCGTGACGCAGGTCGGGGCGATCACCAGGGCCACCGCCCACCACAGGTTGCGCAGGGGCAGGCGCAGCGCGATGTGGTGGACGAGGAGCAGCTGGAGCAGGGCTGCCTGGAGGGCGGCTCCCGACCACGCGCTCACCAGGGCCGCTGGCAGCGTGAGCAGGAGGGCGGCTCGCGGGTGGCTGCGGCGCCAGAGGAGGGGGACGGAGAGGGCGAGGCTCAGGATGACGATGAGGCCGCCGGGGAGGTCGGGGCGGTGGGCGACGTTGCGCCATCCGCCGGAGGCGTCGATGAGGGCGGCCGTCACCCAGAAGCCGGTGAGGGGCAGGTCCCACACGAGTGGATGGCGTCGGTCGGCGGCGCGGAATCGCCGGGTGACGCGTTGGACGTACTCGGTGAGAGGTTCGGCCGCGCGTTCTGCCGGCGCGGGTTTCACGGGCTCCATCCGACTATGGTCGGGGGTCCGGGCGGGGCGGGCGTCCGCCCGGGGGCCGTATATCGGGTGAGGGGCGTAGTACCCGGGTATTACGGTGGCCCGCATGACTGCCTCGGTCCCCGGTGACTACGTGATCCGCTCCATACGTGCCGACGAGTGGCCGGCCGTGAAGGAGCTGCGGTTGCGTGCGCTGCGGGACCCGGTCGCGCGTCTCGCGTACCTGGAGACGTACGACGACGCGGCGGCCCGGCCGGACTCCTACTGGCAGGAGCGGGCGGCCGGTGCTGCCGAGGGCGCGTCCGGGGCGCGGCAGATCGTGGCTGAGGGGCCGGGGGGCCGGTGGCTCGGGACACTGACCGTGTTGGTGGAGGAGGCCGGGACGACGGACTGGGCCGGGTTTCCGGTGGAGCGTCGGCAGGGACACGTGGTCGGTGTGTTCGTACGGCCCGAGTGGCGGGGGAGCGGGCTGACCAAGGCGCTGTTCGACGCCGGGCTGGAGTGGGCGTGGGCGAGTGGCCTGGAGCGGGTGCGGCTCATCGTGCATCCGGACAACGGGCGGGCGCGGGGTTCGTACCGGAAGGCGGGGTTCGCGCCGAGCGGGCGGACGGTGCCGCTGGTGGGCGGGCCCGGTGACCACGAGCTGGAGTACGTGCTCGAGCGCTGACGCGGTGCCGGACCGGCGGACCCGGCGGACCCGGCGGGCCCGGCGGACAGGCGTTACCGGCGGACCGGCCCTAGACCGGGAGCTCGTCGTGGGGCCAGCGGGAGCGGCCCTGTTCGCGGGACCGGAGCAGTGCCAGGGCCGGCATGCCCCGGTCCGCTCCGGTCGCCAGCAGTTCGGGGAGCTGGGGGAGCGGAGCCACGGCCGCGACGTCGTCCAGGACGAGCGTCATTGGTGGGTCGAGGCGACCGGAGGATGACCGTTCGGCCATGCGCCGGCCGCGCTCGACCACGCTTGAGACGAGCGCCGTCAGCAGCGGCATCGCGCCCGGGCTCGTACGGGGGTCCTCGATGGATTCACCCACCACGTAAAGGGTTCCCTGTTCGGCGATGAAGGAATCCAAGGCGAGGGCATCAGTTCGGTTGGGAGTGCACGCCTCACGGATGTTCACCGTCGAGAGGGTGGCCAGGGCCCGGGTGGTCAGCTGCTGGGCCATGTCCCGGCGGTCGGGGTGGGCGGTGAGGGCACCTTCGAGTTCGCCCGCGGAGCCCGCGGCGGCTTTGGGGTTGGTACGGAGGACGCGTACGGCGTCCTGGATCTGGAGTCCCTGGGACCAGCGGTGGACGTGGCGGACGGTGCGGCCGTCGATGGCGGCGGCGTGCAGGTAGCTGCGCAGCAGGAGTTCGGCGGTGTCGCCGACCGCCTGGTCGAGCCGCGCGGTGGGGCGGACCGGGGTGAGGAGGGCGGCCGCTCTGGTCGTGGCCGTCTGTCTGTCCTCGCAGCCGGCGGTGGGGGACCAGTGGACACGGGCCGGGGTGTCGCAGAGATGGTTCGGGTCGTAGAGGTGGACGGGGCCGAGTTTCGCCCGGGCGTCCTTGGTGTCCGCCCAGAGGGCCGGGTTGGACGTGATGACGAGGGCGGGGCCCTCCGCGTCGCGTACCGCGCGTACGGCGGTCGAGTGGCGGGCGTCCGGCGGGCCGTAGTGAACGGCGCCTTCGGCGCGGCTTGCCGGCCATCCGGCCGTCCGGGCGGCGTCGGCCGCAGCGGCCAAGGGCACTTGCTCCGGCGGCGTCTCCTGCTGCGGGGCCCTCGGGGTCGGCACCTCGTGCACGTGGGACGGGGACGGCCGGGGCTCCGGCGCCGGTTCGGGCTGCGGGGCCGGACCGGCCTGCCGGCGGGGTTCGGGCTGCGGGCGGGGTTCGGGCTGCGGGGCCGGTTCCGGGCTGTGTACGTCCGCCCTCGGTTGCCGTACTCGCCGACCCCGCCGTACTGCCCGCCACCGGGCCGCCGTGCCCATCACGAACACGGTCAGGACCGTCAGCACCATCATCTGGCCGATGAACAGCCCCCAGAACAGCCCGTACCCGGAGAGTGCCGCCTCGGGGGTGTCCGGCCAGGCGCCGGGGATGTCGTGGGGTTCGGAGATCAGGTGGCGCATGGCCATGGGGGTGCCGGTGAAGGTGACGCCGGAGGGCCAGGAGCCGTGGGCGAAGAGCGCGGACAGGCCGGTCGCCGTCCACACCAGCAGGGTCATGCCGAGGAGGAAGGCGAGTATGCCGAGCAGCAGGCTGTCGGGGATGCCGCCCTGCTGGGCCGGCCGCTGGCCGCGGCGGTCGTCCGGTCTCATGCCTCCGGTCCCTCCCCGTCTTCCTACGCCACCGTCGATTCGGACGGGTCGCCGATGTGCTGTTCCACGAAGGCCGCCGCCCTCTCCTCGGCCTCCAGTTCGGCGGCGCGCAGGGCGTCGTCGCCCAGGTCGGCGGAGGACTCGGTCATCGCGCGGTCGGTGAAGACCAGGGGGCGTTCGGTCTCGGTGATCAGGTGTTTGACCACCTGCACGTTGCCGTTGACGTCCCACACCGCGATGCCGGGTGTGAGGGACGGGATGATTTCGACCGCCCAGCGTGGCAGGCCCAGGACGCGCCCCGTGGCCCGTGCCTCGTCGGCCTTCTGGGCGTAGATGGTCCGGGTGGAGGCCATTTTCAGGATGGCCGCGGCTTCTCTGGCCGCCGCCCCGTCGACGACGTCCGACAGGTGGTGCACCACCGCCACGAACGACAGACCCAGCCGGCGCCCGAACTTCAGCAGCCGCTGGAACAGCTGCGCCACGAAGGGGCTGTTGATGATGTGCCAGGCCTCCTCGACCAGGAAGATGCGCTTCTTCCGGTCGGGCCGGATCCAGGTGTGCTCCAGCCAGACCCCCACGATGGCCATGAGGATCGGCATGGCGATGGAATTGCGGTCGATGTGGGAGAGGTCGAAGACGGTGAGCGGGGCGTCCAGGTCGATGCCGACCGTGGTCGGGCCGTCGAACATGCCGCGCAGGTCACCGTCGACGAGCCGGTCGAGGACGAGTGCCACGTCCAGGCCCCACGCCCGTACGTCGTCTATGGCGACGTTCATCGCCTCGGCCGACTCCGGCTCGGGGTGGCGGAGCTGCTCGACGATGTCGGTGAGGACGGGCTGGCGTTCGACGATGGTCTCGTTGACGTAGGCGTGCGCGACCTTGAGCGCGAAGCCGGAGCGCTCGTCCAGGCCGTGCCCCATCGCGACCTCGATGATCGTGCGGAGCAGGGCCAGCTGCCCGGTCGTGGTGATCGCCGGGTCCAGTGGGTTGAGCCGGATGCCGTGGTCCAGGGCGGCCATCGGGTCCAGCCGGATGGGAGTTATGCCCAGCTCCTCGGCGATGAGGTTCCACTCGCCGACGCCGTCCTCGCCCTGCGCGTCCAGGACGACGACCTGGCGGTCGCGGAAGCGGAGCTGGCGCAGGACGTACGTCTTCTCCAGCGCCGACTTGCCGTTGCCGGACTCGCCGAGCACCAGCCAGTGGGGGGCGGGGAGCTGCTGGCCGTACAGCTGGAAGGGGTCGTAGATGTAGCCCTTGCCGGAGTAGACCTCGCGGCCGATGATCACGCCGGAGTCGCCGAGGCCGGGGGCGGCGGTGGGGAGGTAGACGGCCTGCGCCTGGCCCGTGGAGGTGCGGGCCGGCAGGCGGGTCGTCTCCACCTTCCCGAAGAGGAAGGAGGTGAAGGCGTCGGTGAGGACGGACATCGGGTCCCGCATCAGGCTCAGCCCCTACCTTCGGATGCCGGTGGCGAACGGAAGTGTGTTCACGAAGGCGCGGTGGTGCTCACGGTCGCACCACTCCAGCTTCAGGTACGACTTTCCCGCCGAGGCCCTTATCGTCCGCTTGTCGCGGGCCAGTGCCTCGGGGGAGCGGGAGGAGACGGTGATGTAGCCGACCAGGTTGACGCCGGCCGCGCCGCTGGCGAGGTCCTCGCCCCGCTGGTCCAGCCGGCCGTGGGCGGCGATGTCGCGGGGATCGACGGTGCGGTTCATCTTGGCGGCGCGGGAGGCCTCGGCCTCGTCGTTCGTCTTCTCGGTCAGCATGCGTTCGATGGCGACCTCGGTGGGTTCGAGGTCCATCGTCACGGCGACCGTGCGGATGACGTCCGGGGTGTGGACGAGGAGCGGCGCGAGGAAGTTCACGCCGACCGGGGTCATCGGCCACTCCTTGACCCAGGCGGTGGCGTGGCACCAGGGGGCGCGGGTGGAGGACTCCCGGGTCTTGGCCTGGAGGTAGGTGGGCTCCATGGCGTCCAGTTCGGCCGGCCAGGCGTTGCGCTTGGTCATCGCCTGGATGTGGTCGATGGGGTGGTCCGGGTCGTACATGGCGTGGATGAGGGAGGCGAGCCGGCCCTGCCCCAGCGGCTGGCGGACGCGGATGTCGGCTTCCTGGAGGCGGGAGCAGATGTCGGTCAGCTCGCGGGCCATGACGACCGCGAGGCCCGCGTCCCGGTCCAGCTTGCGCCCGTTCTGCGGCCGGGCGGCGCGGGCCATGGCGTTGGCCTCGGCGGCGAGCTCCCGGGTGTAGTGCATGCAGGCGACGAGGTAGGCGCGGTGCTGCTCGCTGCTGGTGGACACCATGGACTGGAGCTGGTCGTACGACTGCCGCAGCCACGGCGGCGCCTTCTCGTCGCCGCGCTGGGCGACGTCCTTGGCGTGCGCGTCGGGGTCGGCCGGGAGGGTGCGGGCGAGCATCTGGATGCGGGTGACGAAGCCGTCGCCGTTGGCCACGTGCTTGAGCAGGGTGCCGAAGCGGTCGACGAGGGCTTCCTGGTCCTCCGAGTCGCGCAGGCCGACGCCGGGGCCCTCGATCTCGATCGCGGCGGTGACGGTTCTGCGGTCGGCGTGCAGCAGTACGGCGATCTCGTCCGGCCCGAACGGCGCCGCCAGCCAGTTGATGCGGCCGATGCCGGGCGGCGGGCCGACCTCGACCTCCCGCCCGTCGATCCTGGTGCCGGCCTCGACGACGCCGGAGCGGTAGGTGGTGCCGCGGCGGAGCGTCCGCTTGTAGCTGCGGTTGATCTCGAACCACTTGTAGAACGTCCGGTGCTTGTACGGCACGTAGACGGCCGCCAGCGCGAGCATGGGGAAGCCGCAGAGCAGGACGATGCGCAGGGTCAGGACGGGGACGAGGAGCCCGCACATCATGCCGAGGAACGCGCCCACGACGATCAGCGCGATCTCACCGGTCTCGCGGTTGCGGCCGACGATCGCGTTCGGCCGGGCGCGGCCGATCAGATACGTACGGCGGGGCGTGACCGGATGGGACACGTGGGACTCGGTCGTCAACGCCCGTCACCTCCTGTGCTCTTACTAGTGCCGCTGTTGCGGTTGTTGCCGGCGTGGGGCGTGTTCACCGGGCTGCCGGAGCGCGGTGCGGGTGCGGCGGAGGGGACAGTTCCGCCGCCGCCGTTCGAGGGGCGCGAGCTGTGCGCGGCGACTCCGCCGGAGGCGGGGTTCGAGGGGCGGGGGGTGGCGGAGGACCCGGCCTGGCCGCCGCCTCCGCCGTCGCCGTTGTGGCGGGTGCTGTGGGTTCTGATGCCCTGCGCGACCAGGTTCGCCGGGGAGCTGATCACGGCGGCGGCCTTGCCTTCGGCGCCCTGCATGATGCGGTTGTTGCGGCTGTTCGCGATCTCGTCGCCGAAGCCGGGGACGAAGCGGTAGATCATCGCGGACGCGAAGATGGCGAGCAGGATGATGGCGAGGCCGGAGACGATGGCGGCGACGGAGTCGGGGCCGTCCTCCGCGGTCAGCGCGCCCGCCAGGCCCAGCACGATGACGATCACGGGCTTGACCATGATCACCGCGATCATGATGCCCGCCCAGCGGCGGACGTGGCCCCACAGGTTCTTGTCGACCAGGCCGGCGTAGACGACGACACCGAGCAGCGCGCCGACGTAGAGCAGGACGGCCCGCAGATACAGCTCCAGGTAGAGCACGCCCGCGGCGATGATCGACACGAACGACACCAGGATCAGCATGATGGGGCCGCCGCCGATGTCGTCGCCCTGCTTCAGCGCTTGGGAGAACGTGCCGAAGAAGGCGTCCGTCTGGTCCCCGGTGCCCTTGGCCAGGACGTCGGTCACGGCGTCGGTGGCGGAGACGACCGTGTAGAGGATCAGCGGCGTGAACGCCGACGCGAGGACGGTGAGCCAGAGGAACCCGACGGCTTCGGAGAGCGCGGTGGTGAAGGGGACGCCGCGGACGGCGCGCTTGGTGACCGCCAGCAGCCACAGGATCAGTGTCAGGATCGCCGATGCCCCGAAGACGACGGCGTACTGCTTGAGGAACGTGCCGTTCGTGAAGTCGACTTCGGCGGTGCTCTTCACGGCGTCACTGAGGGTGTCGACGGTCCAGGCGGCGGCGTCGGCACAGCCCTTGGCGAGGGACGAGAGGGGGTCGAGGGTGGTGGTGGGGTCGTCGAGGGTCCCGGTACCGCCTCCGGTGCCTCCTGAGGATTCGCCGCGTTCGCAGTAGTCCTTGGCGGGGCCGACGATGAGATCACAGTTGTCATCCGACGGGGTCGGTGACGGCGTGGGCGCGGCGGTGGCACGGGTCGCCAGTAGCACGACCGTGGCCTGTACAGCGGTCAGAACAGCGGCGGCCTTGAGTACGCGGTGCCGACTAGCGGGCATACGTGAACCCTCCGTACTCCTGGACGGCCTTGGACATCTCGTCGGCACTGGAGGCCTTGTTGTCTCCGGGGACAGGCGCGGGCCCGTCCTCCTGGGAGAAGCTCTCGACCTTCCAGTCGTTGTCCACCCAACGCAGTTGCAGGGTCATGGTGAACCAGTCGCTGCTGACGGGATCGGTGGTCTTCTCACCCGCTGTGCCGAACACGCCTGTGCACCAGACGTTCACGGTCGTCGCGGTGTCGGAGTACTGCGTGGTCTTGGTCCCGATCGGCATGGTGCGTGAGACGTAGGCGCTGCCGCCCGTGGCGTTGCCGTTCTCGTCCAGGCCGATGGTGCTCAAGAATTCCTTGCTGTACGCCTTGTCGAACTTGTCCAGCAGGGCGGCCTGCTTGTCGGCAACAAAGACCTGCTGGACAATCTCGGCTCTCCGGGCCGGCTTGAGGATGTCGGCTGACACGAGAGCCACCGCGTAGTTCGCCGCCGCGCTCTGTGCCCCCTGCTCGTCCCGGGCGAAGCCCGCCCGTACCGGCTGCTTCCCCGACGGTGCCGTCGCCGACGTCTTCGGCTTGTCCGCGGCCGTGTCGTTCGAGGCTGCGGAATCGTCTCCTCCACGGTTCGCGAAGGCGATCGCGGCGATGAGGAGGACGACGACGCCCACCACGGTGACCAGGCCGCGGGACGACGAGCGGCCGCCGCGCCGGGGGCCGCCGTAGCCGTCGTCGCCCCCGTCGGGCAGCCGGGTCCGAGTCTGGCCGGTGCCGCCGTAGCCGTCGCCGGACTGGTGGTCGTCTCCGAGACTCATGCCGTGTACGCCCCCTCGACGTCGTGCCTGCCGTAGAAGTACGACGGTAGCCGCGCTGGTTCCCGCGCGGGCGCGGTGTGGTGACTCGACATCAGGGAAACGCAACCTCAGCCGGTTGGCACGACGGGCGGGTGGGATGGGTGGGGAGTGGAAATCGCGCGTCGGGCTACACGGCCATCCCGTACACGATGGTGAAGAGCGTGCCGAGGGAGCCGATGATGAACACGCCCGTCAGGCCCGCGATGATGAGGCCCTTGCCCTGCTCCGCGCTGAAGGTGTCGCGGAGCGCGGTGGCGCCGATGCGCTGCTTGGCGGCGCCCCAGATGGCGATCCCGAGGCAGAGCAGGATCGCGACGGCCATCACCACCTCGATCATGATCTTGGCCTCGTTGCCCAGGCTGCCGAAGGGGCCCCAGTCCGGAGCGATCCCCCCGATGATGGTGTTGATGTCTCCCTCGTCGGCCGCAAAGAGCATGTAAGTCACCGCCCCTGTTGGGTAGTTCCGCGCCCTCTGCGGACGTGCAGAGGTCAGGCCTCATTGTCGCCGACAATGGTGCCGTCGTATGTCGACTTGGCGTCATTGATTGGCGGGTTTCGTACGAATAGCTTGCCACCGGTCCGCATCGGGCCCTAACAGGGTGGCGCGGACCGGTGTGTAAAGAGTCGTATGGTCACTCTGTGTATCACGTCCCGTTACACCGGGCAATGAGGCTGGAGCGCAACCTGTCGTGCTGCTGCGTCGTTGGGCCCTTCTGCGAAGCGATCGAGCTCGCCCGCCTTCGCGTCGGGGCCGAACCCTTCCCACTTCTGACGTTCCGTCGTGACGGCGGTTCCCGGGGTGGTCGTGTCGTGCACGCGGACGGGGACGTCGGCGTCATCCCCGTGAGTGACGGTCGCCTGGACGCCGCGGCCGGTCGGGTGCTCGGCTCCGGTGCGGGCGGCTGCGCCGGCCTCCATGCGGGCGAGGAGTCCCGGTACTTGTCCGGCCCGCCCCGGGGAATCGCGTGGCCGAGCCCGGAAGATGGCGCGACATGGCCGGAAAGTGTTATTGAACGGCCTGGACGTGGGGGAGGGTTGGGTCATGCGCAAGATGTGGGTCGGTGCCGGTGTCACGGTGGCTCTCGGGATGGGCTTCGTGATGCTGCTCGTCGTGGGTGTCTACGTCGTCGCCGGGAACCTGACCGGCGGTGCGGGGGGCGGGAGCAAGAAGCTCGCCAAGGGATCGGTGCCCGCGGCGTACCAGCCGCTCGTGCAGAAGTGGGGCAATCTCTGCCCCGCCATCAACCCCGCGCTGCTCGCCGCCCAGCTCTACCAGGAGAGCGGCTTCAACCCGAGGGCGCAGAGCCACGCGGCGGCGCAGGGCATAGCGCAGTTCATCCCCGGGACGTGGGCCACCCACGGGATCGACGGGGACGGGGACGGCGACCGGGACGTGTGGGATCCGAAGGACGCCATCCCGTCGGCGGCGTCGTACGACTGCTCCCTGGCGTCGTACGTGAAGGACGTGCCGGGGGATCCGACCAAGAACATGCTGGCCTCGTACAACGCCGGGGCCTACGCGGTGATCAAGTACCAGGGTGTGCCGCCTTACAAGGAGACACAGAACTACGTCGAGGTGATCACGACGCTCGAGAAGAGCTTCGCCGCGCCCACCACCCGGGTCGATCCCTCCGAGCAGGCCGCCGGCGCGATCGCCTACGCGCAGAAGAAGCTCGGCACGCTCTATCTGTGGGGCGGGAACGGGACGGCCGAGCAGGGCGGGCGGTTCGACTGTTCGGGGCTGACCAAGGCGGCGTACGAGAGTGTGGGGATCGAGCTGCCGCGGGTCGCCAACGACCAGTACAACGCGGGGCCGCATCCTTCGCGGGACGAGTTGCTGCCCGGCGACCTGGTGTTCTTCTCGGACGATCTCACCAACTCCCGGGCCATCCGGCATGTGGGGATCTACGTCGGCGGCGGGTACATGATCGACGCCCCGCGGACGGGTGCCGTGATCCGGTTCGACCCGATCGACACCCCTGACTACTTCGGGGCCACCCGGGTGACCGAGGATGGCGCGAAAGCGTTGCCCACGACGGTGTGAATGCCATGGTTTGAACGCAGTGTGAACCCATGCCCTGAGCTGCGACGACGTGTTTCTCTTCGATAACGTCTGCGTGATCATTCGGTGGAGCGTGGAACGTATCAACGGGGGCCGTGCGTTCCTGTTGACGTGTAGGTGTGCGGGACGAGAGGAACCGGCGGATCTACGACCACGGGGGTGGCAGAAGAGGCGTGCGCTCGGTGCGCCGGAGGACATGACGAAGGGGCCGCAGCACCATGGCTGGACTCGCAGAATCCGGGTCGAACCCCGACGTCGAGCTGCTCTACGACATCAACGGCCTGGCCAAGGACGCACCGCACTGGTTCGACCGGGTCATGGAGTTCGTGGGCGAGTACGGACTGCTGTTCGCGATCGTGCTGCTGGTGCTGTGGTGCTGGTGGTCCGTACGGCGGCGCGGCGGTGAGGACGCGGCCTCGAGCGTGGCGGCACTGGTGTGGGCGCCGCTCGCGGCCGGTGTCGCGGTGCTGGTCAACGTGCCGATACGGGGTTTCGTCGAGCGGCCGCGGCCGTTCAAGTCCCATGACGGGCTGGAAGTGCTGGTCGCCGGCAAGGACGACTTCTCCTTCGTGAGCGACCACGCCACGCTCTGCATGGCCCTGGCCGTCGCCCTGTTCGTCGCCAACCGGAAGTTCGGGATCGCCGCGATCGTGCTGGCGGTGTTCGGCGGGTTCATCCGTGTCTACATGGGCGTGCACTACCCGACCGACGTCGTGGGTGGCTTCGCCCTCGGTACGGCGGTCGCGCTGCTGCTGTCGCCGGTCGCCATGGCCCTGCTGACGCCACTGGCCCGCGCCGTCGAACGGTCGCCCCGGGCGGGGTGGCTGGTCGGCGCGCGGGGGCGAGGCGGTGCCGCCGGGAGTGGCGCCGTGATCCCGGAGGCGCGCAAGGAGAGCGCCGAGACGGGGGAGCGGGATCTCGCCGCCTGAGGCTGCCCGCCGAGCCTTCGCAGGGCGTGGGGTCAGGTCACCGCGTGGGTCTTCGCGTCCGTGCGGGCCTGGCTTCTCGCCCTGCGGGCCGGGCCTCGCCAGCCGCAGCTGCAGCGGGCCAGGCAAAAGGGGCCCTGTTCGACCGTCGTCGTGAGATGTTCCGGGACTTCCTGGGGAGCTTCCAGACCTTCCTGCTGCGCCACGCCCACAACGTTACCGGGGTCACCTGCCCCTCGTTAACCGGGACGGCAGGGGGTCCGGAACGCGCGTGACGGCTGGGTAGGTGGCGATGGACGGGTGGGAGAGGGAGCCGCGGAGTAGGAGGGTGGGCAGGGGCCTCGTCCTCGCCGGGGGCCTGGTCTGCGTGTGTCTGGCCGGAAGCGGGTGCTTCGGGCGGGGGGCCGCCGTTCCTGGGGCGGGCGGCGGGGATCCGGTCGCCGTACTGCACCGGACCGCCGACCGGCTGGTGGCCGCCGGGAGCGCCAAGGCGCGTACCGCGATGGAGATGGCCAGCGGCGGGACACGGGTGACCATCCGGGGCGAGGGTGTGTACGACTTCGAGGGGCGGCTCGGGCGGCTGAAGGTCCGGCTCCCGCAGGACCCGGCGGGGTCGAGCGAACACCGGCCGATCACCGAACTGCTCGCACCCGGCGCACTGTTCATGAAGAACCGGGGAGTCGGCGTGCCCGACGACAAGTGGGTGCGGGTCGAGACCGCCTCACTGTCCGACGGGAACCTGGTGACCGGCGGGGCGACGGACCCCTTCGCCGCCGCCGAGGTGCTGCGCGGGACGCGGACGGCGACGTACGTGGGGCGGACGGAGGTCGCGGGAACCGCGGTGCGCCACTACCGGGGGACCGCCGATCTCGCGCGGGCGGCGCGGGGCGCGTCGGACGGGAACAGGCAGGCGCTGGCAGCGGCGGCCGAGGGGTTCGCCACCGCCGAGGTGCCGTTCGACGCCTACCTCGACGACGAGGGCCGTATCCGCAAGGTCCGGCACCGCTTCAGCTTCGCCAACGGGCAGGCCGAGGGCACCGTCGCCGTCGCCTCGACGACACTGCTCTACGACTTCGGCACCGCCGTCCGCGTACGGCTGCCCGAGGAACGGGACATCTACGCCGGCAGGATCGCGGCGGAGCCGACGGAGCCGGGGGAGCCTGAGGATCCGAAGGGGTCGGGGGATCCGAAGGGGCCGGGGGAGGCGTCGGGCGAGGGACCGGGCGGCAAGAACTAGCCCTTCCGTGCCATGCGCGGTGTGTAGGCCGCTCCCTACTCTAGGAAGTCGGTGACGGCAGAGACGAGGTGACGCGCGTGGCTCCGGTCGGCGGTACGGCGGTTCAGGACCACGTGGCCCTCGCCGAGATCGAGCTGTGCGGCGAGCTGATCATCGCGGCGTCGGCAGCCCGGGAGCGGCTCAGCATGGAGAGCATCGACGAGGTGCTGCGGGTGGCCGAGGAGCGTGGAGCGAGGGGCCGGGCCGAAGGGGCAGGCGGCAGGGGCCGGGACCGGGGCCGGCCGTAGGGGTGGCCGGACCTCTGGCGGTGGGCCGCACCCTTGGCGGTGGGCCGCACCCTTGGCGGTGGGCCGCACCCTTGGCGGTGGGCCGCGGCCCCGGCGGTAGGCCGGGTCTACCGGTGGCCGGCGGGCCCGGTCCACGGGTTCGGGGTCAGGTGCGCAGCAGGCGGCCGATCGCCTTCGTCGCCTCCTCCACCTTCGCGTCGACCTCGGCGCCGCCCTTGACGGCCGCGTCGGCGACGCAGTGGCGCAGGTGCTCCTCCAGGAGTTGCAGCGCGAAGGACTGGAGGGCCTTGGTGGAGGCGGAGACCTGGGTGAGTATGTCGATGCAGTAGACGTCCTCGTCGACCATCCGCTGCAGGCCGCGGATCTGGCCCTCGATGCGGCGCAGGCGCTTGAGGTGCTCGTCCTTCTGTTTGTGGTAGCCGTGCACACCGCGGTCGTGGTCGGTCACGACGTCCGTGCCGTCCGTCTCCACCGCGTCCACGGTGGGGGAGGGCGCACCTGCGCCGGCCTCAGTGGTCGTCATCGCGTCCTCCTGTTGTGGGGCAGAGTGGGTAGGGCGGGCAGTGTCCGGGGTGGTGCCCGGGGCAGCGTGTGGGGTAGATAGCGGACAAATACCCCTGGCGGGTATATGGTAACGAACTTTGCGGGGTAGAGGGCCCTTGCCGGAGCACCTGGCGTCGCCCCCCTGCTCATCACTCTGCCCGATGGGCGACACTGGGAGGCGGCCCGTTAGCCGTGGCCGGATGATGCGCCTAGCATCAGCCTGACCGAAACCGATGCACCCCGAGGACCCCACGTGCGCTTTCGTCTGACCCCCAGGGAGACGAGCTTCTACGACATGTTCGCCGCTTCCGCGGACAACATCGTCACGGGCTCCAAGCTCCTGATGGAACTGCTCGGGGCGGACGCATCCGCCCGGGCCGAGATCGCAGAGCGTATGCGGGCCGCCGAACACGCAGGTGACGACGCCACGCACGCGATCTTCCACCAGCTGAACTCCTCGTTCATCACGCCCTTCGACCGCGAGGACATCTACAACCTCGCATCGTCCCTCGACGACATCATGGACTTCATGGAGGAGGCCGTCGACCTGGTCGTCCTCTACAACATCGAGGAACTGCCCAAGGGCGTCGAGCAGCAGATCGAGGTGCTGGCCCGGGCCGCCGAGCTGACGGCCGAGGCGATGCCGAACCTGCGCACCATGGACAACCTCACCGAGTACTGGATCGAGGTCAACCGGCTCGAGAACCAGGCCGACCAGATCCACCGCAAGCTGCTCGCCCACCTCTTCAACGGCAAGTACGAAGCCATCGAGGTGCTGAAGCTGAAGCAGATCGTGGACGTTCTGGAAGAGGCGGCCGACGCCTTCGAGCACGTGGCCAACACGGTGGAGACCATCGCGGTCAAGGAGTCCTGACCCCTTCATGGACACCTTCGCTCTGGTCGTGACCATCGGGGTCGCGCTCTTCTTCACGTACACCAACGGCTTCCACGACTCGGCGAACGCGATCGCGACGTCGGTGTCGACGCGTGCGCTGACGCCCCGGGCGGCGCTCGCGATGGCCGCCGTCATGAACCTCGCCGGCGCGTTCATGGGGTCCGGGGTCGCCAAGACGGTCAGTGAGGGGGTGATCGAGACGCCCGAGGGCTCGAAGGGGATGGGGATCCTCTTCGCGGCGCTCGTGGGCGCGATCGTCTGGAACCTCATCACCTGGTACTTCGGTCTGCCCTCCTCGTCCTCGCACGCGCTGTTCGGGGGCATGGTCGGGGCCGCGCTGGCCGGGAGCACGACCGTGTACTGGGACGGGGTCGTCGACAAGATCATCATCCCCATGTTCGTGTCGCCGGTGGTCGGTCTGCTCGCCGGATACCTGGTGATGACCGCGATCATGTGGATCTTCCGGCGGGCCAATCCGAGCAAGGCGAAGCGGGGCTTCCGTATCGCGCAGACGGTGTCGGCGGCGGGTATGGCGCTGGGGCACGGTCTGCAGGACGCGCAGAAGACGATGGGCATCGTGGTGATGGCGCTGGTCATCGCCGATGTCGAGGACTACGGCGATCCCATTCCGGTGTGGGTGAAGATCGCCTGTGCGCTGATGCTGTCCGCGGGGACGTACGCGGGTGGCTGGCGGATCATGCGGACCCTGGGCCGGAAGATCATCGAGCTGGATCCGCCGCAGGGCTTCGCCGCGGAGACGACCGGCGCCTCGATCATGTTCGGGTCGGCGTTCCTGTTCCACGCGCCGATCTCGACGACCCATGTCATCACCTCGTCGATCATGGGTGTGGGGGCCACGAAGCGGGTGAACGCCGTGCGGTGGGGGGTCGCGCGGAACATCATCGTGGGCTGGTTCATCACGATGCCGGCGGCCGCGGTGGTGGCCGCGGTGTCGTTCTGGGTCGTGAATCTGGCGTTCCTGTAGCTCGGTGCGCGGCGCTCCCGCTGGGCGGGGGCGGGCCGCGGGGACCGGCGCCGGCCGGGTGCTCCCGGCTTGTTCGGATACAGCTACGGGCCCGCCCCCGGTTGCCGGGGGCGGGCCCTTGTGCTCCTCGCGGTGGCACCGCCATGCAGCACCGCGAGGGGATCGGGTCCGGGCCTAGCCGAAGCGGCCCGAGATGTAGTCCTCCGTGGCCTGGACCGACGGGTTGGAGAAGATGCGCTCCGTCTCGTCGATCTCGATCAGCTTGCCGGGCTGGCCGACCGCCGCCAGGTTGAAGAACGCGGTGCGGTCCGAGACGCGCGCCGCCTGCTGCATGTTGTGCGTCACGATGACGATCGTGAAGCGCTCCTTCAGCTCGCCGATCAGGTCCTCGATCGCGAGGGTGGAGATCGGGTCCAGGGCGGAGCAGGGCTCGTCCATGAGCAGGACGTTCGGCTCGACCGCGATCGCGCGGGCGATGCACAGGCGCTGCTGCTGGCCGCCGGAGAGGCCGGAGCCCGGCTTGTTCAGGCGGTCCTTGACCTCGTTCCAGAGGTTGGCGCCGCGCAGGGACTTCTCGACGACGTCGTCCAGCTCCGACTTCTTGTACTTGCCGTTCAGGCGCAGGCCCGCCGCGACGTTGTCGTACACCGACATGGTCGGGAACGGGTTCGGCCGCTGGAAGACCATGCCGACCTCGCGCCGCACGGCCACCGGGTCGATGCCCGCGCCGTAGAGGTTCTCGTCGTCGAGCATGACCTTGCCCTCGACCCGGCCGCCCGGCGTGACCTCGTGCATGCGGTTGAGCGTGCGCAGGAACGTGGACTTGCCGCAGCCGGAGGGGCCGATGAAGGCAGTCACGGAGCGGGGCTCGACGGTCATCGAGATGTCCTCGATGGCCAGGAAGGAGCTGTAGTAGGCGTTGAGGCCGCTGACATCTATGCGCTTGGCCATGGGTATCACTTCTTCTTTCGGGTGTCCGGGGCGCTGACTGTTGTTGCTCTGGCCGCGTCAGCGACCCGTCTTCGGGGCCTTCCAGCGGGCGATACCGCGGGCCGCGAGGTTGAGGATCATGATGAACGCGATGAGCGTCAGGGCCGCCGCCCAGGCACGGTCGTAGGCCGCGCCGGAGCCGCCGCTGTTGGCGAACTGCAGATAGATGTACATCGGCAGCGACTCCTGCGGGTCCTGGAACGGGTTCGCGTTGATGAAGTCCGTTCCCCAGACCAGCAGCAGCACGGGGGCCGTCTCACCGGTGATGCGGGCGACCGCCAGCATGACGCCGGTGGTGATGCCGCCGACCGACGTCGGCAGGACCACCTTCAGGATCGTGCGCCACTTCGGCACGCCGAGCGCCAGGGACGCCTCGCGCAGCTCGTTCGGGACGAGCTTGAGCATCTCCTCGGTGGAGCGGACGACCACCGGGATCATCAGGATCGACAGGGCGAGCGAGCCGGCGAAACCGGACGGACCCATGTCCAGCATCAGGATCCACGTACTGAGGATGAACAGACCGGCGACGATGGACGGAATGCCCGTCATGACGTCGACGAAGAAGGTGACGGCCTTGGCGAGCTTGCCGCTCCCGTACTCGACCAGGTAGATCGCGGTCAGCACACCGACCGGCACGGAGATCAGGGTGGCGATGCCGACCTGCTCCAGGGTGCCGAGGATGGCGTGGTAGATGCCGCCGCCCACCTCGGCGTCGGCGACCACGCCCATCGAGTGGGTGAGGAAGTAGCCGTCGAGGACCTTCACACCGCGCTTGACGGTCGCCCAGACCAGTGAGGTCAGCGGGATCACGGCCACGATGAACGCGACCCACACCATGCTGGTCGCCACCCGGTCCTTGGCCTGCCGCCCGCCCTCGACGCGCGCCGAGATGGCGTACGTGCCCAGGACGAAGAGGACCGCGGCGATCAGGGCCCACTGGATGCTGCTGTTCAGCCCGGCGGCGGCGCTGATGCCTAGGCCGGCCGCGATCGAGCCGGCGGCGACCGCCCAGAGGAACCACTTGGGCAGCGTGGCGCCGCGCAGGGAGCTGCTGCTCTTGGGGGTAAGGGTTGCGTGGCTCATGCGTTGGCCCCCGAGTACTCCTTGCGGCGTCCGATGATGATCCGGGCCGCACCGTTGACCAGCAGGGTGATGACGAAGAGGACGAGACCGGAGGCGATCAGCGCGTCACGGCCCATCACGGTCGCCTCGTTGAACTTGCTGGCGATGTTCTGGGCGAAGGTGCCGCCGCCCGTGTCGAGCAGGCTGAGGTTGATCTCGAAGCTCGAGGAGAGCACCATCGCCACGGCCATCGTCTCGCCGAGCGCGCGGCCGAGCCCGAGCATCGAGGCGGAGATGACGCCGGAGCGGCCGAAGGGCAGCACCGACATGCGGATGACCTCCCAGCGCGTGGCGCCGAGGGCCAGGGCGGCCTCCTCGTGCATACGCGGGACCTGCCGGAAGACCTCACGGCTGACGTTGGTGATGATCGGCAGGATCATGATCGCGAGCAGGATGCCCACGGTGAACAGCGAGCGCGGCGCGCCCTGGTTCCACTCGAAGACGCCGGTCCAGCCGAGGTACTCGTCCAGCCAGCCGAAGAGTCCCTCCATGTGCGGCACGAGGACGAGCGCGCCCCACAGGCCGTAGACGATCGAGGGCACGGCGGCGAGCAGGTCGATCACGTACCCGATGGCGCCGCCCAGCTTGCGCGGCGCGTAGTGCGTGATGAACAGGGCGATGCCGACCGCGATCGGGACCGCGACGGCCATGGCGATGACCGACGACACGACGGTGCCGAAGGCCAGGACCGCGATGCCGAACTCCGGCGGCGTGCCGGTGGGGTTCCACTCGAGGGTGGTGAAGAAGTTGGCCTCGTTCTTGCTGATCGCGATCGAGGCGCGGTAGGTCAGGAAGGCCGCGATGGCGGCCATGATGACCAGCACGAAGATGCCGGAACCGCGGGAGAGCCCGAGGAAGATCCGGTCGCCGGGGCGGGTGGCGCCGCGTGCGGCGCGCTTGGCGTCCTTCCCGGGGGGCTGGTGCGGTACGGGTGCTGGTGCGGGCTTCTGGGGATCAGTGGTTATGTCCATCGGGTTCTCCGGTCTGCGGAGCCGTCGTACGCGGCGGCTCGGGCGGAGCACCCCGTCTCGGGGGCTCCTGGCGGCGGTGCACCGGACGGTGCGGTCCGGCCCCCGCGGGGGGACCGGACCGCACTCGGGTCAGCTCAGGCCCGAGACGGTCTCGCGGACCTTGGTGATGATCTCGGTGGGCATCGGGGCGTAGCCGGCTTCCTTCAGCAGGCCCTGGCCGTCCTCCGAGGCCATGTAGTTCAGGAAGGACTTGGTGGCGGGCAGGCTCTCGGCCTTGTTGCCCTTGTCGCAGACGACCTCGTACGTCACCAGGACCAGCGGGTAGGCGCCGTCGGCGGTGGGCGTGTAGTCCAGCTCCAGCGCGAGGTCCTTGCCGGTGCCGACGACCTTGGCGGCGCCGATGGCCGCGGTGGCGTTCTCGACGGTGGCCTTGACCGGCTCGGCGGCCTCGGTCTTGATGTCGACGGTCTTCATGCCGTCCTTGGCGTACGACAGCTCGAAGTACGAGATGGAGCCCGAGACCTGCTTCACCTGCTGGGCGAGGCCGGAGGAGCCGCTGGCGGACTGGCCGCCCTTGGCCTCCCAGGACTTGCCGCCCTCGTACTTCCAGTTGTCCGGCGCGGCGTCCTTCAGGTACTTGGTGAAGTTGTCCGTGGTGCCGGACTCGTCCGAGCGGTGGAAGGCCTGGATCTTGAGGTCGGGCAGCTTGGCCTCGGGGTTGAGCTTGGCGATCGCCGGGTCGTTCCAGTTGCTGATCTTGCTGTCGAAGATCTTGGCGAGCGTCGGGGCGTCCAGGACGAGCGAGTCGACGCCGGGGACGTTGAAGCCCACGGCGATCGGGCCGCCGACCATCGGCAGGTCGATGGCCTGGCCGTCCTTGCAGACCTTCTTCGACTGCTCGATCTCGTCGGGCTTCAGCGCCGAGTCCGAGCCGGCGAAGGCGGTCTGGCCCTGGAGGAACGCGGTGATGCCCGCGCCGGAGCCGGTCGGGTTGTAGTTGATCTGCACATCCCTGCACGCCGAGACGTACTGCTTGACCCAGGCGTCGATCGCGTTCTTCTGGGCGGAGGAGCCGGAGGCCTGGAGCTGGCCCTTGGCGTCGTCGCACTTGATGTTGCTGTTGGCGGTGGCGCTGGCGTCACCGCTGCTGTTGCCGCCGGTGTCGTCGGAGCCGCACGCCGTGAGGGCCAGGGCGCCGGAGACGGCGAGAGCACCGAGAGCGAGGGCCCGCCGGTTCATGCGCTGAAGCTTCACTTGAGGGAGTTCCTTCCAGGAGCCGCCGTCCTGAATCCGGCGGCGTGCGAGGAGTGGCGATCAAGACGATCAAGACGATCAAGACCGGGTGATGCGGACGCGTTTTCGGGATGCGCCCCGTATCGGGTAAGGCCGAAATTAGGCAGAACAGGTGAAGCCGCCGAAGGGCGTAAATGAACGCGGGGTGAACCCCTGTGGACGGTGCGGTGAGGTCACGGAACGCTTACGTCAAGGACACGGAGTGGTTCCGAGCGGATGCGAGGCGAGGAGGGCGTCGACGAGGGTCCGGTCATGCGGCCGGGTGAGGCGGGCGCGGGCCGCCGCGGGCTCCAGCCACAGGATGCGGTCGACCTCGCCGGACGGTACGAACGCGCCGGTGGTGGCCGCCGCCGCCCAGTACCGGACCTCCTTGGGGCGGCCGTCCGCGAGGTAGCGCACGGTGGGCAGCTCGGCGCCCGGCGCGGCGGCGTACCCCGTCTCCTCGGCGACCTCGCGCAGGGCGCCCGCGAGCGGGTCCTCGCCGGGCTCGAGCTTGCCCTTCGGGTGCGACCAGTCGTCGTACTTCGGGCGGTGGACGAGGCAGAGCTCCAGGCCGGGGGAGGCGTGCCCCGGCCTGGCCGGGCGCCACAGGACGCAGCCTGCCGCGCGGACGGTGGTGGTGTGCTCGGCGGGGCTCACGGTGGGCTCACGCCTCCTGTCCTGGGCAGTCCCGGCCGGTCCCGGGCAGTCCTACGGCAGCCTGATGGATTCCTTGCGCCAGCTGTGCTGGAACGCGTACCTCGCCGCCTCCACCTCATGCCGCTGATCGGCGTGGAGCACACCGAGCGCGTACGCCGTCGCCGGGGCGATGCGCGGCGTACGGGCGGCCTGGGCCGCGGCGGCGGCGGCCTCGGCGGCGTCGCGGTGGCGGTCGAGGGCCTCGCCCGCGGCCAGCAGACGCACGTCGCCCACGGCGTCCTCGGGCTCTCCGGCCTCCGCGCCGGCCAGTACCTCGAGGGCGTAGCGGTGCAGGCGCAGCAGCAGGCGGACCTGGTGCCACTGGGCGTCCTGGGGGTGCGGTGCCGGGTCCGGGGAGAGGCCGTGGACCAGGGCCTGCGCGTTGTACGGGCTCCCCGCGGCGACCAGGGGGAGGGCGGCCACGGCGTCGGTGAGGCGGTCCTCCGCGGCGGCGGCCAGCGGGCGCAGGCCGGTGGTGGAGGCCGTGGTGGACGCGGTGATGGAGGCCGTGGTGGACGCGGTGGTGCTCCTGAGCGGGACCTCGCTCGCCAGTAAGGCCACCTTGTCGGCGACGGCGTGGAAGCGGCTGCTGCCCAGCGCCTGGAGCGCGGTGGAGTGCGCCCGGGTGCGGGCCAGGGTGAGCTGGCGGTCGAGCAGCGCGCCGGCCTTGGCCGCGCCCACGGTGAGGTTGCCCC
This sequence comes from Streptomyces sp. NPDC028991, assembly GCF_055564775.1. Classification (NCBI taxonomy): domain Bacteria; kingdom Bacillati; phylum Actinomycetota; class Actinomycetes; order Kitasatosporales; family Streptomycetaceae; genus Streptomyces; species Streptomyces sp. NPDC028991. The sequence continues at coordinate 325,971 of NZ_JBVHVP010000006.1, read as the reverse complement.
GGTCCGGGGGCGCCGGGTGGGCGGCGGGCCCGGTGGCGGATGTGGCGGCGGATGCGGCGGCGGGCCCGGAGGTGGGCAGGGTGGTGGTCGTCCGGTTCACCGTCTGCTGTGCCGGGAAGGCCGACGAACCGGACAGCCGGTGCAGGGCCTGGAGCAGGCGTTCCAGGCGGGAGGCGTACGCGTGCTCCATCGCCAGCGTGCCGGACAGCCAGGCCAGCTCGGGGCGCATGCCCTCCGCCCAGTCGGCGTCCAGCAGGGGCTGGAAGGTGTGCAGGGTGCCGCTGAGCCGGCGGGCGGCGCGGCGCAGTGCGCGGGCCGCGTCCACCGGGCCCGCGGGCGGGGCTGCTTTGTCCGAGCGGTGCGCGCCGTGCGGGACGGGCGTGCCGTGTGCGCCTGTGCCCGACTCCCGGTGCAGGCGCAGGGCGCGGAGGAACTCCGTCGCCTGAGCGCGCAGGTAGGCCGCCAGGGCGTCCGCGTCCGCGGGTACCTGCGGGTTCGCGGCGGCCGTGGCCACGACCGCGGCCGTGGGATCCGTCGGGTCAAGGTGTCGCTGTGCCACGCCGGCGCCTCCGGGCGTCTATGAGCATCTCCTGAACGTTGCGCAGGGGCTGACCGTCCGCGTCGGTTGCGTGCCGGGTCCACTCGCCGTCCGAGCCGAGGTGCCAGGAGGCGGTGCCGTCGGACATACCGGTCTCCAGCAGCCGGTTGAGGGCCGCCCGGTGGGCCGGGTCGGTGACCCGGACCAGGGCTTCTATGCGGCGGTCGAGGTTGCGGTGCATCATGTCGGCGCTGCCGAACCAGACCTCGGGTTCGCCGCCGTTGCCGAAGGCGAAGACGCGCGAGTGTTCGAGGAAGCGGCCGAGGACGGAACGGACCCGGATGTTCTCCGACATACCCGTCACGCCCGGGCGCAGCGCGCAGATGCCGCGCACCCACACGTCGACCGGGACGCCCGCCTGGGACGCGCGGTAGCACGCGTCGATCACGGCCTCGTCGACCATCGAGTTGACCTTGATGCGGATGGAGGCGGGGCGGCCGGCCCGGTGGTGCTGCATCTCCTTGTGGATACGGGAGACCAGGCCGTCGCGCAGCGACTTGGGCGCGACGAGGAGGCGGCGGTAGGTCTCGCGCCGGGAGTAACCGGAGAGGCGGTTGAAGAGGTCGGAGAGGTCCGCGCCGACCTGCGGGTCCGCGGTGAGCAGGCCGAGGTCCTCGTAGAGGCGGGCCGTCTTCGGGTGGTAGTTGCCGGTGCCGACGTGGCTGTAGCGGCGCAGCGTCTCGCCCTCCTGGCGGACCACCAGGGACAGCTTGCAGTGGGTCTTCAGGCCGACCAGGCCGTAGACGACGTGGCAGCCGGCCTCCTCCAGCTTGCGGGCCCACTTGATGTTGGCGTGCTCGTCGAAGCGGGCCTTGATCTCGACCAGGACGAGGACCTGCTTGCCGGACTCGGCCGCGTCGATGAGCGCGTCGACTATCGGGGAGTCGCCGGACGTCCGGTACAGCGTCTGCTTGATCGCGAGGACGTCCGGGTCGGCCGCCGCCTGCTCCAGGAAGGCCTGGACGGAGGTGGAGAAGGAGTCGTACGGGTGGTGGAGGAGGACGTCCCTGCTGCGGAGGGCGGCGAAGATGTCCGGCGCGGAGGCCGATTCGACCTCGGCCAGGTCGCGGTGGGTGCCGGCGACGAACTTCGGGTACTTCAGCTCGGGCCGGTCGATGCCGGCGATGCGGAAGAGGCCGGTGAGGTCGAGCGGGCCGGGGAGCGGGTAGACCTCCGCCTCGCCGATCTTCAGCTCGCGGACGAGGAGGTCCAGGACCTCGCGGTCGACGGACTCCTCGACCTCGAGGCGGACGGGCGGGCCGAAGCGGCGCCGCATGAGTTCCTTCTCGAGGGCCTGGAGGAGGTTCTCCGTGTCGTCCTCCTCCACCTCGAGGTCCTCGTTGCGGGTGAGGCGGAAGGCGTGGTGCTCCAGGACCTCCATGCCGGGGAAGAGCTCTTCGAGGTGGGCGGCGATGACGTCCTCGATGGGGACGTAGCGGCCCGGGGAGGCCTCCAGGAAGCGGGAGAGCAGCGGCGGGACCTTGACGCGCGCGAAGTGGCGGTGGCCGGTGACGGGGTTGCGGACGACGACCGCGAGGTTGAGGGAGAGGCCCGAGATGTAGGGGAAGGGGTGGGCCGGGTCGACCGCGAGGGGCGTGAGGACCGGGAAGATCTGGTGCCGGAAGAGGGTGAAGAGGCGGGCCTGCTCCTTCTCGGCGAGTTCGTTCCAGCGGACCAGGTGGATGCCCTCCTCGGCGAGGGCGGGGGCGACGTCCTCGTGGAAGCAGGCGGCGTGCCGGGCCATGAGTTCGCGGGAGCGGGCCCAGATCATCTCCAGGACCTCGCGGGGCTGGAGGCCGGAGGCGGAGCGGGTGGCGACGCCGGTCGCGATGCGGCGCTTGAGACCGGCGACGCGGACCATGAAGAACTCGTCCAGGTTGCCGGCGAAGATCGCGAGGAAGTTGGCACGCTCGAGGAGGGGGGTGTTCGGGTCCTCGGCGAGCTCGAGTACGCGCTCGTTGAACGCGAGCCAGCTGCGTTCGCGGTCCAGGAAGCGGCCCTGCGGGAGCTGGGCGCCGCCGGCCTGGGACTCCTCCGACTCCTCGTACGCGTCGAGGTCCGCGTCGATGTCGGGTTCCAGGTCGGAGACCGTGGCGGCCACGGTGTGCGGGCGGTGCGCGGCGATGGAGCCCACGGAGGGCTGCGTGTGCTGGACCTCTGCCTGGGTGTTCGGCTGCCTCATGAACCCATTCTTCCGCGCCGCGCGCAGGACAGGCGCGTCGGAAGGCGCGGGATGCTCTGCTCCTGGTGGCTCTGGCGCGGTCGGCTGCATTCGGTGAGCGTCGCAAGGCTGGTTGAATCGATGGTTACGGGGACATGACGTGTGGGATAGCGGCGGGCCTCCGGCGGTGGTGGGGGCGAGGGTGCCCGCGGCAGCCCACGGCAGCCCACGGCAGCCCACGGCGGCCCACGGCGGCCCACGTCGGCCCACGTCGGCCCACGGCAGCCCACGTCGGCCCGCGGCGGCCTGTGCTGCTCACCGGGGGTGCGGTCAGCTCGTTCGAGTGCCGGACGCCTGAGGCGCCAACCGCCGCGGGGCGGACACCCCCGCCCGTCCCCTTCTCGCCGTGCCCCGCTGCGGGCAGTCGTGCCTTCCCTCCCCGGCCCGCACCCGGGCCCTTGCGGCGCCGGGCCCCTTGCGGCGCCGGGCCCCTTGCGGCGCCGGGCACTCCGGGGCGCCGGGCGCCCGCCGGCCTCGAAAACCCGCCTGCGATCGTGTGAACCGCTGGGCCCACCTCGTCCGATGAGGAGACGTGAGCGAAACGAGAAGCGACGGTGAGCTGCTGCGGGCCGTCGCGGCGGATGCCGACCGGCGCGCCTTCGAGGAGCTGTACCGCCGGTACGCCCCCTGGCTGACCGCCCGCATGCGCAGCCGCTGCGCCGACGCCGGTGTCGTCGACGACGTCGTACAGGAAACCTTCCTCGCGGTGTGGCGCGGTAGTGCGCGCTACCGGGAGGACGGGGACGTCGCCGGGTGGCTGTGGCGGATCGGGTCGCGGCGGCTGGTCGACGTGTTGCGCGGCGACGGGGCGCGGGGGCGGCTGCGGCAGGCGCTGGCCCGGTTGCGGCACCGGGAGGAGGACTCGGCGGAGGAGCGCGTGCTCGCCGCCGTCGAGCACGGTGATCTCGCCGGCGCCCTCGTCCGGCTCTCGCCGGAGCTGCGCGCGGTGCTCCAGGCCACCGTCATCGACGGGCTGACCACCCGCGAGGCGGCCGTCCTGCTCGGCATTCCGCCGGGCACGGTCAAGACGCGGGCGATGCGCGCCCGCCGGCAGCTCAGGGAGGCGCTGGCATGAGTGGCGAGGACAGCCGTCGCCGGGAGACCTGGCACGCGGATGAGGACAGCCGTCGCCGGGAGACCTGGCACGTGGACGAGGACGACCTGCGGGCCTACGCCCGGGGCGGGCTGGCGGCGCCCCTGCTGTGGTCCGCCGACGCCCACCTGACCGCCTGCGCGCACTGCCGCGGAGTGCTCGCCGAGGTGAGTGACGCCGCCGCCGTGGAGGCCGGGTGGGAGCGGCTCGACGCCGAGCTGGACGCGCCCCGGCCGGGCTGGTTCGAGGGGCTGCTGGTGCGGTGCGGTGTCGGCGACGGCACCGCGCGGCTGCTCGCGGCCACCCCCGTACTGCGCCGGTCCTGGCTCGGCGCGGTCGTCGCCGTGCTGCTGATGACCGTCGCCGTCGCCTTCACGGCCGGCGCCGCCCGCACGCCCACCCCGTTCCTCGCCCTCGCCCCGCTGCTGCCGCTGGCCGGGGTGGCGCTCGCCTACGGGCCGGCGCTGGATCCGACGTACGAGATGGCGGTCGTCTCGCCGATGCACGGCTTCCGGCTGCTGATGATCCGTACGGTCGCCGTGCTGGCCGTCGCGCTCGGGGTGAACGGGCTGGCGACGCTCGCCCTGCCGGGGTACGGGCTGCGCGCCCTGGCCTGGCTGCTGCCCGGGCTCGCCCTCACCGCGACCGGGCTCGCGCTGACGCCCCGGCTGGGGCCGGTGCTCGCGCCGTCCGCGGTCGCGGGGGCGTGGGTGGCCGTGCTGCTGGCCGCGGACGCCGCGCGCGCCGCCGGGGACGGTCCACTGGCGCCGTTCACGGCGGCCGGGCAGGGCGTGTCCGGGGCGGTGGCCGCGCTGGGCGCCGGGCTGCTGTTCCTGTTCCGCGACCGGTTCGACGTCTTCGCGCGGGGGGCCGCGTGAGGCCGAGTCCCGTCTTCTCCCTCGTCCCCTTCCGCGTCCCCTTCCTGGTCCCCTTCTTCTTGTACTTGTACGGGAGTGTCGTATGAACCACCCCACCGTTTCCGCCTCCGGGCTCAGCCTTCACTACGGCAGTACCCGTGCCCTGGACGACGTGTCGTTGCGGCTGACCCCGGGTGTCACCGGGCTGCTCGGACCCAATGGGGCGGGCAAGACCACGCTGTTGCGCGTGCTCGCCACCGCCGTGCCCGCCGACCGGGGGGCCTTCACCGTGCTCGGGCACGATCCGGGGACCGCGAGCGGGCGGCAGGAGGTGCGGCGACGGCTCGGGTACCTGCCGCAGACGCCCGGCTTCCATCCGGACTTCACCGCCTTCGAGTTCGTCGACTACGTGGCGATCCTGAAGGAGCTGGCGGACCGTCCCGCCCGGCACCGTGAGGTGCGGCGGGTGCTGGCGGAGGTGGACCTGGCAGACGTGCGCGGGCGGAAGATCAAGAAGCTGTCCGGGGGGATGCGGCAGCGGGTCGCGCTGGCGGCGGCGTTGGTGGGTGATCCGGGGTTCCTGGTGCTCGACGAGCCGACCGTCGGGCTGGATCCCGAACAGCGGATGCGGTTCCGGGAGCTGATCGCGGGGACGGGGGAGGGGCGGACCGTGCTGCTGTCCACCCACCAGACGGAGGACGTGGCGATGCTCTGCCACCGGGTGGTCGTCATGGCCGGCGGGGCGGTGCGGTTCGACGGGAGCCCGGCCGAGCTGACCGCGCGGGCCGCCGGGCGGGTGTGGAGCAGCCGGGAGCGGGACCCGGGCGCGAAGGCCGGGTGGCGTACCGGGACCGGGGCCTTCCGGAACGTGGGCGACCCGCCCGCCGGGGCGGAGCCGGCCGAGCCCACCCTGGAGGACGGCTACCTCCTCGCCCTCGACGGTGCCGACGCGGAGGTGACCGCGTGAGCACCGTGGTGACGGATGCCCCGCCCACCGTGGGGACCGGGCCGCGCGGCGGTGGCCGGGCCGTGTTCGCCCTGGCCCTGTTCGAGGCGCGCAGGCTGCTGCTGAGCGTCCCCGTCGTGATCGCCTTCGTGGCGTACGTCGCGTGGATCGTCTGGCGTACGCGGAGTTCCTGGGACGGCTATCCGGCGTTGCAGGACGTCGACCGCGCCACCCAGAGCATGCCGATGCTCGTCGGCCTCGCCGTCCTGCTGTCCGCCGGCTTCGCCGTCCTGCGCTCCGGACGGCACGGTACCGAGGACCACTTCGCGGTGCTGGTGCTCGCGCCCTGGCGCCGTACGGTGGCGCACGTGCTGTCCGTCGTACCGGCCGTCCTGCTCACCGCGGTGTGCGTGGGCGGGCAGTTCACCTGGGAGGCGCTCAAGCCGGGGGCGATCGGGCACGGTTCGCCGGCCGAGCTGCTCGTCGGGCCGCTGACGGTGCTGCTGTTCGGGATGCTCGGGGTACTGCTGGCCCGGGTGGGCCGGTCGGTGCTCGCCGCGCCGCTGGCGGTGGTCCTGCTGCTGGTCACGCTCGTCCTCGGCACCGCGCCGGGCGGCTCGGGCGGGCTGTCCTGGCTGGTGCCGGTCGTCACCGGGACCAGCACCGACACCCTGCCCTCCGACCTGCTGGGACGGCCCGCCGCGTGGCACGCCCTGTACCTGGCGGGCGCGGCCCTGTGCGCGGCCTTCCTGGCGGTACTCGTCGCCGGCGCGCGGAATTTCGCCGTGCGGGCGGGCACCGTCCTGACTCTCGCGCTGGCGGTGACGGGCGGCGTCATGCAGGCCGGGGGCGCGGCACCGTCGCCGGAGCTGACCGCGGCCCGTGAGCGCGCCTCGGTGCGCCCCGGGCTGACCTGTGTCGAGCACGGCCGGTCGTCGTACTGCGCCTTCCCCGAGTGGGGTCCCCGCACCGGCACCTGGGCCGGGATCGTGGACCGGGTCCAGTCCCTCACGGGCGGATCCGCGCACGACCGTCGGCTCGTCGTACGGCAGCGGATCGACGCCCGGTACGGGCTGGAGGGCGACGCCGCGATCCCCGCGCTGACCGACGCCCACCAGGTGACCGTGGGTACCGCCTGGGGCGGCAACCGGGTCCCGGAGTTCTCCAGCGCCGTCGCCGCCGTCCTCGTCGCGGGCACCGAGGAGGCGGCGAGTGAGATCTGCGACGGGCGGATGGTCACCCTCATGTGGCTGTCCCTGAGCTGGCAGGACGACCCGGTGAACGCCCTGCGCCGGGTCCGCCTCGACGACAGCGTGAAGGGCTCCGCGATCGTCCTGTCGCCCACCGACCCGCTGTCCATGACGGAGGGGCAGACGGACGTCGTACGGCGCCTGCTGGAGGACCCGCCCGGCGGTGTCGGTGAGCGGGTGAAGGAGCACTGGGACGAGTTGACCTCGCCGGGCGTCACCACCGCCCGCGCCGCCGAACTGCTGGGCGTGGCCGGGCCGGAGAAGGAGGACTCGTGCGAGGAGTGACACCGGCACTGGTCCGCCCGGTCTGGCGCACGCTGCCGTGGCGGGCCCTGGCGGCGGCCGGCTCCCTCGGGCTGCTGCTCGCCGCGACGCCGGTCGCCACCGGCGCGGAGCCGGATCCCTGGCAGACGCTCACCCTCCTGCGGGGCGTCGCCCTGACCGGCGCGCTCGGCCTGGCCTTCCTGCTGGACGACCCGGCCCGGGACCTCACCACCCCCGTCCCGACCCGGCGCCCGCCGCGGCAGCTGCTGCGGGCGGTGCTGGTCGCACCGCTCGCCGCGCTGTGGTGGACGGCCGTACTGCTGCTCGCCCCCTCGGCGTCCCGGCCCCCGGCCGGTGGCATCACCCTGGAGGCGGCGGTACTGGGCGCACTGGCCCTCGCCGGTGCCGCGACGGCGGTACGGCTGACGGACGAGGCACGCCCGGGCCCGTCCATCGCGGCGGCCCTGCTGCTCGCCGCGGTCCTCACGCCCCTGCTGGCGCCGGAGAGCTGGGCGCTGTTCGTGACGCCCGACGACCCGCGGTGGCCGGCGGCGCACGACCGGTGGGCGGTGGTGCTGGCGGCGGCGGTCGTGGTGTGGGGGGCGTGCGGGCCGGAGCCGCTGGGGCGGTGGCGGGGGAAGCGGCCGGGCGGGGCCGGCGGAGTGGCTTAGAACCGGGTCGTCTCACGTCTCCGTGCGGTACATCAGGTCCGTCTCGTGGGTGACGAAGCCCAGTCGCTCGTAGACGGACACCGCGGCCTTGTTGTCGGCGTCGACGTACAGCATGGCGGTGGGCAGTCCCCGCTCCGCCAGGTGCCGCAGGCCGATCGTGGTCAGGGCCTTGCCGAGGCCGCCGCCCTGGGTGTCGGGGCGGATGCCCAGGACGTACACCTCACCGAGCCGCTCCTCGGCGTGCACCTTGGTCCAGTGGAAGCCGATCAGCTCGCCGTCCCGCTCGGCCAGGAAGAACCCCGCCGGATCGAACCACGCCTCGGCCTTGCGGTCGTCGAGGTCCCGCTGGGTGAGGGAGCCCTGTTCGGGGTGGTGCGCGAAGGCGGCGGCGTTCACCGCGAGCCAGGCGGCGTCGTCCTGCCCCGGCACGAAGGTCCGCACGGTCACGCCCTCGGGCAGGCGCGGGTCCGGCAGCTCCAGGCCGGCCAACGGGCGGCGCATCTGCCGCAGTTCGCGGAAGAGCGTGAGGCCCAGTACCTGCGCGAGGTGCCGGGCGGCCGAGTGGCCGCCGTGCGCCCAGACCCGCAGCCGCTTGCCGGAGGCGGCGAGCAGCGCGGAGCCCAGCGCCCGTCCGTGTCCCTGTCCCCGGTGCGAGGGGTGGACGACCAGCTCGGCGGCCGGGGGCTCGATCGGGTCGGTGCCCTCCAATTGGGCGTAGCCGACGAGTTCGCCGCCGTTCACACTGAGCAGCAGGTGCGCGATGCCCTCGCGTGCGGGGCCGCGCAGGTGCAGCCGTCCCTGCTCGGACACGGCCTGCTGCCCGTCGTTCCGGGCGGCTTCGGCGAGCAGGGCGAGGACGGCGTCGGTCTGCTCGGGGGTGAGTTCGGCGAGGGTCTCGATCGAACGGGGGCGGCCGGGCTGCACGGTGTCGTCGCTGGTCATGCGTACGAGGGTAAGGGGCGGGTGCGGCAAAGCGGCGGCAGCCGGGAAGGTTGGGCCGCCGCGGAGGTACATCAGGATGTAACCCGTCACCCCCTGTCGCGCTACGCGCGTTGACCCTAGGCTGCTGCGCCGACGAGCCGTCTCCTCAGCGGCTCGCGCTCACGCACACCCACAGGGGGGCGCATGCCAGCCACAGCACAGTCGCACCAACCGCGCCGCAGACGCCGTACGAACCGCCTTCTCGCCGTCGCCGCCACGGTCGTCACCGCCGGCGCGCTCGCCGCCGCGGCGCTTCCGGCGTCGGCGAACGCGGGCGAGAGCCACCGCGGCAACGGCGGCCACGGCCACGGTCATGGCCACGGCCGCTACCAGGACGTCCAGCTCCTCTCCTTCAACGACCTGCACGGCAACCTGGAGCCCCCGGCCGGCTCCTCCGGCCGGGTCACCGAACTCCAGCCGGACGGCACGACGAAGACGGTCGACGCGGGCGGCATCGAGTACCTCGCCACCCACCTCCGCGAGGCCCGCGAGGGCAACCGCTACTCCATCACCGCGGCCGGCGGCGACATGGTGGGCGCGTCCCCCCTCCTCTCCGGCCTCTTCCACGACGAGCCGACCGTCGAGGCGCTGAACAAGCTCGACCTGGACGTGACGAGCGTCGGCAACCACGAGTTCGACGAGGGTGCCAAGGAGCTGGCCCGCCTCCAGAACGGCGGCTGCCACCCCACCGAGGGCTGCTACGCGGACAAGGAGTTCGAGGGCGCCGACTTCCCGTACCTGGCGGCCAACGTCCTGGACGAGAAGACGAAGAAGCCCATCCTGAAGCCCTACTGGGTGTGGAAGCAGAAGGGCGTCAAGGTCGGCTTCATCGGCGTGACCCTGGAGGGCACCCCGGACATCGTCTCGGCGGAGGGCGTCAAGGGCCTCTCCTTCAAGGACGAGGTCGAGACGATCAACAAGTACGCGAAGGTGCTCCAGCGCCAGGGCGTGAAGTCGATCGTCGCACTGGTCCACGAGGGCGGCTTCCCGGCCTCGTCCGCCTACAACTACGACTGCGACTCCCCGGGCGCCGGCGACGGCATCTCCGGCCCGATCGCCGACATCGCCGAGAACGTGACGCCCCAGGTCGACGCGCTGGTCACCGGCCACACCCACGCGGCGTACGTCTGCACGATCCCCGACCCGGCGGGCAAGCCCCGCATGGTCACGTCGGCCGCGTCCTTCGGCCGCCTGTACACGGACACGACGCTGACGTACGACCGTGCGACCGGCGACATCGCCCGTACGGCCGTGAAGTCGGCGAACCACGTGGTGACGCGGGACGTCCCGAAGGCGCCGGACATGACCCGCCTGATCGACAAGTGGAGCACCCTCGCCGCCCCGATCGGCAACCGCCCCATCGGCTACATCTCCGGCGACATCAACCGCGACGGCACCGAGTCCCCGCTCGGCGACCTGATCGCCGACGCGCAACTGGCCTACGGCAGGACCCAGGACTCGGAGACCGACCTGGCCCTGATGAACCCCGGCGGCATCCGCGCGCCCCTCACCTACACCTCCACGGGCGGTGAGGGCGACGGCGTCGTCACGTACGCCGAGGGCTTCACGGTCCAGCCCTTCGCCAACACGGTGAACCTCAAGGACTACACCGGCGCCCAGCTGATCCAGGTCCTCAAGGAGCAGGTGAGCGGCCCGAACGAGGCGGCCCCGAAGATCCTCCAGGTCTCGTCCGGACTCACCTACACCCTGGACCTGACCAAGTCGGGCGCGGACCGGGTCGTCACGGACTCCATCCGCCTCAACGGCTCCCCGATCGACGAGAACGCCACCTACCGCGTCGCGTCCAACAGCTTCCTCGCGGGCGGCGGCGACGGCTTCCCGACCCTGGGCGAGGGCGCGAACGAACTCGTCGGCACGGACGACCTGACGGCACTGGAGCAGTACCTGACGGCCAACTCGTCCGCGACCGCCCCGATCGCGCCGCCGGCGGCGGACCGCATCACGATCGTCAAGTAGGCGATCGCCGGCTCCGAGGAGGGGCCCGGTACGTCCGACGGCCGCGTGCCGCCGACGACGGATACCGGGCCCCTTCCCGCTGCTCCGCACGGTCCGGCGACCTGCTGGTCGGTGCCGGACGGTCGGGTGCTGGTCTTCGGGGCGGCCTCGGGGGTGACCTTCGTGGCGGGGATGAAGAGCCACGTGAAGCAGAGGCGCGGTAGCTCGTACCCCCAGGCTGCCGCCCGCCGGGCCGGTCCCTACGGCACGTCGGGTGGCGGCGTGGGCGCCCCCGGCAGCCGCAGCGTCGCGGTCGTGCCGCCGCCCTCCGCCGGGGTCAGATCCACCTCGCCGCCCGCCTGTTGCACCGTGCGGGCCACGATCGACAGGCCGAGGCCCGAGCCGGGCAGGGCGCGGGCCGACGGGGAGCGCCAGAAGCGGTCGAAGACGTGGGGGAGTTCGTCGGCGGGGATGCCGGGGCCGTGGTCGCGGACGGTGAGGACGCCGTCGGCGAGGCGTACGTCGACGGTGCCGGACACCGGGCTGAACTTCACCGCGTTGTCCAGGATGTTGACCACCGCGCGTTCCAGTGCGGCCGGCTCCGCCCGTACGTACCAAGGCTGGACATCGGCCGTGATGGTCAACTCGGGGCCGCGCAGGCGGGCCCGGCGCAGGGCCGACTCGACGACGTCGTGCCAGGCGAGGATGCGGGTGCGGCCCTCGTGCTGGCCGGTGTCGGGGCGGGAGAGTTCCTGGAGGTCGCCGATCAGAGCGGCCAGTTCCGTCATCTGGGCCTTCACCGAGGCGAGGAGCGCCTTGCGGTCGGCCTCCGGGATCGGGCGGCCGGTCTCCTCGCTGCGGGTGAGGAGTTCGATGTTGGTGCGCAGGGAGGTGAGGGGGGTGCGCAGTTCGTGGCCGGCGTCGGCGATGAGCTGCTGTTGCAGGTCGCGGGAGCTGGCCAGGGACGAGGTCATGCTGTTGAAGGAGCGGGAGAGGCGGGCGATCTCGTCCTCGCTGTCGTCCTCGACGGGGATGCGGACGGTGAGATCCTCGGTGCGGGCGACGTGTTCGACGGCGCGGGTGAGTTCGTCGACGGGGCGCAGGCCGGTCCGGGCCACCCAGAGGCCGGCGGCACCGGCGCCGACGACTCCCGCGCCCGCGACGAAGACGAGCACCAGCGCGAGATTGCTGAGGGAACTGTTCACCTCGCCCAGCGGCCGGGCGGCGGAGACGGCGACGCCCTGGAGGTTGGGCACGGTGTAGGTGAAGACGCGGTACTGGGTGCCGTCGGACCCCGTGGCGTCGTGCAGCGCGTCGGAGGCCGTGCCCTCGGCCACGGCGTGGTCGGCGTCGGTGAGCGGGACCTCCTCCGTGCCGATGATGAGGCAGCTGCCGCCCTTGCGGTCCACGAGCTGAACGGAGGAGCCGAAGGGGTTCTGCTCGTGGGTGACGGGGTCGTGGGCGCACAGGCCGGTTTGCAGGTTGACGTACTGGCTCACCTGCCGCCCGTCCATGCGGTTCGCCTTCAGGGCCTCGTCCAGCGAGCTGACCAGCACGCTCTTCACCACGAACCAGCACGCCACCGCCGCCGCCGTCACGGCGAAGGCCACCGCCGCGGCCACCAGCAGTGCCAGGCGCGAGCGCAGCGGCAGTGCCCGGAAACGGCGGACCAGCCGTCTCACTCCGCGCCGCCCTGCCGCAGGACGTAGCCCACGCCGCGGACCGTGTGGACGAGGCGCGGTTCGCCGGCCGCCTCGGTCTTGCGGCGCAGGTACATGACGTACACGTCGAGGGAGTTGGACGACGGCTCGAAGTCGAAGCCCCAGACCGCCTTCAGGATCTGCTCCCGGGTGAGGACCTGGCGCGGGTGCGCCATGAACATCTCGAGGAGGGTGAACTCGGTGCGGGTCAGCTCCACCGGCCGTCCGGCCCGCACGACCTCCCGCGTCGCCAGGTCCATGGTCAGGTCGGCGAAGGTGAGGGTGTCCTCGTTGCCGGCGGAGGCCTCCACCGCCGCCGCGTACGAGCTGCGGCGCAGCAGGGCGCGGATGCGGGCGAAGAGTTCGTCCAGTTCGAAGGGCTTGACCAGGTAGTCGTCGGCGCCGGCGTCCAGGCCGGTCACCCGGTCGCCGACCGTGTCGCGGGCCGTCAGCATCAGGATCGGGGTCAGGTCGCCCGCGCCGCGGATCCGGCGGGCGGCGGTGAGGCCGTCCATGCGGGGCATCTGGATGTCGAGGACGACCAGGTCGGGCCGGTAGGCCGCCGCCTTGTCCAGGGCGTCCGCGCCGTCGACGGCGACCTCGGTGTCGTACCCCTCGAAGGCGAGGCTGCGCTGGAGGGCTTCGCGGACGGCCGGCTCGTCGTCGACGATCAGGATGCGCTGGGTGTCACGGTCGCGGTCGCCTTCTGCGGGGCTCATGGGCTCGGATTCCTCGGATGCGGTGTCGGGTACGGCTGCCAACGCCTTCAGCGTCGCATGTCCGCACCGGTCTCGGTCGGCCGTCCGCGCTCAGCCGTCGGCGCCCGCTCGCAGCTCGGGCAGGTCGGCCTTGACCGTGTTGACCGGGATGGCGAAGCCGAGGCCGACGCTGCCCGCACCGGCGGAGGATTCGGCCGACGAGTACATCGCGGAGTTGATGCCGATGATGTTGCCGTTCATGTCGATCAGCGCGCCGCCGGAGTTGCCCGGGTTGAGGGACGCGTCGGTCTGGATCGCCTTGTACGTCGTCGTGGACGAGCCGGTGTCGCCGTTGAACTCCTGACCACCGAACTCGAACGGCCACTCGCCGCCCTGCCGCTGCCGCTGTTGCTGCTGGCCCTCGTCGGTCGACACGGTCACGTCACGGTCGAGGGCCGAGACGATGCCGCTGGTCACGGTGCCGGTCAGACCCTCGGGGGAGCCGATCGCCACGACCTGCTGGCCGACCTTCAGGCCGTCGGAGTCGCCGAGGGTCGCGGTCTGCAGGCCGGAGGCGTTCTCCAGCTTGATCAGCGCGAGGTCCTTGCTGCTGTCGGTGCCGACGACCTGGGCGGTGTACTGCTTGCCGTCGCTGGTCGTGACCTTGACGGAGGTGGCGCCGGAGACGACGTGGTTGTTGGTGACGATCTCGCCGTCGCCGGTGATGATCACGCCGGAACCGGTGGCGGAGCCGGCGTTCGAGGTGGCGCTGATCTCGACGATGCTCGGGCTGACCGACCGGGCCACCCCGGCGACCGTGCCCTTCTGGCTGGAGGGCACCACGCTGGTGCTGGTGGCGCTGGAGGCGACGGTGTCGGTTCCGGTCAGCTCCTGGATGCCGTACGCGGTGCCGCCGCCGACGGCCGCCGCGACGATCGCCACGGCAGCGAGCAGGGCGACGGGGCCGCGCCGGGCCGCACGCTTCCTGCGCGGCTGCTCGGGCTGCCCGTCCTGGAAGGAGGCGGCGGGCGGTTGCGCGGGCGGGGGCGGCCACTCGGGATTGACGGGAGAGGAGGCGTGCTGGTGGGGTCCCTGGTACGGGTTCGCGTGCTCGTACTCGCCGTTGTGGCGGAGGCTCTCGGTCATGTTCATGAGCTTCCCGCCCGCGTATGAGAGCGGCCTGAGTGCTGCCTGAGAAGCCCGGCAGAACCTCGTATGCCCGATATAAAGCCCGCGGTGACGCCACCCGCGGTGACACGCCCCGCGGTGACGCTACTCGCAGCCGCAGGACTGCCGGACGACCAGACGCGACGGGAAGACCTTCAGCCGCTCACGCCGTGAGCCCGCCACCCGCAGGCCGTCGTCCAGGACCAGGTCCACGGCCTCCCGGGCCATCGCCGACCGGTCCGAGGCGACCGTCGTCAGCGGCGGGTCCGCCAGGTCGGCCTCCTTGATGTCGTCGAAGCCGGCCACCGCCAGCTCGCCGGGCACGTCGATGCGCAGCTCGCGGGCCGCGCGCAGCAGGCCGATCGCCTGGTCGTCGGTGGAGCAGAAGATCGCGGGCGGGCGCTGCGGGCCGGAAAGGAGGTCCAGACCCACTCGGTACGCGTCGTAGCGGTTGTAGGGCGCCTCGAAGAGCCGGCCCTCGGTGGAGAGCCCGGCCTCCTTCATCGCGCGATTCCAGCCCTCGACGTGGTCGGAGACCGGGTCGCCGACGGACGGGGTCTCGGCGGTGCCGCCCATACAGGCGACGTACTCGTAACCGTGCTCCAGCAGGTGGCGGACGGCGAGCTGGGCGCCGCCCAGGTCGTCGGTGACGACGGCGACGTCGTCGATGGCCTCGGGGCGTTCGTGCAGCAGGACGACCCGGGCGTCCCAGGCGTCGATCTCGGCGGCGGCCAGGTCGTTCAGGGCGTGGCTGACCAGGATCAGGCCGGAGACGCGCATGCCGAGGAAGGCACGCAGGTAGTGGACCTCGCGCTCGCCGACGTAGTCGGAGTTGCCGACGAGGACCATCTTGCCGCGCTCGGAGGCGGCCCACTCGACCGCGTGCGCCATCTCCGCGAAGAAGGGCTGGCGCGCGTCCGGCACGATCAGGCCTATGAGGTCCGTGCGCCGCGACGCCATCGCCTGGGCGACCCGGTCCGGCCGGTACCCCAGCTCCTTGATCGCGGCGAGTACACGCTCGCGCGTGGCCGGGGCGACCGGCCGGGGTCCGTTGTTGATGACGTAGCTGACGACGGCGGTGGAAGTCCCCGCCAGCCGCGCCACGTCATCCCGAGTCACCTTGGCCACGCGCGGAGTCTACGCGGATGGATCCGCCCTGGGCAGGGCGTATCACGCCTTGGTTGACGTCGCCGCCGCACCGGTGTCCGCCGGCGCCTGAGACCGGGCCCCGGCCTTCGCCTCGGCGTCCGCCGCCACGCGCTGCGAATTCTCCGGCTTCTCCGGCTTCTCCGCCCTGTCCGGCTTCTCCGGGGTGACGAAGCGGTAGCCGACGTTGCGGACGGTGCCGATCAGCGACTCGTGTTCGGGGCCGAGCTTGGCGCGCAGCCGCCGTACGTGCACGTCGACCGTGCGGGTGCCGCCGAAGTAGTCGTAGCCCCAGACCTCCTGGAGGAGCTGGGCACGGGTGAAGACCCGGCCCGGGTGCTGGGCGAGGTACTTCAGCAGCTCGAACTCCTTGAAGGTCAGGTCCAGGACCCGGCCCTTGAGCTTCGCGGAGTACGTCGCCTCGTCCACCGAGAGGTCGCCGTTGCGGATCTCCATGGGGGAGTCGTCGCCGACGATCGACTGGCGGCCCATGGCCAGCCGCAGCCGGGCCTCGACCTCCGCCGGGCCCGCGGTGTCCAGCAGTACGTCGTCGATGCCCCAGTCCGCGGTGACCGCGGCGAGGCCGCCCTCGGTGACGACGAGGACGAGCGGACAGCTGAGCCCGGTGGAACGCAGCAGCTGGCACAGGCTGCGGACCTGCGGGAGGTCACGGCGCCCGTCGACGAGGATGACGTCGGCGCCGGGGGTGTCGACGAGGGCGGGGCCCTCCGCCGGCGCGACACGGACGTTGTGCAGCAGCAGGCCGAGGGCGGGGAGCACCTCCGTCGACGGTTGAAGGGCGTTGGTCAGGAGCAGCAGAGAACTCATCGCGCCCCACCTGCCTGGGTCGTCTTACGGTCGTGCACGGATCGCTCGCCCATAACGTCTGGTTCCTCCTCGGTCCCTGCGAGGACGTTTACGGCACTGCTTCGTACAGGTGCGGACCCCGTGCCCGTGGGGCCCGCTGCGAATCCGGGAGGTGAACGCTGAGCGACTGCTCGACAGCCGCTCAGTGACCCTCCCGAAAGCACAAAAGGACCCGGGGGCTACGTTGCCCGAGTCCTCTGCCCAGCAGAATAGCCGACATGAGCAACCCACCGGCAGGTCATGTGGCGCGTTCCACCATTCGTCCGCATCCCGAGACGCCCCGGGGGACGCCGCGCCGCATGCCTTCACGTACCTTCCTGCGCGCGGCCGACGGGGTGCGCGTCGACGCCGTGTACGAGCCGGGCGCGAGCGGCCATGAAGCCTCCGACCTGGCGTTCGTCGTCGCGCACGGCTTCACGGGCGACGCCGACCGGCCGCACGTGCGGAGGATCGCGGCAGCGTTCGCGCGCCACGGAGCCGTGGTCACGTTCTCCTTCCGGGGCCACGGCGCGTCCGGCGGCCGGTCCACCGTCGGCGACCGCGAGATCCTCGACCTGGCGGCGGCGGTCACCTGGGCACGCGGCCTCGGGCACGCGCGCGTGGTGACCGTCGGTTTCTCCATGGGCGGGTCGGTGGTGCTGCGCCATGCCGCGCTGTACGGCACGGGCGACGACGCCGGCGCCCGCTCGGACGCCGTCGTGTCGGTGAGCTCCCCCGCCCGCTGGTACTACCGGGGCACGGCGCCCATGCGCCGGCTGCACTGGCTGGTGATGCGACCCGCGGGCCGCCTGGTCGGCCGTTACGGACTCCGGACCCGTATCCACCACCGGGACTGGGACCCGGTGCCGCTGTCGCCGGTGGAGGCGGCGGGGCGGATCGCGCCGACGCCGCTGCTCGTCGTGCACGGCGACCGGGACGGCTACTTTCCCCTCGACCACCCCCGGATGCTGGCCGAGGCGGCCGGTGACCACGGCGAACTCTGGCTGGAACCCGGCATGGGCCACGCCGAGCACGCGTCGGACGATGACCTGCTGCGCCGGATCGGCGACTGGGCCGTGTCCCGGGCGGGCTAGCCTGACGGTGTTCACCGCCGATCGGCACGGACGCCGATCGGCACCGGCGACGAAGGATCCAGATGGCAAAGGTCACGGTGCGCTACTGGGCCGCCGCGAAGGCCGCGGCAGGGGTGGCCGAGGAGCCGTACGAGGCGGCCACGCTCGCCGACGCGCTCGGCGCGGTGCGCGACCGGCACCCCGGCGAACTCACGCGCGTGCTGCTGCGCTGCTCGTTCCTCGTCGACGGCGACCCCGTGGGCACGCGCGGGCATGAGACGGTACGGCTGGCCGACGGCGGCACGGTCGAGGTGCTCCCGCCGTTCGCAGGGGGCTGAGGATGACCAACCAGCCGCACCAGCCGCACCAGCCGCATCAGCCGCATCAGCAGTACGGGCAGAATCAGCCGTACGAGGGATACGAAGGATACGACGGGCACGACGGGCACGACGGGCGTCAGGGTCAAGCGCAGCACGCGGGGTACGACGCCCCGGCCTGGCCGGCGCATCAAGAGCCCCAAGGGCAGCAGGCGTACCAAAGCCTGCATGCCCCACAGGGCTACGAAGAACCGGACGCCGCCCAGTACACGCAGCAGTGGCAGGGGCAGACCTGGGAGACCAGCGTGCAGCCGCCGCTCTCCCCGGAGGAGACGGCGTATCTGCCGCCCCACCAGACGCCACAGGGGTACCAGGAGCCGGTGAGCACGCCGTACGGGGCGCCCGGGGGCTACACGGTGCAGCCGCAGCCGCAACCGCAGCAGTACCAGCCACAGCCGCAGGCCTACGCTCCCCAGCCCCAGCCCCAGCCCCAGCCGCAACCGTACGAGCCCTCCGCGACTCCCACGCCCGCACCCGCACCCGAGTCTTCGCCCCCGCCCTCCGCCCCCGAACCCTCCGGCGGGCCCGGCTACGGCCCGGCGACCCTCGCCGGGAACACCCGGGTCACCGACGCGCAGCGCGCCCGCGCGGAGGGGCGTTCGCCGATCATCGACCCGGGGATGCAGCCGGCCGGCCTCACCGCGCTGCTCGGGCTGCTGCTGGCCGGTGGAGCGGCGCTCGGCACGTACGCCCTCCTCCTTCCGCTCGTCGCCCTCCAGGCCGTCACCGCGGCGGGCTGGTTCCGCCTGAACGGCATGTGGCCCGCCCGGCAGGGCATCGCGCTGGGCTTCGCGGGCGCGCTCGCCGCCGACGCGGCGATGCTGGCGTCGGACCGCTCCCCGGCGGCGATCCTCGGCACGCTCGGGGTGTGGGTCCTGCTCTCCCTGGTACTGCAACTGCGCTCGCACGCCGACCCCGACGAGCGCATGTACGGCCTGACGGCGACCGTCGCCGCGGCGGCCCTGGCCATCGTCGCCGGCGGATACCTCGCCGCCGACGCGGACGCGGTCAGGGTCGGCGCGATCGCGGTGGCCGTCGCCGTCGTGGCCCGCGCCCTGCCGCTGCCGACACCCGCGTCCGTGGTCGTCGCGCTGCTCGCGGCGGCCGGGGCGGGGATCGCGGTCGGCTCGACGACGGACCTCGGGGCGCCGGGTGCGCTGCTCGGCGCCGGTGCGGCGGTGTGCGCGCTGATCGGCCACCGGGTGGCGGCCTACGACTATCCCTCCCGGTTCGTCCACTTCACGGCGGGCGTGGCCCTGCCGCTCGCGGCGGCGGCACCGGCGGTGTACGTGCTCGGCAGGGCCCTCGCCTGACCCGCCCGCCCCCGGGCCGGTCGCCGCCGGCCCGGCCGCGGGCCCCTGTCACAGCTGATCGACAAAATCCCGGCGGCCCTTCCCCGCCGCGTTACCCTCGCGCTGGACGGCCGCCGGCCGTCGGGGACCGCCGTCGTCGAACGCCCAGGGTTGGGGACCACCGCATGCGCGCACTGCGAATACTGCTGATCATCGTCGTGATCCTGGGCGGGCTCTTCGTGATCGCGGACCGTGTGGCGGTCAACTTCGCGGAGGACGAGGTGGCGGACAAGCTGCGGACCACCGAGAGCCTGCCCTCGACGCCGGACGTCTCCATCAACGGCTTCCCCTTCCTCACCCAGGTCGCCGGGGGCGAGCTGGACGACGTCGAGATCGGCATCGACGACTACGAGGCCTCGACCGGCAACGGCGGCGAGAGGATCCGCATCGACCGCCTGCGCGCGAACATGAAGGGCGTCGAGTTCTCCGGCGACTACAGCTCCGCCACCGCGGCCACCGCCACCGGCACCGCGCTCATCGGCTACGACGAGCTGATGAAGGCCACCAAGTCCGAGCCCACGGACATCGCGCCCGGCATCACCGCCAAGGTCATCGGCCTCTCCGACGGCGGCAACGGCAAGATCAAGGTGTCGCTCCAGGCCACGGTGCTCGGCGTCGAGGTCCCCGAGCCGGTCGAGGTGCTGAGCTCGGTCACGGTCAAGGACAACGACGTCGAGGTCGTCGCCGACGGACTGCCGGAGATAGGCGGCAGGCAGCTCGCCGAGTCCCGGATCCGGGCCATCACCGACTTCCAGCAGACCATCGACGAGCTGCCGGGCGGCATCGAGCTGGACAGGGTCGAGGCGGCGAAGGACGGCGTCGAGATCACGGTGAAGGGTTCGAACGTCGAGCTTGCCGGGTAGGACGACGGTCGGCCGCCGGAGCCGCGGTGACAGGTGCCGGGCCTACGGACGACCGGTGCCGGTGCGGGTGCCGGTGCGGGTGCGGTACGGACGCCTCTGCCTGCGCCGACGCGGTGCCGGTCAGGGCGGCAGACGCTCGCCGTCCGACAGGCGAGACGGCACCGTCCGTACCGTAGATGCGACGGCGAGCACCCCGGCCCGGGTCGCGCTCGGCGATGCCTCGGGAGGCGCTCTCATCCCACATCGCGGACGATCCCGTCTCAGGATGCGACACGCCGGTGACACGCCCCGCTGTCCGTCCCTACGATCGGAGCCATGAAGCGACAGGCGGATCTCACGAAGCGGCGGGCAGTGGACCTGTGCCGCGTTGCCGCCATGCTCTGTCGCACCTTCTGAGCCGGCCGGCGACGCCGCCGTCCGTGCCCCCTCACCGCCCTGCCCAGGGCGCCCGCGCGCCGTCCCGGCATGAGCGCGCACACCCTCTCACCGCACGCCCCGCCGCCAACTGCCCCGGAGGAGAAACATGAGCCGCAGCGACGTACTGGTCGACGCCGACTGGCTGCAGGACCACCTGGACGACCCGTCCATCGCGATCGTCGAGGTGGACGAGGACACGTCCGCGTACGACAAGAACCACATCAAGAACGCGATCCGGATCGACTGGACCCAGGACCTCCAGGACCCGGTCCGCCGCGACTTCGTCGACCAGGAGGGCTTCGAGAAGCTCCTGTCGAAGAAGGGCATCTCCAACGACCACACCGTGGTCCTCTACGGCGGCAACAACAACTGGTTCGCGTCCTACGCCTACTGGTACTTCAAGCTGTACGGCCACGAGAACGTCAAGCTCCTCGACGGCGGCCGCAAGAAGTGGGAGCTGGACGCCCGCGAGCTGGTCGACGGCAACGAGGTGCCCGAGCGCCCGGCCACCGACTACAAGGCCAAGCCGCAGAACACCGCGATCCGCGCCTTCCGTGACGACGTCGTCGCCGCCATCGGCGCGCAGAACCTGGTCGACGTCCGTTCGCCCGACGAGTTCTCCGGCAAGCTGCTCGCCCCGGCCCACCTCCCCCAGGAGCAGTCGCAGCGCCCGGGCCACGTCCCGTCCGCCCGCAACATCCCGTGGTCGAAGAACGCCAACGACGACGGCACCTTCAAGTCGGACGACGAGCTCAAGCAGCTCTACACCGACGAGCAGGTCGACCTGGCCAAGGACACCATCGCCTACTGCCGCATCGGTGAGCGCTCGGCCCTGACCTGGTTCGTCCTGCACGAGCTGCTGGGCGTGGAGAACGTCAAGAACTACGACGGCTCCTGGACCGAGTACGGCTCCCTCGTCGGCGTGCCGATCGAGCTCGGCGCCAACAAGTAAGTCCGCCCCCTCTCAACCCCTCAGGAGTACGACATGTGCGGTGCGAAGGCCGGCGGCCCCGACGCCTCGACGATCAAGCCCGGTGAGACCACGATCCAGGGTCAGGTGACCCGCGACGGCGAGCCGGTGACGGGCTACGTCCGTCTGCTGGACTCCACCGGAGAGTTCACGGCGGAGGTTCCGACCTCCGCGACGGGCCAGTTCCGCTTCTACGCGGCCGAGGGCACCTGGACCGTACGGGCGCTCGTCCCGGGCGCCAGCGCCGACCGCACGGTCGTCGCCCAGCAGGGCGGGCTGGCGGAGGTCGCCATCGCCGTCTGACGGCAGGCGGCAGGCGGCGAGCGACGGCCGGAGGGCCGCACCCCACGGGTTGGACGCCCGGGGTGCGGCCCTCCGGCATGTCCGGACCTACCCTGGGACGTATGTACGCGCGGCGGCGGCATCGCTACTTCGTGATGATGGGCATCTGCATCGCCCTGTTCGTCCTGGCCTGGGGAGTCGTGCGTCTCTGGTCGGTCCCCGCGGCCGTCGCCATGTGCGTGGTCGCCATGGTCATCCCCCCGCTCGCGGCCGTGGTCGCCAATCGCCGCGGCCCCGACGACCGCTGGTGGGACGACCCCTCCGGCGACCCCAAGTCCGACGAGTGGTGGGACGAGCTGGACGGCAGGAAGCGTCCGCACTGAGCCCGAGCCTCGGGTTCGGCGGCCGGGCAGGATGGCAGGCATGTCCCCGCCTCCTGCCACGACCTTTTTCGCCATGGCCGAATCGTAATCAAGATCGTCGCAACCCCAGAGCCGGGGCGCAGGTCTCCTGTGCGCACGCTTGATCGAATTTCTGCACAACGTTCCGTGGAGGGACGACTTGGCATCGGAAGAGGAAGCTGGGGCATCGACGGCACCCGAAGGGGATGCCGGGGCGTCGTCGGCACGCCGGGGCGAAACCGACCAGCCCGCGCTCGCGCCCGCGTCACCCGACGAGGAGGCTGAGCAATCCGCACCGCGTCGGCGGCGACGCGGGCGCACCACGCTGCTCATCTCCACCGCCGCCGTGCTGGGGCTGGTCGCCGGCACCTGCGGCGGTTACCTCGTACAGGCCGACCGACGGCCGACGAAGCTGCCATCACTGGCCCAGCCCCTGTCACCACCGGCTGCCGACAGGACGCCAAGGCCGCTTCCGGCCGCTCAGGACCGTCGCGTACGCACGGACGGCGACCTGCGCGAACTCCTGCTGAAGAAGCCGCGCGGGGCGCGGGAGGCCGAGTGGCTAGAGGGCTTCGACGGTTGGATGGACCTCGCGAGCTATGCCGCGAAGTACCAGAAGACGGGCAAAAAGTTCGCGCAGTACATCCATGACGAGTTCCGTCGTGCGGCGGTCGCCGGCTGGGCCGTCGGCGACTCCTACAACGTCGAGATCCGTTTGATCCAGTTCCATCAGGAGGAGGTCCTGGCAGCAGTCGAGGCCAGTGACACCGGCCGGCACTGGGCCGGGTGGACGCGGGACACCGACAGATGGGCGATTCCCGGAACCGGCGACGGCGAGGTGTTCGTCCACAACCTGCCGGAGCCCGAGAGGAGCTATGGGCAGCAGGTGTATCTCGCTGAGGCATACGCCTGGCGGGGCGACATCCAGATGGAAATCCTGATCACCGGGTCGAAGCGGGTCGGTAAGAAGCTGATCGCGGATCTGGCAAAGCGACAGATGGAGCGGCTGTGACCGAGAACGAACAGGCCGCTCCCGCCTCCGACGTGGATGTCGTCGGGTCCCACGCCCCAGTTCCGGATGAGCGGGCGGGACGCCGGAGGTGGGCCGCTCCCGTCACGGCCGGGGTGGTGTTGATCGCCGCGGTCGCCGGCGTCACCGGGTACACGGTCGACGCGGTCAAGGACGCCGATCGGAATGCCGGCACACCCGTCTGGACACTGCCCCGTCTCGCGACCGACGGTGAGAAGAAGGCACCGGCGACCGGATTGTCCGGGGCTCTGGTGCCGTACCGGCCTGACGAGTGGACACGGGGTCCCGACCTCGGAGAATTCGGGGCCGACGTCGCGCTGAGCGGCGCTCATGCGGCTGCCCTGGCCAAGGAGTCGCTGAGCGACCTGCCTCGCTCACAGCGCAGAGAGCTGGAGAAGCAGATCGACCGTCGGCACATCAAGGGTGTGGCCATGCGCAGCTATGCCACGACGGGGGGCTTGCGCAACGGCGAGCAGACCGGTGCGGCCACGCTGACCGTCGTGCTGGCCCGGATGAACAAGGGCGCGGCCAGTTCGGGCGCGACCACGCGGAACGAGTTCCTCGAAGCTCTGGGCGGCTTCGAGGCGGGACCGAGCATCAAGGGCCACGAAAACGCCCGTTGTCACCGTCTTCCGGGTGAGTCGGGCGAGGAGCTCGACATCATGTTCTGTAACGCCTACCAGGGAGACGTCCTGGTCTCCGCCACCGCCGAAGGAGTGCGGCCGTTCGATACCAAGGGCGTCGTCGCGCTGCTGACCGAGCAGCTCGACCGCATCGGCGGGACCGGGGAGGCGGTGTGACCGAGCAGACGGCACAGGCCGAGCAGCCTGCCCCGCCGCCCATGGTGCCCGGCGTCGTGCCGCCGGACGCGGAGCCCACGACCGTGGCGGTACCTGCCGCGGTGAGGAAGGACCGTCGGGTGCTTCGCGGCGTGCTGCGCTGGACCGCGGCCGTCGCCGTCTTCGCCGCGGTCGGATCGGCCACGGCGTACGGCGTCACGCGCATGGAGCGGACGGACGTCCCGGGCTTGGCGACCCGGACGGATGGGCGCTGGACGTACCCCGAGCTGACAATGCCGGCGCTGCCGGCGGGCAGTCCCCGACCGTTCGCACAGGCCAATCCGGCCGGCGCCCACTATGCGGATCTGCGGGAACTCGTGCTGCCCGCTCCCGAGGGCGCCAAGCCGGACAAGGCCCTGCGAGGCAAGGACGGCTGGCTGGCGACGGATGAGTTCCTCAAGGAGTACCGGGACGCGTCGGAGCACGGCGAACTGCGGCAACTGTTCGTCGACTTCGGACTGCGCCACATCGCCGCTCGCGGCTGGACCACGTCCGACGGCACTCATACGCGGATCTACCTGCTGCAATTCGACACCGCGGCTGTCGTGGACGAGTTGCGCAACCGCCACCTCGCGTCGTACAGCGGGCCCGCCTACGTTGTGCGCGGTACGGACGAGAGCGTTCCCGACGAGGGGTTCCCGGTGAAGGCCGTGAGCGACGACCTGGACCACTCGGTCTACATCGAGCCCGAGCCGTATGGCGCCGAGCAGGTGAGGCAGGCGTACCTCGGCGCCGGGGACGTGCTGGCCGTCGTCCTGCAGAGCCGCAAGGGCGAGGCGGCGGCCGTGCCCTTCCAGCAGGCGGTCGCCCTCCAGGGAAGACTCCTCGGCTGATCCGGTCGGTGTACCTCGCACCGCGGGCCTGGCCCCGGCCGAACAAGCCGGGGCCGGCCCTGTGTGCGCTCGGGCGCCCTCTCCGCCCGTGGACACAGACCGCTCAGTAACAGACCGCTCAGTAGACGAGGGCCTGCGTGTCGTCGGCCAGCGCCTCCTGGACGAAGACCTGCGCGCCCGCGATGCGTACGCCGTCGAGGACGTCCTTCTCGGTGAGGTCGCGGCGGGCCGCGCACTGGGTGCACAACGTCACCCGGCCGCCCGCCAGGAGCGAGTCGAGCAGGTCGGGCAGCGGCGCGGCGTGCGGCAGCTCGAACTCGGCGGCGCGTCCCGGCACCGCGAACCAGGCGGACTCCCCGGTCAGCCACAGCGACACGTCCACCCCGCTGGCCACGGCCACCGCCGCCACCGTGAACGCCTGAGAACACCGCTCGGGTGCGTCCGCCCCCGCCGTCACCTTGATCACGAGCTTCTTCGCCATGCCGGAAGAGTAGCCCGCGCGGGCGGCCTCAGACGGCGACGGTGAGCGTCACCAGCAGCGTCGCGACGCACAGGACGGTGAGCAGGCCGCTGACCGTGGCGCCGTCCAGCCTGACGTACGGCCGGAACCGAGGGCTGGACCGGGGGCTGGACCGAGGGCTGGACCCGTGCCCCGGCGCGTGTTTCGGCGCGGGCCGGGGCGGGTGGGCCGGGTGGAACGGGGGCATCGCATAGCCGGGGGAGAGGGGCGTCCGGTCCCGGCGCGGCGAGAGCCGCTGCGCCCGCGCGCACTCCTCGTAGGGCAGTCCGCCGTCGTAGCTCATGCCTCGTGCTCCTTGCGCTGGTGCTGGCGCAGCAGGACGTTCGCGTCCGTCACCGCGCTGTGGTCGAACGCCGCCCGAGCGGCCTCCCGCCGGTCGGCCAGCCAGGCGCAGGCCTCGCAGCCGGGGACCGGCACGGGCGGCCTGCCCGGATCGCCGGGGGCCGGGGGCGTGGCCTGGGTGCGCTCGTTCGCGGCGCGGAGGCTCGCCCCGAGGCGCTCGCGGTCGGTCGCCGGGCGCAGCGCGGCCGGCTCCGCCTCCCACTCCCGGCCGCCGCCGAGCGGGCGGAGCATCGCACGCGGCCCGCTGCGGCCCCGGTACTCACCGACCTTGGCGGTGGCGTGGTCGTAGAGCACGGTGCCGGGCTCGAAGGTGGCCGGTTCTGTTCTCACGGGTCCGCTCCCTTACGTCAACGTCTGTACGGAATGCGACAGTTGCCCTACTCTGCGTAGTGCTGGGCAGTACGAGCATGACCCACGCCGGGGGTCGCCAAGCCCAAAACGGCCGCTAGTGCCACAACGGGCGCTCCAAATTCCACAAATTCCACAGCCGGGAGGGGTGCGGTGCCGCAGCGGAGGGCGATCACGGGTCGCAGTCAGGAGCCGAGGGCGCGGTTCGCGGAGGAGCTGCGGCTGCTCCGGCACGCGCGGGGCGTGTCCCTGCGGGGCGTGGCGGAGGCGGTGGGATGGGACGCGTCCCAGTTCGGAAAGATGGAGAACGGCCACACCCTGGGCGGCCCGGAGATCGTCGAGGCGCTGGACCAGTACTACGGCACGGGCGGCATGCTGCTCACCCTGTGGGAACTGGCGGTGGCCGACCCGACGCAGTTCCGGGAGCAGTACCGGCGGTACATGATCCTGGAGGCCGAGGCGATCAGCCTGTGGCACTACGCGGTAAGCACACCGCCGGGTCTTCTGCAGACTGCTGGGTACGCGCGCGAGGCGCTTGCCGGAGGCTGGCTCCAGGGCTCTGAACTGGAGCAGCAGGTCGAGGCGCGCCTCGGCCGCCGGCAAGTGCTGGAGGGGGAGGTTCCGCCGCCGTTTCGCGCCATTCTCTTCGAGGCGGTGCTGCGCACGTGGCTGCGCGACATGGGGGCGTGGCGAGAGCAGTTGGCTCACTTGGCGGAAATGGCCGAGCGCCCGAACATCACCCTCCAGGTGCTGCCGTTCAGTGCGGGGCGGCATGGGCTGACGAATACCACTGTGATGTTCCTGCGGCTGCCCAGCGGCCGCGTGGTCGCCTACACCGAGAACGACCTGCGCGGTGAACTCGTGGAGGAAAACGCCTCAGTTGAGCTGCTGCAACGTAGGTACGATGCGATGCGTGACTTGGCACTGTCACCCGCCGAGTCGCGCGATTTCATCCTGCGGACGTTGGAGGAAGCGCCGTGCGAGCCATCGATCTGAGCGCCGTCTCTTGGCGCAGGAGCAGTTACAGCAACGCGAGCGGCGGCGAGTGCGTCGAGGTCTCCGACGATCTTCTCCGTACCGCCACCTGGCACCGGAGCAGCTACAGCAACACGAGCGGCGGCGACTGCGTCGAGGTCGCCCACAACCTCCCCTCCCTCGTCCCCGTCCGGGACAGCAAGGACCCCGCTCGCGGCGCGCTCCTGTTCGCCGCCCCCGCGTGGGCCGCCTTCGTGGACGGAGTCCGACGGGAAGCGGCGGAAGGGGCCGCGTAAGCTGGGGGCGGCCCTGTCGTATGCCCCCCGCTCAAGGAGCACCCCGTGGAGATCTTCTTCGAAGCCCTGCTGGTCCTGGTCTGCGTCGGCGTTCTCGCCTTCGCCGGTCTGACCGTGAAGAAGCTGTACCAGGGCCAGCGCTGATCACCGACGCCAGGAAGTACCGCTCATGATCGAGATCCCGTCCGACCTCCACAAGGACCTCGTCCCCCTCGCCTTCCTGCTGGGCGACTGGGCGGGCGCGGGTGTGCACGACTTCCCGGGCGCCGAGAAGTGCAACTTCGGTCAGGAGGTCTCCTTCACCCACGACGGCCGGGACTTCCTGGAGTACCGGTCGCACAGCTGGGTGCTGGACAACGACGGCAACAAGGTCCGCCCGCTGGAGTCCGAGCACGGCTTCTGGCGCATCGACGCGAACCGCAAGGTCGAGGTGACGATGACCCGCGACGACGGCGTCATCGAGATCTGGTACGGCGAGATGGCCGACCAGAAGCCGCAGATCGACCTGGTCACGGACGCCGTGGCCCGCACGGCCGCCTCGCGGCCCTACACCGGCGGCAAGCGGCTGTACGGCTACGTCAAGAGCGACCTGATGTGGGTCGGCGAGAAGCAGACCCCCGAGGTCGAACTGCGCCCCTACATGTCGGCGCACCTGAAGAAGGTCGTCACCCCGGAGGACGTCGAGCGCTGGGCCAAGGCCCTGCCCGATGACATGCCCGACGACGGGATCGCCTTCTTCAAGTAGGCCCGCGGCCGACACACCCTAGACTCGTGGGTGTGGTGAGCACCGACTGGAAGAGCGACCTCAGGCAGCGCGGCTACCGGCTGACGCCGCAACGGCAGCTGGTGCTCGAAGCCGTGGACACCCTCGAGCACGCGACCCCCGACGACATCCTCGGCGAAGTGAGGAAGACGGCGTCGGGGGTCAACATTTCCACCGTGTACCGCACGCTGGAGCTCCTGGAGGAGCTAGGGCTGGTCAGCCATGCCCACCTGGGGCACGGTGCGCCCACCTACCACCTGGCCGACCGGCATCACCACATCCACCTGGTCTGCCGGGACTGCACCAACGTGATCGAGGCCGATCTGTCGGTGGCCGCCGAGTTCACCGCCAAGCTGCGGGAGCAGTTCGGCTTCGACACCGACCTGAAGCACTTCGCGATCTTCGGCCGGTGCAAGGACTGTTCCCTGAAGGGCTCAACTACCGAGTCGTAGGCTAGGGCGTATGAAGAGCCCCCTGCTGTCCCTGCCCGGCGCCGTCCCAGCCGAGGGCGTGGACGAAGGCGTAGCCGCCCACTACGGCGACCTGTTCCGCGAGCAGCGTGCCCTCGCCGACGGCACCGGCTTCGTCGACCTCTCCCACCGCGGCGTCGTCGCCGTCACCGGCGACGACCGGCTGAGCTGGCTGCACCTGCTGCTCACCCAGCACGTCAGCGACCTGCCCACCGGCCAGGCCACCGAGGCGCTGATCCTCTCCGCGAACGGCCACATCGAACACGCCCTGTACCTCGTCGACGACGGCACGACCGTCTGGGCCCACGTGGAACCCGGCAGCCAGGAGGCGCTGATCGCCTACCTGGAGTCGATGAAGTTCTTCTACCGGGTCGAGGTCGCCGACCGCACCGCCGACACCGCGGTCGTGCACCTGCCCGCCGGCTCGATCACCGAGGTCCCGGAGGGTGTCGCCGTCCGGCAGACGCCGTACGGCCGCGATCTCTTCCTGCCGCGCGAGGAACTGGAGGCGTTCGCCGAGCGGACCGGGCCGCCGGCCGGGATCCTCGCGCACGAGGCACTGCGGGTCGAGCAGCACCGGCCCCGCCTCGGTTTCGAGACCGACCACCGGACCATCCCGCACGAGCTGGGCTGGATCGGGACGGCGGTCCACCTCCAGAAGGGCTGTTACCGGGGGCAGGAGACCGTCGCCCGGGTGCACAACCTCGGCAAGCCGCCGCGCCGCCTGGTCTTCCTGCACCTGGACGGCAGCGAGGTCCACCTGCCGCCGAACGGGGCGGAGATCCGCCTCGCCGACGACGGTCCCGACGGCCGCAGAATCGGTTTCGTCACCACGTCCGTACGCCACCACGAGCTGGGCCCGGTCGCCCTCGCCCTGGTGAAGCGGAACGTGCCGGTGGACGCCCGGCTGATGGCCGAGGACACGGCAGCGGCCCAGGAGACGGTCGTGGAGCCCTGAGAGCCGGCGACGTCTGAGCGCCCTGATCACCCCGATCGCCCTGACCACCCCGATCGCCGCGAGCCCGGGGCTCCGGGGCAGGCCGGGGCCTCAGACCTCGACGAGCACCGTGAACGGGCCGTCGTTCGTCAGCGACACCCGCATCTGGGCGCCGAAGCGGCCCGTCGCCACGGTCGCGCCCAGGGAGCGCAGCCGCGCGACGACCTCGTCGACGAGCGGTTCGGCCACGTCGCCGGGCGCGGCCGCGTTCCAGGTGGGGCGGCGGCCCTTGCGCGCGTCCCCGTAAAGGGTGAACTGGCTGATCACCAGCAGTGGTGCGTCGACGTCGCTGCACGACTTCTCGTCGGGCAGGATCCGCACCGACCAGAGCTTGCGGGCGAGCTGCGCCGCCTTCTCCTTGGTGTCGTCGTGGGTGACGCCGACCAGGACGCACAGGCCCTCGCCGTCGATCGCTCCCACGGTCTCGCCGTTCACGACGACGTTCGCGCCGTCCACCCTCTGTACTACTGCACGCATCCCGTCATGATGCCGTGCGCCCCTAGGGTGTGGGCACGCGGGCCCGTACCGGGGTTTTTTCTCTCCCTAACCCCCCATCTGGGGCTGATCGGGGCCGATCGTGGGCACTCGGTCACATAGCGGCCACTTGGGGTGGCACGATGCTCCCCAGAGGCCGGTCGAGGGGACGGTAGAGGCACATGAGCACACCGAGTACGGGGCAGCCGCTTGGGACTGTCGCGTTGACATATCCGGGTGGCCTGGAGGCGCCCCGGCCGCCCGTGCAGCGCACGGACAGTCCGGAGCTGCCCGCGGATCCCCCGGGGCACGACCTGACCGCGCCGAGCCTGCCGGAGCTGCGCGCCCTGCGCCGGGACGCGCAGCGCGAGGAGGCCGACCTGAGTTACGTACGGCGACTGCTGCAGGGCCGTATCGACATTCTGCGTGCGGAACTTTCACGGCGCCGGCCGGCGTCCGTGGTGACCACCGCTGCGAAGGGGTCCGTGGTCGAGCGGCTGTCGGAAATCCTGACCGACGCACCGGCCCGGCAGCGTTCCTCCGCCCGGCACGTGACGCTCGGCACTCCGCGCAGCGAGGAGTGCCGGCGGCTGGCGGCGGAGATGCTCGGCGAGGTCGAGCTGTCCGACCTGACGGCCCGCACCGACGCCGAGCTGACCGCCGGGATGGGCCGGCTCGTGCGCTACGAGCAGCAGATCTCCCGTCGGCGGCAGCGGCTCCAGCGCACGGCCGACGACTGCAGCGCGGAGATCGCACGCCGGTACCGTGAGGGGGAAGCACAAGTCGACGACCTGCTCGTGTGACACGAGGGGCGGCTTCCGGGCCGCTCTCCCGGGCCCGGCGATCCCGGGCCGTCGCGGCGGCGGGTCGCCCCGTCCGGAAGGCCACCGCCGATGTCCGCGCCCCAGCAGCCGCCCCAGCCGTCCCAGCCGTCTCAGCCGTCCAGGCCCGCGCCCACGTCCGCCCTCTCGCCCGTCGTACCGCCCGTCCTCGCCGAGGTCGTCCGGTCCGGCTTCGTCGAGGGGCGGCACCGGGGCAGCCTGGTCGTGCTGGGCGCCGACGGGGCCGTGGAGCTGGCGCTGGGGGAGGTGACGGCGCCGGTCTTCCCGCGTTCCTCGAACAAGCCGATGCAGGCGGCGGGGGTGCTGCGGGCCGGTCTCGACCTCGCGGGGGAGCGGCTGGCGCTGGCCGCCGCGAGCCACTCCGGGGAGCCGCACCACCGCGACCTGGTCCGCAAGATGCTGGACGAGCACGGCCTGGACCCGGCCCTGCTCCAGTGCCCGCCCGACCTTCCGCTGGACCCCGTGGAACGGGAGACGTACCTGGCGTCGGGCGCCGTACCCGACCGGACCACCATGAACTGCTCCGGCAAGCACACCGCGATGCTGGCCGCCTGTGCGCAGCGGGGCTGGCCGCTGGAGTCGTACCTCGACCCGGAGCACCCGCTGCAGCGGATCATCCACAGGGTGGTGGAGGACGCGGCGGGCGAGCCGGTCACCGCCGTCGGCACGGACGGGTGCGGGGCGCCGCTGATGGCGATCAGCCTGGTCGGGCTGGCCCGCGCCTTCCGCGCCTTCGTCCGCGCCGGGACCGGGACGGCGGAGCGCCGGGTCGCCGACGCGATGCGCGCCCACCCCGAGTACGTCGCCGGCAGCCGCCGCGCCGACACCTGGCTGATGCGCGAGGTGCCCGGCACGCTCTCCAAGATGGGCGCCGAGGCCGTACAGGCGGTGGCACTGCCGGACGGCCGGGCCCTCGCCTTCAAGGTCGAGGACGGCGCGACGCGGGCCCTGGGTCCGGTCCTGGCCCGCGCGCTGACGCTGCTGGGCGTGGAGGGACCGGTGGTCGACCGCATCGGCCGTACGCCCCTGCTGGGCGGTGCGGTCGAGGTGGGGGAGGTCCGGGCGGCGTTCTGAGACGCCGGGGGCGGGCCGGCCCCGGGACTCCCGCGCGGGCAAATCCGCGCGACGTCGGCGTGGCCGTCGACCTACCGTGAACGCATGACCCGCCGCACTGACATCGACGTACGTCCCATCACCGAGGCCGAGTTCCCCGACTGGAACCGCGCTCTGAACACCGGCTTCCTGATGCCGCCCGCCGTTGCCGCGGAGCAGTTGGAGGCCCGGCGCAGCCAGTTCGTGCCCGGACGGCTGCTCGGCGCCTTCGACGGCGAACGCTGTGTGGCGACCTTCCGGTCGTTCGACCAGCAGGTCACCGCCGTGGGCGGCGCGCTGGTCCAGGCCGACGCGGTCTCCAACGTCACCGTCACCGCGACCCACCGCCGCCGCGGCGGCCTGCTCACCCGCATGATGGCGCAGGACCTGGCGGCGGCGAAGGACCGGGGCGACGTCGTCGCGACGCTGATTGCGGCCGAGTACCCGATCTACGGCCGGTACGGCTTCGGCCCTGCCACCACAATGACCGAGTGGACGGTCGACGTGCCGCGCGCCGGTCTCGACGCGCGCTGGGCGGCCCCGGAGGACGGCGGCCGGATCGACCTCGTGGACGGCGAGGACGTCCGCAAGCTCGGCCCCGAACTCCACGAACGGCTGCGCCGGGCCCAGCCGGGCGCGGTCAGCCGGGCCGAGCTGTGGTGGCAGATCCGGACGGGAGTCGTGAGCACGGACGGTGCCCCGTGGACCGAGCCCTTCTACGCCGTGTACCGCTCGGCGGGCGGCGAGGTCGAGGGCATGGTCTCGTACCGGGCCGACGACAACTGGGGCGGCGCCAAGCAGCCGCTGAACACGGCGACCGTCGACTGGCTGCTGGCCGTGACGCCGGCCGCCGAGCGCGCCCTGTGGCGCTACCTGTGCTCGATCGACTGGATCACCACGGTGAAGAGCGGCTGGCGGGCCCCCGACGACCTGCTCCCGCACCTCCTGCCGGACCCGCGCGCGGCCAGGATCACCACGCAGGCGGACTGGCTGTGGGTACGGATCCTGGACGTCGCACGGGCGCTGGAGGCGCGGACGTACGAGGGGCGGGGCTCACTGGTGCTGGAGGTGGCGGACCGGGGAGGGCCGGCCGGCGGGCGTTGGCGGCTGGAGGCGGGAGCGGACGGGGCGTCGTGCGCGCCGACCACCGAGAGCGCCCATCTCGTGCTCGGCGTGGGCGAGCTGGCGGCGCTGTGGCTGGGTGACGAGTCGGCGGTCCGGCTGGCCGCGCTCGGCCGGATCCGGGAAGAACGAGCGGGCGCCGCCCGTGTGGCCGACGCCCTGCTGCGTACGTCCAGGCGGCCTTGGTGCCCGGACATGTTCTGAGGTGGCTCCCTTCTGCCGGTGACGGGTGGGCGTGCGCATCCGTAGCGCGTGCTTGTTCGGTTGTTGTGCCGTTGTGCCGTTGTGCCGATGTTCAGTTGTGGTTGTGGTTGTCGTGCGTGATGCCGACTGACTGTCCGGGCTCCCGGCTCCCCTCCGGAAGGGGGCCCGGACAGCAGTACGTCGGTTCAGCCGGACTGGGCGAGCAGCATCACGAGGATCACCGCGCCCACACCGCCGATCACGGTGTTCTTCGCCTTGATGCCGATGGACAGCGCGACGAACGCGATGATGCCCATGGGCCCGTACTTCCATTGCACGAGCTGCTCGAACCCAATGGCCAGAGCGGCGACGACGATGGCGATGAGCGGCATGGTGGACCCCCTGTCACCGTGGTGGCCAACCCCTGTGAGGTATGACCACGTTGCTCAAGTTGGCTGCCAACTTACTTATCCTTATCTCCACTTGGGAATAGGTCGTAACCACCTTTCTGCGAACTGATTTGAGATGGCGGGAAGTTGAGGAGTGGGCGATCCGTGCACACCGGGGCGGTAGCCTCCTGGTCACAGCGCCGGCCTCGCGATCAGCAGGGCCAGCACCACCGCTCCGGTGGAGCTGACGGAGGGCCTCTTCGTCCTGATGCCCACGGTGAGCAGGAGCAGCCCGACGATGCCGGAGGCGCCGTACGGCCACTGGAGGAGCTGCTCGACGGTGGTGGCGAGGGTCGTCGCGGCGAGGGCGAGGACGGGCATGGTCTTTCCCCTTCGGGAGATTGGGAAGATTAACTTCCGCCAACTACTGGAAGTTGGCAACCAACTCTGTCTATGTTGTCCCCACTTGGCGCCTACCTATAAACAAGTTTCAAACAACTCCCCGTAGGTAGGTCGAAGTTGTAGCGTTTGGTCGTGACCCAGGAGAACGTGGCGTTGAACGGCAGCAGAAGGCTCTCGCCCCAGGAGATCGCCGACATCCTGCGGGAACGCATCCGCGAGGGGGAACTCAAGGCGGGCGACCGCCTGCCCACGCAGGCCGAGCTCGCCGACGAGTTCCGCGTGGAGCGCGGCGCCGTCCGCCAGGCCCTGCGCGCGCTCCAGGAGGACGGCCTGCTCACGAACGTCAGCAAGGGCAGCCCGCCGCGCATCGCCGAGCCCTCCCCGGCCCGGGACGGGGAGCCGCAGCCGACGATGACGGCCCTGGGGCCGCGGCTGACGGAGGCGTTCTCGGCCCCGCGGGTCCGGGTGGACGTCGTCTGCCACACCTCGGAGACGCTGGTGCTCGCCCTCAGCGAGCCGCTCCGGCTCATCCACGAGGGCCACATCCGCCCCGAGGCGATCGACTTCCGCATCCTGCTGCCGTCGCGGGACGTCAAGCTGGCCTTCCCCGTCCTGGTCGAGGAAGAGGAGAACGACCCGGTCCAGCGGCGCTGGCTCCAGATGCGCAACGCCCAGGCCCAGGTGCTCGCCCACAACCTGCGCGCCGTGCGGAACACCCAGGGCGTCGACGTGCACGTCGCCTTCCGTACGCTGCACTACTCACCGCCGGTGAAGCTCTACCTGATCAACGGCGAGGAGGCGCTGATGGGCTACTACACGCTCACCAGGCGCACGGAGGAGTACGAAGGCCAGATGCTGGAGATGTACGACTCCCTCGGCGCCCAGTCCCTGCTGTTCCCCTTCCTGAAGCGCAGGGGGCACCGGGACGCCAAGTTCGTGGAGGACTCGCAGAAGTGGTTCGACGGCCTCTGGGGGACCATCGCCAAGGACATGAACCTCTCCTAGGGGCCACGCAGCACGCGGGGAGGGGACGGGACCGGTGACGGCGGAGGCCGACGACGAGGCACTGCGCCGCTCGCTCCTGCCCGCCCGGCTCGTGCTGTGGGACTTCGACGGCCCGATCTGCCGCCTGTTCGCCCGGTACCGGGCGAACAGGATCGCCGACGAGATGGTGCGGTGGCTGGCGGAGCGCGGCCTGCCGGACCTGCTCCCGCCGGAGGAACGGGGGAGCGGCGACCCGCAGGAGGTACTGCGCGCCGTGGACCGCCGACGCCCCGGCAGCGCCCTGACCGCCGAACTGGAGGAGCTGTACACCGAGGCGGAACTGCGCGCCGTGCCCTCCGCCCTGCCCACCGCCTACGCCGACCCGCTGATCCGCACCTTCGCGGCGGCCGGGAGCCGACTGGCCGTCGTCACGAACAACTCCCCGCAGGCGGCCGCCGCCTACCTGGCCGGCCGTGGCCTGCTCCCCTGCTTCGCCCCGCACATCTACGGCCGCTCCCGCGCCCTGCACCGGCTCAAGCCCGATCCCCACACCCTCCACCGCGCCCTGGACGCGACCGGAGTCGCCGCCTCGTCCGGCCTGATGATCGGCGACTCCCCCGCCGACTTCGCCGCGGCCACCGGCGTCGGCGTCGGCTTCCTGGGCTACGCGCGAAACGAGCGCAAGGAGAAGCTGCTGCGGGCCGCCGGCGCGCGACTGGTCGTCGGCTCCCTCGAACCGGTGCTGCGGGCCCTTGGGCGCGTGACGGCCCCGTGAGGCCCGTGCCGGAGCCGTCACGCACAGGCCAGTAGCTCGCCGACCACCCGCACGACCGGGACGTAGGAGGAGACCACCGCGTCCGCGCCGTCCTCCCTCATCCGCTGTGCCCGTCCCGCGTGCGGGGTGAGCCCGAGGAAGCCGGTCCCGGCCGACCGGGCCGCCTGGAGGTCGGTGAGCTGGTCGCCGATGAGCAGACAGTCGGAGGCGGGCACGGCCAGGTGGTCCAACGCCCGGTACACGCAGTCCGGATGCGGTTTCATGAGCCGCGCGTCGTGCGGGTGACGGCCGAACACCCCGTCGAACCGCGGACCCACCCCGAGACCGCCGAGGTACTCCCGGATGGGGCCCTCCGCGTTGTTGCTGACGACGGCCATGCGCAGGCCCAGACCGGCGAACAGGTCCACGAGGGTGTCCAGATGGGGTGTGGGAGCCGCGGTGCGCACGGCCAGCCACTCCCGGTCGGTGACGAGGGCCTCCGCGATGTCCAGCGGGCGCGCGCTCGCCTTGGGTACGGATCTTTCGTACGAGTCCCGGAGGGGACGGAGGATGCCATGGGAGTCGTCGCACTGCTCGACCGCGGGGTCGAGTGCCGTCCAGTACCGGCGGGCCGCCCGTTTGACCTGCTCCGCCACGTCCGCCGTGGTGGAACCCCCGAACAGGTCGCAGACGGGACCGTCGAAGTCGAACAGCACCGCGCGGACGGACCCCGTCGCGCGCAGCAGTGCCTCGGCCTCGAGCGCCTCCGGGGCGTTTTGCGTGTCGGTCACCGCGGCAGTCTGCCCGAAGGACCGCCAACGGGCCATCACGACACGGAGTGGTGGAGTAGGGTGCCCCGGCCCACCGCCCCACCGCCTCCCTCAGGACGGGCAGAACGCAGAGAATGACACCGTCACCGACCTCCGGCGCCCGCAGGCGCGCGGAAGAGATGAGTGGCGACGCGGGCGTGGTCCTGGGTCCGCTCACGGGATACCACCACGAGTCCTACGTGATCCCGCTGCCGGACGGCTCGAAGGTGAAGTTCCGGGAGCCGCGCACGCCCGTGCTCTGGTTCGACCTCCGGTACTTCGACTCCGAGGAGGCCCTGCTGCGCGCCCTGAGCGGGCGGATCGCGCGGGTGCCCCCGATCGTCGACGTCGCGGGCACCGGGCTGCAGACCTACGTCGAGGGAGACGCCCTCGCCGCGCTGCACCGGCCGGGACGGCCCGTGCCACAGGGCGTCTTCGAGCAGATCGTCGAGCTGTTCGGACAGTTGGCGCGCGTCACGCCGGGCGCGCTGGAGGTGCCGGTGCGGCCCGCGCCGCGGGGCCGCGCGGAGAACGGCGACAGCGACGGCTTCCTGGAGAGCCTGATCGCGTTCACCGAGTACGTCCACGAGGGCAACCGCCCGGAGTTCGGCTCCCTCTACCGCGCCCTGGGCGTGCCGGACGACGCCTTCGGGCGGCTCAGGAAGCACGTGGCCGGGCTGCACAAGCGCCCCTTCTGCCTGCTCCACGCCGACCTGCACCGGGAGAACCTCATCGTCGATCCGGGCGGGCGGCTCTGGACGATCGACTGGGAGCTGGCGCTGTTCGGCGACCCCCTCTACGACCTGGCCACCCACCTGCACCTGATGGAGTACCCGGCGGACCAGGAACTCGGCATGATCCGGGCGTGGTGCGCGGTGGTCGAAGGCGTCCGGGCGGGAAGCGCGCACGGGCACGAGACGGACCTGGCCAGACTCCGCGCCTTCAAGAGGGTGCAGTCCCTCTTCACCGACGTCGTCCGGGCCGCGCTGTCCCTCGGCGACGGCGCGGGGCCCGACGGACCGGCCCTGTCCGCCGCCGCTCGGCGCCTGCGGCGGGTGCTGGGCCTGGCCGCCGGCCCCCTCGGACTCGAGCGGGTGCCCAGCCGTGCGCGGACCGCGCAGATCCTGCTCCGCTGGCACCGCGGACGGACCGCCGCGCGGGCCGGAGAGGGCCGGGCGGCCGGCGCGTAGGCTCGCCCCATGAACGACCCCGGCCTGCGTGAGCGCAAGAAGCAGCGGACGATCCAGTCGCTGTCGGACACCGCCGTCGGGCTCTTCGTGCGGAAGGGGTTCGACGCCGTGTCCGTCGCGGAAGTGGCCGCCGCGGCCGAGGTGTCCAAGCCGACGCTCTTCCGGTACTTCCCGGCGAAAGAGGACCTCGTCCTGCACCGCATCGCCGACCACGAGGGCGAGGCGGCCCGGGTGGCGACGGAGGGACCGGCGCCCGTCGAGGCACTGCGCCGGCACTTCCTGGCGGGGCTGGAGCGCTCCGACCCGGTGACCGGGCTCAGCGACCACCCCGACGTACTGGCCTTCCACACGCTGCTCTACGGCACCCCCGCCCTCGTCGCCCGGCTGCACACGCACCTGGAGCGCTCGGAGGCCGCGCTCGCCGACGCCCTCGGCGGCGACCTGGCGGCCAGGCTGGCGGCCGGCCAGATCATCGCCGTACAGCGGGTCCTCGCGCAGGAGAACTGGCGGCGGATCGCGGCCGGGGAGCGGGCGGCGGACGTACGGGCGGACGCGGTGGCGGCGGCGGAGCGGGCGTTCGGAGCGCTGGCGGCGGGGCTGCCGTGGCTCACCCGGCCCCCAGGTGCGGTTACCGAGTAAAAGATATTACTCGGTAACGTCTTTCGGGTACGCTCGCTGGAATGACGTCACCCGACTCCGCCCTCCAGCGCGCCCTCGCCCGGGAACGCGCCCACCACGACCACTGCCGTACCGCCCTCGCCGCCATGGTCGGCGGCGCCCGGGAACACGTCGTCACCGGCGAGGACGTCTCCGCCTCCGGTGCCGACGCCGAGGTGCTCGGACACCGGCTGCGCAGCCGGGCCGAGGAGCTGAGCGAACTGCCCCGGGGGCCGCTGTTCTTCGGGCGGCTGGACTTCGCCGAGGCCGACGCCCAGGTCCGGGGAGGGCTGCATATCGGCCGGCTGCGGATCACCGAGGAACCCGCCGCCCCGCCCCTCGTCATCGACTGGCGCGCCCCCGTCTCCCGCGCCTTCTACCAGGCCACCGCCGACGACCCGCGCGGGGTCGCCGTCCGCCGCCGCTTCGGGTGGGCGCCCGGCAGCCGCGGGGACTCGGCCGACCTCACCGGGCTGGA
Organism: Streptomyces sp. NPDC028991; assembly: GCF_055564775.1. Taxonomy (NCBI): domain Bacteria; kingdom Bacillati; phylum Actinomycetota; class Actinomycetes; order Kitasatosporales; family Streptomycetaceae; genus Streptomyces; species Streptomyces sp. NPDC028991. The sequence goes on along the minus strand of NZ_JBVHVP010000006.1, from coordinate 287,053 downwards.
GGACGAGCACCTCGGCCGGGGCGAGTCCCGCACGAGCGGCATCGTCGCCCGCGAGATCGAACGGCCCCGCGTCGGACCCATGCGGGACATCGCCGCCACCATCCAGCCCGAGCAGGACGACCTCGTCCGCGCCGGTCTCACCACCACGGTCTGCGTCCAGGGCGCCCCGGGGACGGGGAAGACCGCCGTCGGGCTGCACCGCGCCGCGTACCTGCTCTACACCTACCCGCGGCGCATCGCGCGCGGCGGACTGCTGATCCTCGGCCCGAACCCCACCTTCCTCTCCTACATCGCCGAGGTACTGCCCGCCCTGGGCGAGACCGGCGTACGGCAGTCCACGCTCTCCCGCGAGATCGCGCGGCACCCCGTCACCGGCGCCGACGACGAGCGGGCCGCCGTCGTCAAGCACGACGCCCGGATGGCCGAGGTGCTGCGCCGCGCCCTGTACGCGCGCGTGGCCGCCGACGCCGCCGACGCCGTCGGCTCCCTCGTCGTACCGGACGGCTCCTACCGCCGGCGGGTCCCGGCCGACGAGCTGGCCCGGATCGTGGCGGACGTACGGGGCGAGGAACCGCCGTACACCGTGGGGCGCGAGCGGGTGCGGGCCCGGATCGTGCGGCACCTCCAGGACCAGGCCGAGCGGCGGAGCGGGCCGCGGACGGGCGCATGGGTGCGCAGGATCGAGCGGGCGCGGCCGCTCGGCGCGTACCTCGACTCCGTCTGGCCCCGGGTGCGTCCCGAGGAGGTCCTCGCGCGGCTGCTCGGTGACCCCGAGGAGCTGGCGCGGGCCGCCGACGGGCTGCTGGACGACGACGAGCGGAAGGCGGTGCTGTGGACGGACCGGGCGCCGCGGTCGTGGCAGTCGGCCCGCTGGTCGGCCGCCGACCTGGTCCTCCTCGACGAGGTCGCCGGGCTCCTCGGACACCCCGAGGGCTACGGGCACATCGTCGTCGACGAGGCGCAGGACCTCTCCCCGATGGAGTGCCGGGCGATCGCCCGCCGGGCCGCCTTCGGTTCGCTCACCGTCCTCGGCGACCTGGCCCAGGGCACCACCCCGTGGGCGGCGCGGTCGTGGCGGACGGCCCTCACGCACCTGGGCCGGCCGGACGCCGCCGTGACGCCGCTGACCACCGGATTCCGGGTGCCGGGGGCGGTCGTCGGCCTCGCCAACCGGCTGCTGGAACGGCTGGACGTGGACGTTCCGGCGGCCCGTTCCCCGCGCGGGGACGGCGAGTTGACGATGCGCCCGGCGGCGCCCGGGGAGGTCGGGGACACGGTCGTCGCCGCCGTGCGCGGCGCGCTCGCCCGGGAGGGCTCCGTCGCGGTCGTCGCCGCCGACGCGGACGTGCCCCGGCTGCGGGACGCCCTCGACGCGGCCGGGATCGACGCGGCGGGACCCCAGGAGCTGGGCGCCCGTGTCGCCGTGGTGCCCGCGAGTGTCGTCAAGGGACTGGAGTACGACCACGTCGTCGCCGTCGAACCGGCGGCGATCGCGGAGGCGGAGGGCCCCGGGGGCCGGGGCCTGCACCGGCTGTACGTGGTCCTCACCCGCGCGGTGTCCCGGCTGGACGTGGTGCACGGCCGCCCCCTGCCGTTCTGACGTGCCCCGCGCGGGTCAGCCGCGGTCGATCACCTCGGCGACCCGGGTGAACCCGTCCGTGCCGTGCCCGAGCGCGATGACCCGACGGGCCTGCCCCTCGATCACGCGCATCACGCTCGCGTCGATGCCGTGCGCCTCGGAGGCGTGGACGACGTGCGCCATGGTCGAGGCGGCCGAGGTGATCGGGTTCAGCTCGCCCGAGTACGTGCCGGCGTCGGTGTCGGCGGCGAACTCGGTGAACAGCGGCGGCAGGATCGCGGCGATGCCCTGGGCGAAGGGGGCGAGCTGCGCGCCGGTGACGCCCTCCGCGCGGGCCACCGCGAGGGCGTGCGCGTAACCCGCCATCGACGTCCAGAAGATGTCGAGCAGCGCGATGTCGTAGGCCGCGGCCCGGCCGGCGTCCTCGCCCAGGTGGGTGTGGCTGCCGCCGAGTGCCGCCAGCACGGGCCGGTGTTCCCGGTACAGCTCCTCGGGGCCGCTGTGCAGGAACACCGCGTCGTCCGTGCCGATGGTCGGGGCCGGCGTCATGATGGCGCCGTCCAGGTAGCGGATGCCGTGCCGATCGGCCCACTCGGCCGTGTCCCGGGCGCGGGCGGGGGTGTCGGCGCTCAGGTTCACCAGCGTGCGGCCCTTGAGGGCGGCGGTGACGGCGTCCCGGCGCAGTACGGCGTCCGAGGCGTCGTAGTTCACGACGCAGACGACGGTCAGCGGGGCGGCGGCGACCGCCTCCTCGGCCGAGGGCGCCGAGATCGCGCCTTGGGCGACGAGGCCGGCGTCCCGGCCCGGGGTGCGGTTCCAGACGGTGGTGCGCAACCCGGCGTCCAGGAAGGCGGCGGCCAGCGCCCGGCCCATGGGGCCGAGCCCGAGGACGGTGACGGCGGCGGCGGACTGGTCGGCATGCACGGACATGACTGAACTCCCGTAACTTACTGAATGGTTGTGAATGGTTGGGGACAATCGCTGATGAGAGGAGCACGGCATGGCGCACCGACGTCAGGATCCGAACGTCTGCGGAGTGACCGCCGCGATCGCCGTGATCGAAGGCAAGTGGAAGACCACGCTGCTGTGGCTGCTGGAGTCCGGCCCGCACCGGCCGGCCGAACTGCGCCGGCGGGTGCCCGGCCTCACCGAGAAGGTGCTGACCCAGGCGCTGCGCGAGATGGAGGCGGACGGGCTGGTGGACCGCCGGGTGTACGACGTTCTTCCGCTGAAGACCGAGTACTCCCTGACCGCGTTCGGTCGCGACCTCGCCGAGGCCCTCTCCCCCCTTTCCGACTGGGGCCACCGCCGACTGGACAGGCTGACCGGGCCGGAGGCCGCCGCCCGCGCGGCCTCCTGAGCTCCACTTGCCCCTTCAGGTTCGGCCGGTGGGCGCGCGCTGCCAAGTACCCACAAAAAAGTGGGTGGTGACCGGACTCGCCGAACGCGAGGTGGCGTGAGCGCCTGACCTGCTCGCACTCCGCCGGGGCGCACCCCATCGGGGCGCACCTCATCGGGGCGCACCTCATCGGGGCGGGCGCCGTCCGTCGGCCTGGGCCGGGGCGCCGTCCTCGGCCTCGCGCGGGTGCCGGTGTACGCGCGAAAGGCGGGCGGGCGAGACCGGGTGGCGCACTATTGCAAGCGGGTGCTTGCAATAGTTAGCGGCCTGGGGCATCGTGGAGGCATGGCATCGCTCAACGTCGGCAATCTCGGTGAGTACCTGCGCGAGCAGCGGCGCAACGCGCAGCTGTCACTGCGGCAGCTCGCCGACGCCGCGGGCGTGTCCAACCCGTACCTGAGCCAGATCGAGCGCGGGCTGCGCAAGCCGAGCGCGGAGGTGCTCCAGCAGGTCGCCAAGGCACTGCGGATCTCCGCCGAGACGCTGTACGTGCGCGCCGGGATCCTGGACGCCGAGCGGGACCGGGACGACGTGGAGACCCGTGCGGTCATCCTTGCCGATCTCTCGCTGAACGAGCGGCAGAAGCAGGTGCTGCTCCAGATCTACGAGTCCTTCCGCAAGGAGAACGGGTTCGGGTCCGACGCGGACGAGACCGACGCGGACGACGGTGCGACGGCCCGGGACAGACCGGTGGACGACGTCCCGGACGGCGCGCCGGACGGCGGTGCCTCCATACCCGGGCATCGCTCCCGTACGGCCGGCGGCAGTGACGCCGGCCCGCGGCGGACGGCCGGATGAGCCGGAGCGGCCAACCGGCCGGATGAGCCGGACGGCCAACCGGCCGGCCGGGCGCGCGACCACCACGAAACCCTCAGCCGAACGCAATTCCGGAGGACCATCACCATGGCCATCACCGACGACCTGCGCAAGACCCTCAGCGACCCCACTCCGCTCTACTTCGCCGCGGGCACCGCCGACCTGGCCTTCCAGCAGGCCAAGAAGGTGCCGGTACTGGTGGAGCAGCTGCGCGCCGAGGCGCCGTCCCGTATCGAGGCCGTGCGCAACACCGACCCGAAGGCCGTCCAGGAGAAGGCGACGGCCCGCGTCAAGGAGACCCAGGGCACCCTCCAGGCCAAGGCCAACGAGCTCTTCGGCTCCCTCGACACCGACCTCAAGAAGCTCGGCGAGAGCGCCCAGGACCTCGCGCTGCGCTCGGTCGGCGTCGCCGCCGAGTACGCCGTCAAGGCCCGGGAGACCTACGAGAAGGTCGCCGAGCGCGGCGAGCACGCGGTCCGCACCTGGCGCGGCGAGGCCGCCGAGGGCATCGAGGACATCGCGGAGGAGGTGGAGGAGCTCGCCGTGGCGGTCGAGCCGGGCAAGCCCGCCAAGTCCGAGCCGGTCGAGGTCACCGAGGGCAAGCCCGCCGCGGCGAAGAAGACCCCCGCGCCGCGCAAGGCTCCGGCCAGGAAGACCACCAACGGCACCGCGAAGAAGACGACGCCGCCCGCCAAGTAACCGGCGACGGGTACCGCGAGCGGGGATCGGGCCGGGCACCCTTGGGGTGTCCGGCCCGATCTCCGGGTACGGTGACCGCGTAGAGACGATCCGAGTCTGGTGGTGGACGTTGTGCTGATGCAGGGGTTCGCAGGCCTCATGTGGCTGCTGAGTATCGCCCTGATCCTTTTCAGCGGCTTCGCGTTGATCGACGCCGCCATGCGCCGTGAGGACGCCTACCGCGCGGCGGACAAGAAGACCAAGCCGTTCTGGCTGATCATCCTCGGGCTCGCCTTCGTGGTGAACCTGATCTTCAACATCCTGTCGTTCCTGCCGATCATCGGGCTCATCGCGACGATCGTGTACATGGTCGACGTGCGGCCCGCGCTGCGGGGCCTGCCGGGCGGCGGCCGCAGCAGCCGCCGCGGCTCCAGCAGCGACGGCCCCTACGGTCCGTACAACGGCGGACGCTGAGCCGCGCCCCTCGGGGCGCGGGGCTCAGACCTACGGCGTCGCCGTCGTCCCGTCGTCCCGTCGTACGGTCGTCCCGTCGTCCCGTCGTCCCGTCGTCCCGTCGTGCGGGCGTTCGGTCGTCCCGTCGTACGGGCGTTCCGGCGTACGGTCGCCCCCGGCGTTGCCGTTGTCTCGCCGTCCCGCTGCTGTTCCGCCGTCCCGGAGTCGACGCCGCCGTCCCTGCGTCCTGGGCGTCCCGCCGTCCTGACGGCCGGGCCGGTCAGGCCGTCCGGTCCAGCAACACCACCGCCACGTCGTCCGCCAGTTCGCCGCCGTTGAGCTCGCGGACCTCGTTGACGGTCGCCCGCAGCAACTGCTCACCCTGCAGCCCCTCGGCGAACTGACGGCGGACCATCTCCACCATGCCGTCCTGGCCGAGCCGCTCCCGGCCCTCGCCGACGTGGCCCTCGATCAGGCCGTCGGTGTAGAGCATCAGGCTCCACTCGGCGCCCAGCTCCACCTGCGTCCGCGGCCAGCGGGCACCCGGCAGCAGCCCCAGCGCCGGGCCGTTGTTGTCGTAGGGCAGCAGCCGCGCGGGCGTGCCCGGTCCGGCGACCAGCGGCGCCGGGTGCCCGGCCAGGCACAGGCCGGCGCGGCGGCCGTCCGGTGCTATGTCCACCGCGCACAGGGTCGCGAAGATCTCGTCGTCCGAGCGCTCGTGCTCCAGCACCTGCTGGAGGGTGCCGAGCAGCTGGTCGCCGCAGAGACCGGCCAGGGTCAGCGCGCGCCACGCGATCCGCAGCTCCACACCGAGGGCCGCCTCGTCCGGGCCGTGCCCGCAGACGTCGCCGATCATGGCGTGCACGGTGCCGTCCGGGGTGCGGACGACGTCGTAGAAGTCGCCGCCGAGCAGGGCACGCGAGCGCCCCGGCCGGTAGCGGGCGGCGAAGCGCAGCGGGGAGCCCTCCAGAAGCGGGGTGGGCAGCAGGCCGCGCTCCAGGCGCGCGTTCTCCTGCGCCCGCAGCCGGCCCTCGGCCAGGCGCCGCTCCGCCGAGTCGGACCGCTTGCGCTCGACGGCGTAGCGGATCGCCCGGCTCAGCAGTCGGCCGTCCAGCTCGTCGCGGAACAGGTAGTCCTGGGCGCCGACCGCCACGGCCTCCGCGCCGCGCTCTGCGTCGCTGGAGGAGGTCAGCGCGAGCACGGCGTGCCGGGGCGCGAGCTCCAGCACGTGCCGGAGCACCGCCAGCTCGTCGTCCCCGCTCCCGTCGCCCTCCCCGTTGCCGTCGGCGTTCGCGCGGGCCGGGGCGGGGCCGGAGACCGGGGCGGGGGCTGACAGGGCGAGGTCCAGCAGGATGCAGTGGACGTCGTCGGTCAGCAGCCGTTCGGCCTCGGTGAGGTTGCGGGCCGTGCGCACGCGGATCGGCTTGCCGGACTGGTCGAGCAGGTCGGGCACGATCGGCGAGCCGCCCGGATCGTCCTCGATCAGCAGCAGCGTCAGATTGGTGGGGATGGCGCTCTCGCGCTGGTCCGTGGTCTTGTCCGTGGTCTTCTCGCGCTTCTCCGTGGGATTGTCTCGCCGGGTGGTGAGGTTCTCGGCCGGGTTCGTCCCGGGCGGGGCCTGTTCCTTGGAAGGGCCGCTGTCCGGGGACGCGGCGGGCGCCTGACCACACTCCGCGGCCGGGATCGCCCTCTGCCGCGGTACGGGTACGGGCATCGTCTTGGTTTCCTTCCCTCCCCCCGAGGGCATGGCGGGGCGAGGGACCTCGACCCACCGACGGGGACCATAGCGGGTGACGGCGCCGCTGCGGAATGGTCCAGAACACGCCGGGCGGCCATCGGCCACTGTCATATGCCGCGTTATGTCGCGCAGTTGGACACGTCGACCGCGGGACCGGGATGACGAACGTCACGCGGGGCGGAGCGCCGGGCGTGGACTGGGTCACGTGGCCCGATTCACGTCTCGGCCGGGGCGCGTGGCTCGCGTCACCGGGCTGGGACGCGCCCCGGACCCGGCCCGGGGGTGCGGTGCCCGTGCCCGCGTCACTCCGGGGGTGCCGTGCCCGCGCCCGCGTCACTCCGAGGCTGCCGTGCCGCGCCCGCGTCACTCCGAGGGTGCCGCGCCCGTGTCCGGCCGTACCACCCCGAGGATCGGCATCGAGCCCGCCCCCGCGATGGTGATCGAGCGCCCCGGGCGCGGGGCGTGCACGACGGAGCCGTCACCGACGTACATGCCGACGTGGCTGGCGTCATCGAAGTAGATGATCAGGTCGCCGGGGCGCATGTCCTTGACGTCGACGCGCTCGAGCTGCTTCCACTGCTGCTGCGAGGTGCGCGGTACCGACTGCCCGGCCGACACCCAGGCCTGTGAGGTCAGGCCCGAGCAGTCGTATGCCTTCGGGCCCTCGGCGCCCCACTGGTACGGCTTTCCGATCTGCGCGGTGGCGTACTCGACGGCCTTCCTGCCCCGCTCGGTCGCCTTGGTGTCGAGATCCTCGAGGATGCCGGAGTCGAGCCAGGCGGTCTGGGCCTTGGCCTGGGCCTCCCGCTCCAGCCGGGCGAGGCGCTCCTTCTCCTCCTTCTCCAGCTCCGACTCCAGCTTCTCGGCCGCCGCGATCTGCTTCTCGATCTTCTTCTGGGCGGTGGCCTTGGCCTTGCGGTTCGCCTCCAGCTTCTTGAGCTGGGCGGAGGCGTCCGCCGCGTAGGTCTTCAGGTCCTCCTGGGTGCGCGTCAGCTCGCCGAGCAGGCCCTTGGTCGCGCGCTGACCCCGGTCCACCCGGTCGGTGCCGTCGAGGAAGTCCTCGGGGTCCTCGCTCAGCATCAGCTTGGCCTCGTCGGGCAGGCCGCCGGTGCGGTACTGGGCGCGGGCCGCGGCACCCGCGCGCTCCTTCAGCCCGTCCAGCTTCTCCTGGCCCTTGACGATCTTCTTGGCGAGTTCGACGAGTTCGGCCGACTGCTTGTCCGCCTTCTCCTCGGCGGCGTTGTACTCGTCCGTGGCGGAGGCCGCCGCGCGGTAGAGCTTGTCGAGTTTCTTGCGTACGGCTTCCAGGTCCTTGCCGCCCGTGGCGGACGGGGCGGGGGAGGCGCTGGGTGTGCCGGGCGAGGGTGTGGGCCCGGGATCCGCGAACGCCGTGCCCGGTGCCGCGAGCACGGTGACCGCGCAGACCACGGTCACGGCAGCGGCCATCAAGCCATGCTTCCCCGTACGCATACCTCGCCCCCAAAACTGATTAACCGTCAGTAACATAGGTCGCCTGGGGGATCGTGCCATGCCGGCGTGGAAAGCGACAGAGGCCGTGCTTTCCTTCCGCTTCCCCCCTCCCCCGCGTCTCCGTCCCCCCTCCCTCGCCCCTCCCTCGTCTCCCTCTCGTCTCTCCCTCGCCTCTCCCTCGCGCCCCGTCGCGTCTCCGCCGCCTCTCCCTCGCGCCTCACTTCCGCACTGAGGTGCGACGGCTCCCCGCTGTGTGACGAACGCCGCACGGGGATCGTTCCCGCCCGCCGGCCACGCGCGCGCCCGTGCCCCGCTCAGGCGGCGGGGGCCAACGCCTCCCACCGCACCGTCACTTCACCCTGGCGCCACCGCACCGGACCGTCCGTCACCGGCCAGTCGGCCGTCAGGTCCCGCACGGTCCGGATCCAGCGCTGGCGGGCACCGTAGGAGGCGTAGGGCGCGGCGGCGGCCCAGGCGCGGTCGAAGTCGCGCAGGAAGGCGTGTACGGGCTCGCCGGGGACGTTGCGGTGGATCAGTGCCTTCGGTAGCCGTTCCGCCAGGTCGGAGGGGCGGTCGAGGGAGCCCAGCCGGGTCGCGAAGGTGACCGTGCGCGGCCCCTCCGGCCCCAGCGCCACCCACACGTGCCGGCGCCCGATCTCGTCGCAGGTCCCCTCGACCAGGAGCCCGCCGCGGGAGCGCCCCGACGCCGGCGCGAGCCGTGCGCACAGCCGCTGCCAGACGGTGGCCACCTGGCCCTCGTCGTACTGGCGCAACACGTTCGCGGCGCGGATCAGCAGTGGGGGCCGGGGGACGGGGACCTCGAAGCCGCCGTGCCGGAAGGCGAGCCCCGCACGCGCGTACGGCTGGGCCGCCGCCACCCGCGCCGGGTCGATCTCGACGCCCACCACGCGCGCGTGCGGCGCGACCGTGCGCAGGCGGTGCAGGAGCTCGACGGCCGTCCAGGGGGCCGCCCCGTAGCCGAGGTCGACGGCGACGGGATCGGCGGCGCGGCGCAGCTCGGTGCCGTGCGTGGCCGCGATCCAGCGGTCCATGCGGCGCAGCCGGTTCGGATTCGTCGTCCCGCGCGTGACCGTGCCCACGGGCGTTCCGCTGCCCGGGACGGGCCGAGTACGGGGGAGGGCGGTGGCGCGGGAGGGCATGCGTACGAGGGTATGCGGCCGGGGCCGCTCCGATCGGCGCGTCACTCCCTCTTGACGCATCCCCGCCTCGAACGGTTGAGCGATCAGCGGTAATGATTCAGCAAAGGTCGGGAAACCGGAAATGGAGCGCCGTCATCTGGTGTTTCCACCTCGTGGAGGGCGGCGTGTGCCCTCCGACCGGCATGCCCGCAGCGAGGAGGAACGGCTCGTGAGCCAGTACGTCAGCAGGCTCGGGCGTCGCTCACCGGTGGCCACCCCGCGGCTCCGGCTGCTGCGCAGGCCCCGTCGCGTCGCCATGCTCTCCGTGCACACCTCACCGCTCCACCAGCCCGGTACCGGCGACGCGGGCGGCATGAACGTCTACATCGTCGAGCTCGCGCAGCGCCTCGCCGCGATCAACATCGAGGTCGAGATCTTCACGCGGGCGACGGCCGGAGGACTCCCGCCGTCCGTGGAGCTCGCCCCCGGCGTCCTCGTGCGCCACATCGACGCCGGACCGTACGAGGGGCTGGCCAAGGAGGAACTGCCGGCCCAGCTGTGCGCCTTCACGCACGGCGTCATGCAGGCCTGGGCCGGCCACCGCCCCGGCTACTACGACCTGGTCCACTCCCACTACTGGCTCTCCGGCCACGTCGGCTGGCTCGCCGCCCAGCGCTGGGGCGCCCCCCTGGTGCACGCCATGCACACCATGGCGAAGGTCAAGAACGCCAACCTGGCCGACGGCGACAGCCCCGAGCCGGCCGCCCGCGTCATCGGCGAGACGCAGATCGTCGCCGCCTCCGACCGTCTGATCGCCAACACCGCCGAGGAGGCCGACGAACTGGTCCGGCACTACGCCGCCGACCCGGCCAAGGTCGCCGTCGTCCACCCCGGCGTGAACCTCGACCGTTTCCGACCCTTCCCCAAGGGCTCCGAGCCCGCCCCGGGGGAGTCGGCGGACGCCCGCGCCGCCGCCCGCGCCCGCCTCGGGCTGCCGCAGGACGCGCTGATCCCGCTCTTCGCCGGCCGCATACAGCCGCTGAAGGCACCGGACGTACTGCTGCGCGCCGTGGCCGTACTCCTCGACGAGCGCCCGGAACTGCGCTCCCGCATCGTCGTCCCCGTCGTCGGCGGCCCCAGCGGCAGCGGCCTCGCCAAGCCGGAGGGACTGCAGAAGCTCGCCGCACGGCTCGGCATCGCCGACGTCGTGCGGTTCCGCCCGCCGGTCGGCCAGGAGCAGCTCGCCGACTGGTTCCGGGCCGCGTCCGTGCTGGTGATGCCGTCCTACAGCGAGTCCTTCGGCCTGGTCGCCATAGAGGCTCAGGCGGCCGGTACGCCGGTGCTCGCCGCCGCGGTCGGCGGGCTGCCGGTCGCCGTGCGCGACGGACACACCGGCCGGCTCGTCGAGGGCCACGATCCCGCCGCGTACGCGCGCGTGCTGCGCGATTTCGCCGACAACCCGGAGCTGACGCCGCGGATGGGCGACGCCGCCGCCCGGCACGCCCAGTCCTTCGGCTGGGACAGCGCCGCCGCCGCGACGGCCGACGCCTACACGGCCGCGATCCACTCCCACCGCCGTCGCGTACGCTCCCACCATGGCTGAGGCAGCGCAGAAGGCAGCACAGGTCGTCGAGGACGCCCTGAAGGACGCCGAGCTGGAGTGGGAGACCCCCGGGCCCGGCAACTACGTCGCCAAACTCCCGGGCACCCGCAAGCTGTCCACCACGGTCTCCCTCCTCGTCGGCCGGCACTCCCTCTCCCTCAACGCCTTCGTCATCCGCCACCCGGACGAGAACGAACCCGCCGTCCACCGCTGGCTGCTGGAACGCAACCTCAAGCTCTACGGCGTCGGGTACGCCGTCGACCGCCTGGGCGACATCTACGTCACCGGGAAACTCCCCCTGGCCGCCGTCACCCCCGACGAGATCGACCGCCTCCTCGGCCAGGTCCTGGAGGCCGCCGACGGCGCCTTCAACACCCTGCTGGAGCTGGGCTTCGCGTCCGCCATCCGCAAGGAGCACGAGTGGCGGACCAAACGCGGGGAGCCGACGCGGAACCTGGAGGCGTTCCGGCACCTGATCGAACGCGGCGGCACCGACGGGCACGCCGAGCCGGGCCAGCACTCCGAGCCGGAGCAGCGCGCCGAGCCCGGCGACCGCTCCGGGGACTGACGCGGCCTCAGGGCCCGACCGTGCCGCCGCTGGTGCGGTAGCGCCCCGGCGTGACACCCACCAGCCGCTTGAAGTGCCGGGTCAGATGGGCCTGGTCGTAGAAGCCGGTCGCGGCGGCCACGTCGGCCGGGGTGCGCCCCGCGAGCAGCAGCCGCCGGGCCCGGTCGACGCGGCGGGACATCAGGTACTGGTGCGGCGCGATGCCGTAGGCGCCACTGAAGGCCCGTACCAGGTGGGCGGGATGAGCGGCGACGAGCGAGGCCGCCTCCTCCAGGCCGATCCCTCCGACGACCCGCTCGTCGAGCAGCTCGCGCAGCCGGCGGGCGAGGACGGGATCCCGGCGCGCCGGGCCCTCCCGGCGGCGGGGCCGCAGATGCCCGTGCAGCCGCTCGCCGATCAAGGTCAGCCGGCTCTCCGCCTCCAGCTCGTCACCGGGCAGCGCGAGCGCGGAGTGCAACTGCCCGACCCGCCGCCGCAGCACCGGATCACGCAGGTCGGGGGCGTCCACGGCCGGTCCGATCAGCTCGTCGCCCAGCCGGGAGGCGTCCAGGTACAGGACCCGCTTGCGGAAGCCGTCCGGGGTGGCGGGGGAGCCGTTGTGCGGCACGTGCGGCGGCAGCAGCGACACCGTGTCGTGCGGCGTGCCGTGCTCGTGCCGGTCCAGGTCGTACCGTACGGCCCCGTCGTCGACGATGAGCAGCGTCCACGCGTCGTGGACGTGCATCGGGTACGCGTACTCGGTGAAATGGGCGTGGAAGACCTCGACGACGCCCGGGACGGGCGGTCGCCAGGCGGAGACGGCCCGCTGGTCCTGGTCGGCCATGCAAAAAACGTACAAGACCCGGCCGTAAACCGACCGGCAGTCTCACCCCATGAGCACGCACGCCGCAGACGACCCCATCCGCTTCGACACCAAGATCGCCGTCCTGCTCCGCGAGGACCTGGAGACCTGGCAGCGCATCAACGTCACGGCCTTCCTGGTCAGCGGGCTGGGCAGCCAGTTCCCCGAGGTGATCGGGGAGCCGTACGAGGACGCCGACGCGGTCGGCTACCTGCCGATGTTCCGCCAGCCCGTCCTGGTCTTCGAGGGCACCAAGGAGACGCTGACGAACGCCCACGCGCGCGTGCTGTCACGCGCTCTGCCCCGCGCGCTGTTCACGTCCGACCTTTTCACCACGGGCAACGACCGCGACAACCGGGCGGCGGTACGGGCCGTGCCCACGGCCGGACTGGACCTGGTGGGCCTCGCGGTGTACGGCCCGAAGAACGCGGTGGACAAGGTACTGAAGGGGGCGCGGATGCACCCGTGAGGACGCGGGCGTCCGCGGGCCGCCGTCAGGCCGCACCGACCTCGGACTTGGCGGGCACGGGCGTGTCGGCCGTCTCGGAGTGCTCTGACGCTGGAACCTCCGCGACCTCTGGGACCTCTGAGGACACTTGGCCCCCTAGGACTGCTGAGGACACTTGGCCCCCTGAGGACGCTTGACCCTCTGAAGCCACTTGGCCCTCTGGACCATGCGTGGCCTTCGGAGCCTCGGCGGCGAACGTCTCCTCGTCCGGCAGCCCCCGCATGAGCGCCCAGTACCCCACCGCCGCCACCGTGCCGACGACCGCGCAGACGCCCCAGAGCCACTCGGCGCCCCAGCGGTCGATGACGAAACCGGACATCAGCGGGGCGACGAGGGCGGCGGCCGCCCAGGACATGGTGTACATCCCCTGGTAGCGCCCGCGCCCGTGCACGGGGGAGAGGCGGACGACGAGCCCGGTCTGGGTGGGCGCGTTGACGATTTCGGCGAGTGTCCACACGCACACGGTGAGCGCGAAGACGCCGACCGACCCGGCGAAGGCGGTGAGCCCGAAGCCGTACCCGGCCAGCAGGGACGAGAGGACGAGCAGCTGCCGCGGATCCCGGTGCTGGATGAACCGGGTGACGGGAATCTGAAGTACGACGATCAGGACACCGTTGACGGCGATCGCCATGCCGAAGTCGGCAGGCGTGAACCCTGCCTCGCCCATGGCCACCGGCAACCCCACGTATGCCTGCTGGAAGATCAGGGCGATGAGGAAGGACAGCCCGACGACGCTCATGTAGCGCCCGTCGCGCAGGACGGTCACGAGGGAGACGGGCGTGCTCTCGACTGCGACCCGTTCCTCCGCGACGCTCTTCTGCGGTCGGGACTCGGGCAGCTTCACGAAGATCAGGACGGCGCAGGCCATGGTCATGCCCGCCTCGATCAGGAACCCGGCGAGGTAGCTGACCTCGGCGATGAAACCGGCCGCCATGGAGGAGATCGCGAAGCCGAGGTTGATGGCCCAGTAGTTGAGCGAGAAGGCCCGGATACGGTCCTCGGGCCGCACGATGTCCGCCATCATCGCCTGCACGGCGGGCCGCGAGGCGTTGCTCGCCATGCCGACCAGGAAGGCGACGGCCGCGATGGCGATCGGGTCCCGCATGAAGCCGAGCAGCGCGACGGACAGCGCGGTGGAGGCCTGCGCGACGAGCAGCGTGGGCCGCCGCCCGAGCCGGTCGGTCATCACCCCGGCGCCCAGCGAGGACACGACCCCGCCCAGCCCGTGCAGAGCGGCCACCAGCCCGGCGTACGAGGCGGAGTACCCGCGGTCGATGGTCAGGTACAGCGCCATGAAGGTGGCGACGAAGGCTCCGAGCCGGTTGACCAGGGTGCTGGTCCACAGCCACCAGAACTCGCGGGGGAGCCCGGAGACGGACTCGCGCGCGGCACGTCTCACTCCGGCGACTGACATGGGACCCCCGTGAACGAATGCGGCTGTAAGCGGCTGTAAGTGGCTCTGTCGGCGAGCACAACTTACGAGCCGGGGGCTGCGAGAGGCCACTCGATTAACACTTCTCGTCAACTGTCCGACCGGCGGGCGCGGCGCGCGGGCGTTCAGGCGGTTCGATTACGCTCGGAGCCATGGCCGACGCACCGTACAAGCTGATCCTGCTCCGCCACGGCGAGAGCGAGTGGAACGAGAAGAACCTGTTCACCGGCTGGGTGGATGTCAACCTCACTCCGAAGGGCGAGAAGGAGGCGACGCGCGGCGGCGAGCTGCTCAAGGACGCCGGCCTGCTGCCCGACGTGGTCCACACGTCCGTCCAGAAGCGCGCGATCCGCACGGCGCAGCTCGCCCTGGAGGCCGCCGACCGCCACTGGATCCCCGTCCACCGCCACTGGCGCCTGAACGAGCGCCACTACGGTGCCCTCCAGGGCAAGGACAAGGCCCAGACCCTCGCCGAGTTCGGCGAGGAGCAGTTCATGCTGTGGCGCCGCTCCTACGACACCCCGCCGCCCGCGCTGGACCGCGACGCCGAGTACTCCCAGTTCTCCGACCCGCGTTACGCGATGCTCCCGCCGGAGCTGCGCCCCCAGACGGAGTGCCTCAAGGACGTCGTCGTCCGCATGCTCCCGTACTGGTTCGACGCGATCGTCCCCGACCTCCTCACCGGCCGCACGGTCCTGGTCGCGGCGCACGGCAACTCGCTCCGCGCCCTGGTCAAGCACCTCGACGGCGTCTCCGACGCCGACATCGCGGGCCTGAACATCCCGACGGGCATCCCGCTCTCCTACGAGCTGGACGCCGAGTTCAAGCCGCTGAACCCGGGCGGGACCTACCTGGACCCGGACGCGGCCAAGGCCGCGATCGAGGCCGTGAAGAACCAGGGCAAGAAGAAGTAGGCCCCCACGAACAAGCCCCCACGAACAAGCCCCCTGCCTGCGGGTTTCCCATAGGCAGGGGGCTTGTTTCTGTAACGGGGCCGTCGCTGGGCCGTGAAAGGGATTCGGGGCCGCTGTCAAGCGTTCCCGTGTGTCTCGGTGAATAGCGATGTGCCCGGTATGCTGATCGCGCCTCACCTGAACCTCCCCTGAACTCCGCGTAAGCGTGCGTGAGTTCCAAGGCTCCGGCCCGACCGGCGGGCCGGCTGGAGGAGAAGGGAGATGGTGGAGATGAGCCTTGAGAAGGACGAGTCTCGTAGGTGGACCAGTGCCGAGAGGTGGCAGGTCTGGCTTACGGGC
Source organism: Streptomyces sp. NPDC028991 (assembly GCF_055564775.1). Lineage (NCBI taxonomy): Bacteria > Bacillati > Actinomycetota > Actinomycetes > Kitasatosporales > Streptomycetaceae > Streptomyces > Streptomyces sp. NPDC028991. The sequence goes on along the minus strand of NZ_JBVHVP010000006.1, from coordinate 271,576 downwards.
GCTGGCCTCCTGGTGGCCATCGCTACCGGCGTGACGCAGTTCGCTCGATGAGCGAGTCACGCGCGAGGACGGTCGCGACCGGAAGCTGCACATGCAGCGAGCCCGGTCGAGTAGTGGGCGACCGGGCTCGCTGACTGCATGTGACCTGGATCCGGTTGCACCCGGATCCAGGTCCGCAGTCTTTCTAGACTCCAATCTCTCACGCGTGAAATCACGAATCAACTTGTGAGCTTGTCCGCGAACTTTGCTCGCTCGCTTTTTCAGCGAACTTCCCCACCCCAATGTTCATACGGTTACAGCGGTACCGGCCTCTGACCATGGCGCGCGTATCACCGGTGATCGAAGATCGAAGCCACAGCCTTGCGGGTGCGCTCCTGGCTCGACGGCATCAGGTGCGCGTACACGCGGAACGTCATGCCAGGGTCAGAGTGGCCGAGGTACTCGGCGAGGACCTTGATGTTCTCCCCGGCGTCGAGGAGCACCGAGGCGTAGAAGTGGCGGAGGGCGCGCATGCCGTTCTCTCGGGACTCGGCGCACGGCCGTCCCCGCTCAGGCACAGGAATGACACCCGCCGCAGCCAGCGCCGACTTCCACGCCTCCTCGTTGAGCGACGTACGCCAGACGTGTTCGCCACGCGGCCCGGTGAAGATGAGCCACATGCTCACCGGAGGGTCGTCGGCGACCTTCCACGGCAAGGTGATCTCGACCTGCGAGAACCGCTTCACGTGCGTCCGGAGCGCATCGGCGACTGGGCCGGGAAACGGTACGTCCCGCAGCTTGCAGGGGAAAGCGTGCAGCCGTAGCTGCGACTCCATCGGGGCCTGAGTGTTCGGGTCGGCGCCCTGCGTGGCGGCCCAGCGTTCGGCGTACTGCTGGAAGGTGGTCCGGGCGGCGCGCGGATCGATGTGCCGCCCGCGCGCCAGTCCGCCTCGATGTGCGCCAGCCGCTGATCAGCGAGCCGCCTCTGACGGTCGCCACCGCGCTCAAGCCCGCCGAACTGCTTCTCTGCCGCTTCCGCCCCTGATGAGGATGACGGTCGGCGTGCCGATGAACCAGGCGGCAAAGTACCCCACGGTGATCAAAGTCCAGCGGGGCGAGAGAAGCTGGTGCTGACGATCAGGGCGATGATGGCTACGGCCAGCCCGATGCGACCGTCACCGAGATCCACATTGATCCTGTCACCTGCTTCTTCTGCCATGAGCTTCCAGCCTGGACTCACGCAGTTCTGCGTCAGCACAGACTATGGCGCTCCGTCGACGGCGCCGTGAGGACCGGAACGCCGTCTGGGACGTCGAGAAGGTCACCTTCGGCCGGCTCGGGCAGTCGCGCCGAGATCCGTTCCTGAACGTGGACGAAGCGGACCTTTTCCGAGCCTCCAGGTGCTCCCGAGTACTGCCACTCAGCCCTTCGGCGCTCTCCAGGTCGGTGCCCTCGACCACGCCGGCAGGAAAGTACGAGGAGACCAGCCCGAACCGGTTCGCCCTCGTCCTGCACCAAGAAACGGCGCATGAGGACCTTGGCTCGCTTGGGCGACCCGAGCAGGGAAGCGACTCGCTTCGGGACGAGCACGTATCCCACCTCGACCAGCCGCCCGGGGGCACGCGACTCATCACGGACGAGTGCTTGCTGTCCGCGACGGTCGTGGTTCTGTACAGCGGTCGGACGTCTCCGCATGATCGTGCCGTACCCCTGGCGGGACTCAAGCCAGCCATCCCGCAACAGCTCCAGGGCGCGCACGGACGGCCGGGAGGGACATACCGAAGGTCTGCACGAGCTGGTTCTCGCTCGGCGCCCGAGCGCCTGGCGCATAGGTGCTGTCCTCGATGCGGCGCTGGAGCTCCTGCGCAAGGCCAGATACTTCGGTGGCTCCACTTCATACGACATGGACGCCGCCCGTCGAGATTGTCCAAGTCAACTGGTCAACCAGCCGAGCGACACTTTCACACCGGCAGAAGGAGAGGTGAACTATCCCATCACGCCGGCCAGGCATCAGCGACCACAAACGAGACGACCGTGCCGCCGAGGTGGCTGGGGCCGGAGTGCCAGGAATCCGCGATGGAATCAACGAGGAGCAGTCCTCGGCCGTGGGCATCGTTCGCATCCGGATGCCGCAGCCGTACGCTCGCCGGGAAGCCGGGGTTGTGAACCTCGACGCGGAGCGAGGCCCCGTGACGGAACCACTCGACCCGCACGACCCACGGATCTTCCGACGTGCCGTAGCAGATGGCGTTCGTGACCAGCTCGGAGATCATCAGTACGCAGTCGTCGATCGAGCAGGCCGGGTTGTACGGGGCGATGAACTTACGGAACCAGCGCCGTGCACGGGAGACGGACTCAGGCTCCGGGTGCAAGGTCATCGCCCCAAGCCGCGGCGAGTCCTCACAGGGGTGTCGGTCGATCGTGTAAGCCATGCGTGCTCACTCCTTGCCGCTGCCGTCGCAGTCGAGGCAGCGCCGCTTCGACGTGGCACGGTTGCGGTCGTCGGCCGCGGAGAGCGTCAGCGCCGCTCGGGCACCGACGCGCTTCCATCCACGCCCCCGACACCCCCCGGCAAGCTAATCGCGCGTCCTGCTTCGGCCGCCGACTCGTCACGTCGTGCCCCTTCATCTCCAAGTGGCCTTAGCCACTTTGTGGATAGTGGCATTGGCCACTTGCGGGGCGCAAGCGATACGACGGAACTGGCGCGCCGTCAGGCGAGTGGGTAGCCCTGCTCGAACGCCCAGCGGTGCGGCGGGTACGTGGCTTCGGCGAACTCCAGAGGCCGGTCCTGGAGGTCGAAGACGACGTGATGGACGATGAGGACGGCGGACTCGGGCTCCAGCCCCAGGTCGGCAGCCTCCTCCTCCGTGGCCGCTCGGGCGCACATGCGGTCCTCGGCGTAGCTTCCTTGACGCCCTGTCATGCGCTCGACGTACATGAGCGTCCCTTCCTGGATGCGTCCAGGGTCGGTGAGCTTGGGCGCACGCTGGCCGACGTCCGGAGCGAACCATGAGGTGGACAGGGTGATCGGGCCGTCCTGGTTGTTCGTGACCCGTCGACGGTGCACAGCCCGCCGATCCTTCACCAAGCCCAGGGCCTCAGCGACGTGGTCCGGGGCATCCAGCCAGCCGGCCGACGTGATTACGGCATACTCGCCAGGCGTATAGATCTTCCCGGTCTGCCGAGCCCGCCCGTACAACTCCCTCGCACGACGGTTCACTTCGAGACTGCGCACGTACGTGCCGGACCCCTGCCGCTTCTCGACCAGCCCCTGATGGCTCAGCGCTTCAAGCGACCGCGCAGCCGTAGGCCGGGAGACCTTCCAGTCCGCAGCGAGCTGCCGCTCAGAGGGCACCTCGTCCCCCGGCCGCAGGTCACCCCGAAGGATCTGGTCGCGGATGAAGTGAGCGATTTGAAGGTACTTGGGTTGAGCCTCCTCGATCTGAGGCATGTCCCCTCCTTGTTCAAGTGGCTATAGCCTTTGGCCACTATAGGCTGAGTGGCCCATCCGGGAACCCGTAGGCTGATCGCATGACGCGGTTGATCGTCGCAGCAGGAGGAGGGGGCGACGCAGTGGCCGCCGCCATGCTTCACGCCGCCCTCTACGGCGACGAGGACCAGGCGGTGATCCTGACCTACGCCTGGGACCGCCTCCTGATCGACCCCCTACCGGGCCCGCGGCGCCCCGCCGACTTCACCGGCCTGGAACGCCTCACGCCAGACGTCTGGTCCGTGCCGGCGCAGACCCGCCCGATCGAACCCGCAGGCTCCACCCTCCCCAGACTGGCAGCGGAACTCCCAGCCACCTTCGCGCTGCTCGACCCACACCAGGGGGCCGTCGGCCTTACCCGGCAACTCGAATCACTCGTTGACCACGTACAGCCCGCATCAATCGATCTCTTGGACGTGGGCGGAGACATCCTCGCGCAGGGCGACGAGCCGACACTGAAGAGCCCGCTGGCCGACGCTCTGACGCTGGCGGCATGCTGCCAGTTGAACGAACCTGTGCGGCTCCTCGTAGCGGGACCGGGCCTGGACGGCGAACTCCCGCCGCAGACTATGACCGGCGCGCTGGGCCCCGTTGTCCACACCCTCACCGCGGAGGACACGGCCGCCATCAGCGCCGTCCTTGAGTGGCACCCGTCCGAAGCGACGGGGCTCCTCGCAGCCACAGCCCGAGGCGTACGCGGCACATGCGAAATCCGAGACGCGGGACTCCCTGTCCTGCTCACGGACGAGAGCCCGGCAGTACACGAGGTCGACTTGGACAACGCTCTGAGCCGCAACCGGTTGGCCCGAGCGATCATGTCCACTGCCGACCTGGACGAGGCCGAGGCGTACAGCCGCGAAGTGTGCGGCTACTCAGAGATCGACTATGAGCGCAACAAAGCTCTCTGGCTCAACGAGCAGCAGCCGACGAATCTGGACCCGGCCGCGATCCTGTCGCAACTAGCCCAGTTCGAGGCTGAAGCACGCACCCGCGGAGCCACCCACACAACGTTTCGCCGCATCACCGAAGCCCTGAGCCTCAGCGGTGCACAGCGCGACGAGTTGCGGCAGCTCCTCATTGCCGGTCGCCCGAAGCAGTACGAGGCGCCCCTATGGCGCCTCACAGACGAAGTGTCGGGTCTCAGATGATGCTTGACGATTCGGCGTCAGGTGATGCTTGACGTTTGACCTAGACATCGTGGCTTACTGGCTGCCATGACGGACCGTTTCCCTGAGATCACCTCCGTGGAGGAGTTCATCCGGCTGCGGGAGAGCGAGGACCCGGCGGAGCACAACCGCTCGGCGTGGGCAGCCATGCCGCCGTCAGTCTGGTGGGACCTGGTGCGCAACCGTCCCGACATGCGTGTCTGGGCTGCGCATAACAGGACGGTGCCGTCGGAGATCCTGGCCGAGTTGATCAAGGATCCGGATTGGCGGGTCCGAGACCGGGTGGCCAGTAAACGCAACTGCCCGCCTGAGCTGCTGGAACGGCTGGTCGACGATCCGCATGACGCAGTGCGGAGGCTCGTAGCAAACCATCCGCACTCGCCGCGGCCGGCGGTTGCGGGTTTGGTTGATGACCCGTGGCCGGTCATTGCTCAGGAAGCCCGCGCCCGGCTGGCCAGCTGGCCGCCCAAGCAGTCGTCTGAACCCGCCTGACACAGCGATCACACGATCTTTCGGCGGTTGTGTTCGCCGGACTTGCGGACCGCCACCTCCTTCTTGGTGACACGCGGGACGGTGGTGATGAGATCTTGGCCGTGGAAGACGCGGATCACGTCTTCGCTCAGGTGGGCGGTGACGACCTGGTGGGCATAGCCGCAGCCGAGCTGGACGCGCTGTCCGGCGACCATGAAGCCGCCGACGCTGCTGACGGTCCGCTCGGCGATCTGCTGGCCGGGCGGAGGCAGCAGCGGTGGCGGCCCGGCCGGACGGCCCCCTTGCAGGCGCCCGCAGGCCGAGGGCGGCAGAGGGCTGGGCAGGGTGGCCTGCAGGACACGCTGCTCGTCCAGGACCTGCAGGACTTTTCCGTCGAGGCGGAGGGTGACCCGCTGTCCGGCGAACGGCCAGCCGACCAGGACCTTGTCGCCGCCCAGACCGACGTAGCCGACCGCGTTCACGGTCCGGTCCACCTCCACCGCCCCATTCGCGTCATTCGCCGGTCCGGGATCGTCCGCCCAGGGCCCGGCGGGTCGGGCGTCCCCGCCTGCCAGCAGGGCCTTGAGGTCCCGGCCAGACAGCTTCGAGGGCAGGGTCTTGTGCCGGCCGCCGCCGATCAGGACGTGCAGCCGGTTCACGTCGATCCGCAGGGTCACCGTGATGCCGGCCAGGGCCGGACCGAACCAGATCTGCTGCCCGCGCAGGCTCAGGTTTCCCGAGGCGGGCACCACCCGCTCCACCTCGATCGCTCCGACTTCGCCCTCGGTCATCGGCCAGGCCGCCGCGACAGGCTCGGGTGGAGGCTCTGGGACGTCAGGTTGGGGGACGGGGTCGAGGCGCGCGGGCAGGACCACCGGCAGCACATCCTGCTCGGACCGCGGGCGGGGAACGAACCGGCTGGCCGGAACGGCCATGTCCAGCCCCTGATGCGGACGCATCCGGTTGTAGTCCTCCAGCCAGGCATCCACCGCCGCCTGCGCAGCCGCCAGGCCAACGAACGGATCACGCTGGTCGAGGAGTTCGCGCCGCAGAGTCTGGTGGAAGCGTTCGATCTTCCCCGTGGTCGTCGGGGACTGCGGCTTCGTCAGCCGGTGAGCGATGCCGTTCTCCCGGCAGATCCGGTCGAACATCGTCTCTCCCGGCTTGCCTGGACTGAAGCGGGCGGTGAACTGCTTGCCGTTGTCCGTCAGCACCTCGCCAGGCACTCCGAACCGCACCAGTGCCTCACCGAAGGCCAGACACACCGCCCGGGCCGTGGCCCGCTGCACCACTTTCGCGATCACCATGAACCGGGAGTGGTCGTCGATCCCGGTGACCATCTTGCACTCGCTGCCGTCCGCCAGCAGGATGCCGCCGACGATGTCCATCTGCCACAGTTCCATCGACGCTGACCGCTCCCACCTGCGGTAATCCGACCGGCGACGCTTACGCACGCCGGGCTCAATGAGTCCGTTGCGGACCAGGACCCGGTAGACCGTCGCCCGGGACGGCACCGTCGTAGTGCCCCTGCGTTCCAGCTCGTGCACCAGCCGGCGCGGACCCCAGCCCGGATGCCGGCGCCGCAATTCACACACCAGAGCCTCCACCTCCGGCGCTATCCGGTGCGGACACGAGTCCGGTCGGTGCGACCGGTCCGTCAGACCCGGCAAACCCGACTGCTTGTACTTGCGTACCCAGGAGTGCACCGACTGCCTCGACACCCCATACCGGGCGGCGACTCGACTGACCGGGACCCCCGCGGCGACCTCCACCACCGCGTGATACCGCTGCTCGACCACGCTCAACTCCACCAGCACGGCCCCGGCCCTCCCTGCACGCGGATACGACGCGCACAGCCAAGCCGAGGCAAGCGGTGTCAAGCATCAGGTGACGCCACAGCGTCAAGCATCAACCGAGACAGGACACACCTCACAGACGAAGCCTGAGTTACAACCTTCTTCACGGGTTCAAGGCGGCTCGCTCCGCTCACCGCGCGCTCCCCGGCTCGCCGCCGGGGCCCGACGCTCCTGCCTTCGGCCCGCTCTGGCCCCGGCTACGCCGGTCGCGCGGCTGGAGCGAGCAATAGTCCGTTGTGGCTGGGGCGGTCGGCTCCACGACTTTAGCCACCTCCCCGGTTCGGGCCCCGCGTCGAGCAAGACCAAGGGGCCACTCGTTCAAGTTCCGGGCAGGATCACAGCCTGCCCGAGTTGCCGGCCAGCGTACGGCCCCCTGATCATGCTCGACCCCAAACCGGGCAGGACATCGGCCAAACCCGCTCCGCCGACGCAAATTCGAACCTTCGGACGAATTCGCTCCCCGAGTCGACCTTTTTTGACATATGGCGTGCGTTTGGGTGCGGGTCGGAACCATAATGCTGCCGAGCATGTCGACTGCGTCGAGGGGGACACGTGTCAGCACCGAGGACTACCGTGTGGCAGCTTGACCCGCACACCAAAGCCAAGCATGACCTTTTGAAGTCTTATCTAGGCGGTTGGTTTCCCGTCCTGTCCACCTACAACGGCAGGATCGTTTTCCTGGATGGTTTCGCAGGACCGGGGCGCTACCAATCCGGCGAGCCGGGATCCCCGCTCATCGCACTTGACGCGCTGCTTTCTCATAGTTACTTCGACAAGATGAAGTGTGAGTTTCTGTTCTTTTTTTGCGAGTCAAAGAAAGATCGCTTCGAGAGCCTCACTCGGCAAATCGAAGGATATAAAAAGGCGAACCAGCCCTGGCCGAATAACGTTAAAGTGCAGCTGGTTAACTCGGAGTTTTCCGAGACCGCGACAAACCTGATAGATCACCTTCGCAACCAGAAGAGCCGCCTTGCGCCGACGTTCGCCTTTGTTGATCCGTTCGGCTTCTCAGGGCTCCCCATGAGCATTCTCGCAGAGCTGCTCTCATTCGCAAGCTGCGAGCTCTTCGTGAACTATATGGTCGATCACGTTAACCGTTTTGCCGCCGCAGGAAACGTAGATCACCATCTAGAAGATCTCTTCGGTACAAGTGAATACAAGCAGGTAGGAACCCTCCCGTCCAGTGTAAGCCGCCAGCAATTTCTGCACGATCTTTACGGGCGTCAACTCACGGACGTCTGTAAATTCCCGTACGTGCAGTCCTTCGCCATGATCAATAGAACTGGGCACATCGGCTACTACCTCTTTCACGGGACTCGCGACATCAAAGGCGTTGAGTTGATGAAGGAGGCCATGTGGAAGGTCGACCCTGGAGGCGGCTTCAAGTTCTCGGACCGGTTGGCTGGCCAGGACGTGCTGTTCACTGACTCGTCCGTGGACACTAACCCACTGCGACGGGCACTTCTCGCCCAGTACAGCGGACGACGTGTTTCGATCACGGCCCTGGAACAGTTCACTTTGATCCATACACCGTACAAGAAGACGCACCTGCGCAGGCCCGTCCTGACACCGTTGGAGAGAGAAGGAATTATCCAGGTCCAGCGACCAGGCCGGAGCGGCTTCCCCGATGGCACCTGGATCACGTTCCCCTGACCTCATACGCCAGCGCGGGACTTGGCTTTTGGGTACTCGTCCCAGGTGCGCCCCTGCAGCATCCTTCCTCCAGCTTTAGGGGTTGGCCCTCCCCACTGCTTAAAGAAGAACGGAACGTCGGCCGCAGAGCACTGATCCCGCAAGGAGGTCACCCAGTCTTCCTCAATAGGACGGTGCCCTTTTCCTGATTCACCTCCGGCGATGACCCAGTCGATATCGCTTAGATCAACCGTGCCGAGATTACCGATCAGCGGCTCGCACGATAGGAAGCGAACAAGCGCCGGAGTATCCCTCAATTCATCGATTCTCGCCTTAAATTCGGGAGCTTCAACAGTCACTCCCATCCAGACGTTCTCAGGCCAGTCAATTTGATCGGCAACGTTCCGCATTCGCCGGGATCGCTTGGTCAGAATCTGATACGTATGCTGTGGAGTTTCACGCATTACATCAAAGATGTCCTTAATGTAGGAAACTGGCACTCGCGCATGGAAAAGGTCAGACATCGAATTGACAAATACCACCCTCGGTGACTTCCAGGTGTGCGGAAGCCTCAACGAGTCTGGATGTATAGCAAGCCCGAACCCTGGCCCCGACGTCCGCGGATCTCCGTCGACCTGATACTTCGTAGACCCCATCGCCTTCAGTCGCTTCGCTAGCACCAGGGCATAACAGTTATCGCAGCCCTTAGAAATGCGGTCACACCCCGTGGTGGGGTTCCATGTGGCCTCAGTCCACTCAATGGTGCTTCGGTCTGCCATTTTGGGCTCCATCCCCTAGCGCCTTGGGCTCCGCCCATACTCCCTCATCTTCAACGCTTCGGGAGCGCTGGGGAAACCACTTCATCGGTACTGAACGGCACAGATTCATGTCGGTCGCCCTTGAGCGTCTAGGCTTGACACGTCCCCCCAGCCCCTGGATCAGCCATTGACCAGTCGCTTTGTCGCACGAGCTTGACGCCTTGTCAGGACCCGTGCCACTGAGTCGAGCCATTGGAAGGCTGCAAGAGTGTCGGGACCATCCCGCCCGCCCGGTCTGCTTAACGCCACCGTGCGCTACCCGCACATAGGAGACGTGTGTGGCAGATGCATGCCAGACCGCGCGGGCAACAACGGTCACACTGGGACACCGGACCTGGGCTGAGGAGGGCGTGATAGCGCAATATGCCTGGCTAACGGCCCCTTGAGGGCGCAACGGTCCGTGATTCCCAAGCTGATGTCACGAGCCACACAGGCCAGGGACGCTCAGTCAGCGTCGACCAGTAGCCTGCGACGATCAGTCGTGGCACGTCTGGAGGCCTCGTGGAAGCTACCGCCCTCGTCAGTCCCGATCGGTTGTGGTCGGCGCAAGAGATCCTGGTGCGTCCGAGCCCTGTCCCAGCGGCGGCAGGGGTCTACGGGTGGCACTTCAAGCAGCCGCCCCACCCAGAGCTGGATGCTGGGCGCCTGCTCTATGTCGGGATAGCCCCGCGGTACATGGCGAATCGGACCAGCACACAGAACCTGCGCACGCGGGTGCGCTACCACTACCGGGGCAACGCGGCCGGCTCGACTCTGCGGCTCACCCTCGGTTGTCTGCTCGGACTCGAGCTGCGCCGCGTGGGCAGCGGCAAGCGGATGACCTTTGGCAAGGTCGGCGAAGCCACCCTGAGCCAGTGGCTGGCGGACAACGCGCGGGTGTCTTGGATCGAGCAGAGCGAACCGTGGGACCTGGAGTCGCAGCTCATCTCCCAACTCGACCTCTCGCTGAACCTTGACCAGAACCGCCACAACGCGTTTCACAGTCGCTTGAAGGAGCTACGGGCCCAAGCACGTCAGCGAGCGCGGGAGTTGCCTATCAGCTCGTAGGCCCACCGATGGGCAACGGGCCGATGTCTGGGCCGTCCCTGGGCTGTCCGATGCCGCTCGACAGTGGCCAATGACGACCAACGACGACCACCAGGCGCACGAGCTCACCGCCTCTGACCAGAAAAAACACAGCTCACCAAGATCCCCGGCAATACCCAGGGCAAGAAGAAGTAGGCCCTGCCGGTCAGCCCCCGCCCCCGCGGTTACTTCGCGGGGGCTGACTGCTGTGTTCGTTGCCGCCTTCGGGCCGTCGCCGGCAGGTCCGGCTGTATCAGGACGGTGGCCAGGCATCGGCCATCCTGAAGGAGACCACCGTTCCGCCGAAGCGGCTGGGCCCGCAGTGCCAGGAGTCGGCGACGGCGTCGACCAGCAGTAGCCCGCGCCCGTGCGCGTCGCTCGCGTCGGGGCATCTCAGCCGCACGCTCTCCGGGAGTCCCGGATTGTGCACCTCGACGCGGAGCGACGTCCCCACGCGGAACCACTCCACCCGGACGAGCCACGGTTCGTCCGACCTGCCGTGGACGACGGCGTTGGTCACCAGTTCCGAGAGCATCAGGACGCAGTCGTCGACCGAACAGGCCGGGTTGTGGGGAGTGACGAACCTCCGGAACCAGCGCCGGGCCCGAGGCACGGACTCCGCGACGGGGTGCAACGCCATCGCGCCGAGGCGCGGTGACTCGTCACACGGGTAGCGGTCGATCGAGTAAGCCATCAGTACTCACTCCCGCCGCTGCTGTCGCAGTGGAGGTGATGCCGCTTCCGACTGTGGAGCTCCCGTCTGTCCGTGCTGACGAGCTTCGCAGCCGACGCTCTCGCCACCGGCACGACGGCAGTCGAGGGCTCGATCCCGAACGACGCCATACAACACCCCTCATTCTGGAAGACGCTCGGCCACGTCTCTAGACATGAACTGTGGTCAACATCTCTAGAGACGTCAAGTCGCCTGATGAGTACGGCCTTTGGCGGGCAGCGCGACTACTCGGAGCGAGCGAACCTCTGACCTGTGGCCTAGGGTGTCTAGAGAAGGAGAGGAGGCTTACGGAATGGCCAACACCGGAGACGACCGGCGTCCCAAGTACCAGCGGATCGCGGACACGCTGCGCGAGGCGATCCAGTCGGGCGAGTACGGTCCCGGTGACCGGCTCCCGGGAGAGAACGACCTCATGACCACGCATGGCGTGGCTCGCATGACGGCCCGCCAGGCTTTGAGCGTCCTCCGGGACGAAGGCGTCGCCGAAGCCCGCAAGGGCGCCGGCGTGTTCGTCCGGGAGTTCCGCCCGCTTCGGCGCCGGGGCATCCAGCGTCTGGCCCGACAGCAATGGGGCGACGGCCGTTCCATCTGGTCGGCCGACATCGAGAATCGCTCACTCGAGGTGGACCAGGTCGCCGTGTCCGACGAAGCCGCGCCCGATCGCGTCAGCGCGGTCCTGGACTTGGCCGACGAGGAGACGGTGTGCGTGAGGCGTCGACGCTTCGTCCTGGACGGCAAGCCCGTCCTGCTCGCGACGAGCTATCTGCCTGCGTCCCTGGTCGCCGGGTCCGCGATCACCCAGGAGGACACCGGGCAGGGCGGGACGTACGCCAGGCTCGCCGAACTCGGTTACAAGCCGGTGCACTTCCGTGAAGAGATCCGCTCACGTATGCCTTCGAAGGACGAGGCGACACAACTGAGCATGTCCGCGGGCACGCCGGTCATCCTCGTCTGCCGCACCGCATACACGGACGAAGGCCGCCCCGTCGAGATCAACGAAATGACGCTGGACGCCGCCTCGTACATCCTGGAGTACGACTTCGACGCCTGAGCCCGGGCGGCCTCGACCAGCGAGTGAGCTACAACCTACGGTCAACATCGGTGCCCTGCGGTCGAGTGACCACCCGTTTCCCGGGCCGATGAAGCCCCAGCTCAGCCCGCAGATCACCCAGCCTCTCCCTAAAGCGGGTGTCGCGCTTCGGCAAGGTCGACGTCGTCACGATCACCGGAACCGGCGCTGAGAGATCCGCCGTCCCGGGCAAGACGCCAAGGAGAAATAAGCCCACATCACTGAGCCCCGGCCCCGCGGAGGAATCGCCGGGCCGGGGCTTGCTGATGAGCGGCGGAGGGGTCAGAGAAGGTCTCGCCAGAAAGGGACCGTCGCTCGCGGGGTCCAGTGGTCGTCGACCTGGCCTCGTGCCTCGTCGAACTCCCGGTGTATGTAGTCGGCCAGGTCCAGGCCGTAGTAGATGATGTCGGTCTGCCACATCGAGAGCACCGGGTGCCCGAAGCTTCCCCGGCCGGCGGGCAGGTATCGGTGGGCGTACAGGGGGACGAGTACCGGTGCCTCCGCGAGGTGACGCCGTGCTGTGTCCAGTGCGGTCGTCCCGGCGGTTGGACGCTCGCCCCAGCCCTCGTACCAGAACCCGTTGTGCTCGACGGCGAGCAGAACGCCCTCGACCGGCCAGTCGAGTTGTCGCCGCAGACTGTCACGGTCACCGGCACGCCACTCCGGCCACGGCCTGGACCAGGTCTGGCCATCCTCGGGAGGGATGTTGACCGGCAGGCCGGCCGCGAGAAACGCTCGGTGGTCATCCGCGAACTCGAAGCCGTACTCACGCTCGATGCGCGTGAACTCGGCGTCCGTCAGTCCCGGTTCGAACTCGTACAGGCCTGACCCCGCCAGACGACGCGCGGCTTCCGCACCCAGGGGTATTCCCTCACTGTTGATCACCGCTGCACGCTAGCGCCGTCCGAGGCGCTCCGTCATTCGAGAAGGCGCCCCGACGTTCGGGCACCGTCGGCGGACGTTGCGTGTATGCGCGAGGTACTGCCACACAGGTGCCAGAGCAGGGGCGTGGCGACGCGTCCCAGCCGTCAGGCCGCGCGCCGCCGCCCGGCGTCGGCAGGTCGGTGAGCTGCTAGCGGGCCGGAGAGGACTCGGACCGCCGTGCGTACACCTCGATCTCGATCCTCATCCGGGGGCCGGCCAGGCCGCACACGAGCATGGTGGCGGCCGGGCGGATCTCGCCGAAGGCGCGGCGCAGTACCGGCCAGCAGGGTTCGAAGTCGGCTCGGTCGGGGAGCAGGAGCAGGTAGCGGACCCGTCATGCACGGCACATCAACGGCGCGCGGTCGGCGCCTGGGGGCCTCCCTGGTCGTCGACGAATCCCGGCCGTGCCGAGCGGCTCCGGTCGCGGGCCCGCCTCAGCCGGCCGTCGTCAGCCGCCCCCGGCGTCCCCGGCGCTCCCGGTGCCCCCGCAGCGCCTGCCACGCGGTGCCCAGGGCCAGTGACTGGACCAGGGCCGACAGGGCGATGCCGCCGATGAAGAACCAGGTGGGCGCGTCGCCTCCCCAGCCCGCCTCGCCGAGCCAGGCGACGAAGCCGAAGGCCGGGAAGGTGAACAGGGCCGGCCAGACCCAGATGAGGGACGCGTCCGGGTTGGTCGCGTAGAGGGGTTCCAGCGCGGCGACGGTCATCGCGCCGCCGACGACGGCGAGGTAGACCGCCGAGGCGCGGTTGGCGAAGGTCAGGCGGGTGAGGGCGCGTATCCGGCTGGTCCGGCTGGTCCGGCGGGTCTTCATCGGGTGTCGTCTCCCCTTGGTCGTCGTCCTGTGTTCCAGGGTCGGCCGGGGCCGGGGCCCCGGGCCTGAGTACCCGTACTCAAGTCGACGGCGCGGTACCCACGGGAGGCTGTGGGGAGGGCTATACCGTCAGCGGGACCTCGTGGATCTCGTCCGCCCTGTGGCCCGCGCGCTCGTGGACGCGCTGGACGGCGTCGGCCGACGGGGCCTCGGAGAGGCAGTAGACCGTGCCGGAGTCCGGGTCCGCCCACGCGTGTTCGAAGCGGACGTCCTCGTCCTTCCCGATGGCGAGGTCCGCCTGGTGGGCCTCGTGGAGCTGGTCCGCGGTGATGCCGTGCATCCCGTGGTGCACGTCCATGAAGTGAGCCATGGCGTCGCACCCCCTTCAGGGTCTTTCTTCCAGGGTGCGCCCGTACGGCGGCCGGGGCGATCCCGGCCGCCGTGGTACCGCTACCGCGTCAGCCGCACTGGCAGGGATTGCCCGACTGGCAGCCGCAGCCGCAGCCCGATCCGCAACCGCACGCGGCGATCAGGGGCAGGCTGCGGATCTCGGCGGGCTGCTCGGTGGGGTGCTGCTGGGCGGGGTCGGGGGTGGTGGGGGAATCGGCCATGGTTCCTCCTAGAGGCTGGTGCCTGGGCCCATTGCACGCCCCCGGTGGCCGTTGCATCAACGGCGCATTGGGGTGACTCCGCGCGCCCCCGGCCCGTCACCGGCCCCTCGCCGGCCCCGTCACCGGCCCCCGTCACCGGCCCCTCGCCGGCCCGCTGCCGGCTCCCCACCGGCCCGGTGACCCCCTTACGCCCAGGCCCGTGTCAGGCCCCTTCGACCGGCGTCGCCGGCTGGATGTCCGCCTGGAGGTCGCCCACGTGCTCGCCGGTGACCAGGTAGACCACGCGCTTGGCGACCGAGACGGCGTGGTCGGCGTAGCGCTCGTAGTACCGGCCGAGGAGGGTGACGTCGACGGCCGTCTCGATGCCGTGCTTCCAGCGGTCGTCCATCAGGTGCTGGAAGAGGGTGCGGTGGAGCAGGTCCATCGCGTCGTCGTCCTGCTCCAGCTGGAGGGCCAGGTCGACGTCCTTGGTGATGATCACCTCGGCCGCCTTCGCCATCAGGCGCTGGGCGAGCTGGCCCATCTCGAGGATGGTCGCGTGCAGGTCGTGCGGCACCGCGCGCTCCGGGTAGCGCAGCCGGGCCAGCTTGGCCACGTGCTGGGCCAGGTCGCCCGAGCGCTCCAGGTCGGCCGACATCCGCAGCGAGGTGACGACGATGCGCAGGTCCGTCGCCACCGGCTGCTGCCGGGCCAGCAGGGCTATCGCCCGGGCCTCCAGCGCGTGGTGCAGCTCGTCGACCTTCTGATCGCCCTCGATCACGTTCTCGGCCAGCTTCAGGTCGGAATCGAGGATCGCGGTCGTGGCGCGCCCGATCGCCGACCCGACCAGCCGGGCCATCTCCACCAGACCGTCGCCGATCGAATCCAGTTCCTCGTGGTACGCGTCCCGCATCAGGGTTCCCTCTCGTACGTCCGTTTAGGGGGCTCGCGCCTGCTTGCACTGGCTCGCACCCCTTGCCGTGCCCCCACGCTTACACGTTCCGGCCTGTACGCGTCCGTTTCCGGCACCACAAATGAACCATCCCTGGCTCCAAGGTGAACTCTGGGCGACGAGTGTTCGAGGTCGCAGTCCGATGGCTGGGGCGGGGCGGTTCGCCATGCCTAACCTGGACGCATGGACGTGAACGCGGCGGTCGCCGCAGCGGCAGCGATCGCCGGAGTACTCACCGGTGTCATCGCCATGCTGGCGTTCCGCTGGAGCGAGCGCGAGCAGAAGCGCCCCACGCGTACCTCGCTCCACATGGACCCCGTCCTTCCACCCGGTGTGGACACCGTCCTGTCGGTGCTCCGGTCCTCCGCGGTCGTCCTCGACGAGGCCGACGCGGTGGTCAAGGCCAGCTCGGCGGCGTACGCCCTCGGCCTGGTCCGGGGCGGCAAGCTCGCCGTCGAGCCGATGCTGCGGATGGCCCGGGACACCCGGCGGGACGGGGAGATACGGCAGGTCGAGCTGGATCTGCCGAGGCGGGGGAACGGGCGGGGGGAGGCCCTCGCCGTGTCCGCACGCGTGGCGCCCCTCGGGTCGCGGCTGGTACTGCTGCTGGTCGAGGACCTCACCGAGGCCCGCCGCATCGAGGCCGTACGGCGCGACTTCGTCGCCAACGTGAGTCACGAGCTGAAGACGCCGGTGGGCGCGCTCTCGCTGCTGTCCGAGGCGGTGATGGACGCCTCGGACGACCCGGAGGCCGTGGAGCGCTTCGCCGGGCGGATGCAGATCGAGGCGACCCGGCTGACCAACCTGGTGCAGGAGCTCATCGACCTGTCCCGGGTCCAGAACGACGACCCCCTCGACGACGCCGAGCCCGTCCGGGTGGACGAGCTCGTCGCCGAGGCGATCGACCGCTGCCGGCAGGCGGCCGGCACCAAGCAGATCACCATGGCCGCCGGAGGAACGGCGGATCTGCGCGTACGCGGCAACCGCGGCCAGCTCGCAGCCGCCCTCGGCAACCTCGTCGAGAACGCGGTCAACTACTCGCCCGCCCGCACCCGCGTCGGCATAGCCGCCCGCCGCGTCAACGCCCCCGGCGGCGACCTGATCGAGATCGCCGTGACCGACCAGGGCATAGGTATCTCGGAGAAGGACAAGGAGCGCGTGTTCGAGCGTTTCTACCGCGTCGACCCGGCCCGTTCCCGGGCCACCGGAGGTACCGGTCTGGGTCTCGCGATCGTCAAGCACGTGGTCGCCTCGCACGGCGGGGAGGTCACGGTGTGGAGTGCCGAAGGCCAGGGCTCCACCTTCACGCTGCGACTGCCGGAGTCGGGCCCGTCCCGCGGCCGCGCACAGCAGCGGTCCGACCGCGCCGGACTCAGTGCCGAGACCGAGCGGTCCCCCTCATCCCCCCATACTTCCCCGTACGAAACGCTTCCCGCCCCGGAGGTCCTTCCGTGACCCGTGTGCTCGTCGTCGAGGACGAGGAGTCCTTCTCCGACGTCCTGTCGTACATGCTCCGCAAGGAGGGTTTCGAGGTCGCCGTGGCGACCACCGGCCCCGACGGTCTCGACGAGTTCGAGCGCAATGGCGCCGACCTCGTCCTCCTCGACCTGATGCTGCCCGGCCTGCCGGGCACCGAGGTCTGCCGCCAGCTGCGCGGCCGCTCGAACGTCCCCGTGATCATGGTGACGGCCAAGGACAGTGAGATCGACAAGGTCGTCGGGCTGGAGATAGGTGCCGACGACTACGTCACCAAGCCCTTCTCCTCCCGTGAGCTGGTCGCCCGCATCCGGGCCGTACTGCGCCGGCGCGGTGAGCCGGAGGAGGTCGCGCCCGCCGCGCTGGAGGCCGGCCCCGTCCGGATGGACGTCGACCGGCACGTCGTGACCGTGGGCGGCACCAAGATCGACCTGCCGCTGAAGGAGTTCGACCTGCTGGAGATGCTGCTGCGCAACGCCGGCCGCGTGCTGACCCGCATGCAGCTGATCGACCGGGTCTGGGGCGCCGACTACGTCGGTGACACCAAGACCCTCGACGTCCACGTCAAGCGGCTGCGCGCCAAGATCGAGCCCGACCCGGGCGCGCCGCGGTACCTGGTGACGGTGCGGGGGCTCGGGTACAAGTTCGAGCCGTAGAGCGGCCCGCCCGGCGCGTCGCCCGCGCCGGGCCCGGGACGCGGGTGAGTACGGCGAAGGGCGGGACCTCCGGGAGAGGTCCCGCCCTTCGCCGTACGTACGCGTCTCAGTGACCGGCGCCGGTCTCGTGCGAGGCGCCGTCCGTCACCGTCCCGGTGTCGGTACCGGTCTCGCCCTCGGTACCGGCCGCGGGGGACTCGTCCGTGCCGGAGGCCGACTCGCCGTCGGCCGGCGTGCCGGAGGTCTGGCCGTCGGACGGCTCGCCGGAGCTCTCCTGCGAGGGCTTCGCCGACGCGCCGGGCGCCGCCGGGACGTCGCTCGGGCCCCACTTGGAGAAGTAGCTCTCGGCGGGGACGACGAAGGCGCGCAGGCTCACCTCACCGGTCTTGCTGAGGTCGAAGGTGATCTCCTGCGCGTTGCCGTCCTGGATGGCCTCGCGGCTGCTGGGCAGGACGGCGGAGGCGTTGCCCTCACCGCCGAGGATCAGGGAACCGCCGGCCGGGACGGTCAGGCCGCCGTTGCCGCCCTTCTCGCCCTCGGCGGGCTTCAGCTCGGCGGACTTGCCGGTGCCGGCCACGGTGATGGACTCGAGGGTCTGGTCCGTCCTGCCGTTGTTGAACAGGGTGGCGGAGACCACGGCCGGACCGGTCGACTCCAGGTCGGGCTGCGTGATGACGATCGCGTTCTGGATCTGGATGTCACCGACGGTCGTCGCGGCGTTGTCCGGCTTGATCTCCAGCGTCTGGGCGTTGTGACCGGCACCGCATGCGGCGAGCGAGGCGATCGAGAACGCGATGGCGGCGGCGGCGAGGGCACCGCGTCGAAGGCTGCTGCTCACGGCGGCGGCAACTCCTTGGACTCGAGCGAGGTGGCGGCAACGGATAAAGCCGCCCTAAGTGTCTGTCAGCGGCTTCAGGCTACCGAGCCGTTCGCGGGCCGCCGCACCCGACCCTCCCCCAAACGTACGGCTTCGCCCGGCAGGCGGCAGGACCGGCGCGCGCACCGGGTGTGCGGGGCGCTCGTTCCGGCCTCCGCTTCCGGGCGACGCTTTGTGGCTCGTACTCGTCCGTCATTCACATAAGAAGCCGGTTGTCATACCGGTCGGCGATCGGTGCGCGAGATTTCCGTGAAGGAATGCGCGGACGGCCAGGAAATTGATCATCGGGGGGTCGGCCGGGGCACCTCGTGATCAATTCCGGATTCGTCCGGAAGCCCGCCCCGGTCACCGAACGGAGTAGCGGAAGTCGCACGCCTGGAACCGGACATATGGGACTCTTCGGGTGGGTGAACGGGTCTCCGGCCGTGTGTGACGTGCGCGTTTCGACCGGCCTGAAGAACTGCTCCGACCTGCGAATACTTTCTTCCGCTCGCCCGGCGCAGCACGTTCCTGTTGCTGTTGTCAAGCCCCGAGATATGCCCTGACCTGCGAAAACGCCATTCAGAAGACGCCGTATCCGTGTTACCCTGGATAGCCACGGAAGGGGTACCTGTCACATGACGTTCAAGGTTGGCGACACCGTGGTCTATCCCCATCACGGGGCCGCGCTGATCGAGGCTATCGAAACTCGCCAGATCAAAGGCGTGGACAAGACCTACTTGGTGCTGAAGGTCGCCCAGGGCGACCTGACGGTACGTGTGCCAGCGGACAATGCGGAGTTCGTCGGCGTGCGTGATGTGGTCGGTCAGGACGGGCTGGACCGGGTCTTCGAGGTGCTGCGCGCGCCGTACGCCGAGGAGCCCACGAACTGGTCGCGTCGTTACAAGGCAAACCTGGAGAAGCTCGCCTCCGGCGACGTCATCAAGGTCGCGGAAGTCGTACGCGATCTGTGGCGTCGTGAGCGCGAGCGTGGACTCTCCGCCGGTGAGAAGCGCATGCTCGCCAAGGCCCGCCAGATCCTGGTGAGCGAGCTCGCTCTCGCGGAGAACACCAACGAGGACAAGGCGGAGGCCCTGCTCGACGAGGTGCTCGCCTCCTGAGGTTCTGAGGCGAGGCGCAGACCGCTGCCCGCTCGGTTCAGCGCGCTGAAATGCCGCGGTGCCCGATGACATCTTCGCTGTCGCCGGGCGCTGCGGCATGTTCGTACCCGGAAACCGGTCCTCGTACTGTCACCGGTCCTCGTACGATCACCGGTCCTCGTACGATCACCCGGGAGTTTTCCCCCCGGTCCTGGCGTGCCGGGCCCGGGCTGCTGGCTCGACCAGGGTCACGGAAGGGTCCGGTCAAGCCGTCGCGCCCGGCACGGTGAGGCCATACCCAACTAGGTCGAGCACACAAACCTGACAGGAACCGATGTCTGACGAATCGCGTCCCTCGCCCGCCGAGACGCCCCCCGACACCCGTTCGAACATCCGGACCGCGGCCGTGATTCCCGCCGCCGGCCGGGGCGTACGGCTCGGACCGGGCGCCCCGAAGGCCCTCCGCGCACTGGGCGGCACACCCATGCTCATCCACGCGGTCCGCGCGATGGCCGCCTCCCGCGGGGTCTCTCTCGTCGTGGTCGTCGCGCCGCCCGACGGGGCTGCCGAGGTCAGGAGCCTGCTCGACGCGCACGCGTTGCCGGAGAGGACCGACTTCCTCGTCGTCCCGGGTGGTGAGTCGCGGCAGGAGTCCGTACGGCTCGGCCTGGAGGCCCTGCCGCACGAGTACGACATCGTCCTCGTGCACGACGCGGCCCGGCCGCTGGTACCGGTCGACACGGTGGACGCCGTGATCGAGACCGTACGGGACGGCGCGCCCGCCGTGGTGCCGGCGCTGCCGCTCGCCGACACGGTCAAGCAGGTCGAGCCCGCCGGCGTGCCGGGCGAGCCGGAACCGGTGGTGGCGACGCCGGAGCGGGCGCGGCTGCGCGCGGTGCAGACGCCGCAGGGGTTCGACCGGGGGACGCTGGTGCGCGCCCACGGGACGGTGACCGACAACGTCACCGACGACGCGAGCATGGTCGAGCAGCTGGGGCTGACGGTGGTCGCCGTGCCGGGGCACGAGGAGGCGTTCAAGGTGACGCGGCCACTCGACCTGGTGCTGGCGGAGGCCGTGCTGGCGCGCAGGAGGCTGAACGATGGCTTCTGAGACGGACGCGCTGCCGCCGCTGCCGCAGGTCGGTGTCGGTACGGACATCCACGCCTTCGAGGACGGGCGCGAGCTGTGGTGCGCCGGGCTGAAGTGGGAGGGCGAGGGTGCCGGCCTGGCCGGGCACTCCGACGCGGATGTCGTCGCGCACGCGGCGTGCAACGCGTTGTTCTCGGCGGCGGGGCTCGGGGATCTCGGGCAGCACTTCGGCACCGGGCGGCCGGAGTGGTCCGGGGCGTCCGGGGTGACGCTGCTGACGGAGGCGGCGCGGATCGTGCGGGCAGCGGGGTTCCGGATCGGGAACGTGGCGGTGCAGGTGGTCGGGCCGAGGCCGAAGATCGGCAAGCGGCGGGACGAGGCGCAGAAGGTGTTGTCGGAGGCGGTGGGCGCGCCGGTGTCGGTGTCCGGGGCGACGACGGACGGGCTGGGGTTCCCCGGGCGGGAGGAAGGCCTGATGGCGGTGGCTACGGCGTTGGTGGTGCGGGTGGGATGAGCGGGGTGGGCTGAGCGGGGTGGGTTGCGCGGTGCGAGGTGAGCGGGGCCGGGTGAGCGGTGCGAGGTGAGCGAGGTGGGTTGCGCGGTGCGAGGTGAGCGGCGCGAGGTGAGCGGGGCGGAGCGTGTGCCGGGCCCCGGGCCCCGGGTCACGGCCCGGGACGCACCCCGCCCGACTCGGCCGGGCAAGGCGCGGCAGCAGGCGGGCCCGTGGGCCCGTGGCACTGCCCGACGCCTACTACCCTGGAGTCGTGACTATTCGCCTGTACGACACCAGCGCCCGGCAGATCCGTGACTTCGCCCCCCTCACGCCGGGCTGCGTCTCGATCTACCTGTGCGGTGCCACCGTGCAGGCCGCCCCGCACATCGGGCACATCCGGTCGGGGCTGAACTTCGACATCATGCGCCGCTGGTTCGCCTACCGCGGCTACGACGTCACGTTCATCCGCAACGTCACCGACATCGACGACAAGATCATCAAGAAGGCGGAGCAGCAGAACCGCCCCTGGTGGTCCATCGGGTACGAGAACGAGCGGGCGTTCAACGACGCCTACGACGCCCTCGGCTGCCTGCCGCCGACGTACGAGCCCCGTGCCACCGGCCACATCACCGAGATGGTCGAGATGATGCGCGGCCTCATCGAGCGCGGGCACGCCTACGAGGCCGAGGGCAACGTCTACTTCGACGTACGGTCCCTTCCCGGGTACCTGTCGCTGTCCAACCAGGACCTCGACGAGCTGCGCCAGCCCTCGGGTGAGGGCGAGAGCGGCAAGCGGGACCCGCGGGACTTCGCCATGTGGAAGGCGGCCAAGCCCGGCGAGCCGAGCTGGGAGACGCCGTGGGGGCGGGGGCGGCCCGGGTGGCACCTGGAGTGCTCCGCCATGGCGCACAAGTACCTGGGCAGCGAGTTCGACATCCACGGGGGCGGGATCGACCTGATCTTCCCGCACCACGAGAACGAGATCGCCCAGGCCGAGGGCTTCGGCGACGCCTTCGCCCGGTACTGGGTGCACAACGCCTGGGTCACCATGAGCGGCGAGAAGATGTCGAAGTCGCTCGGCAACAGCGTGCTCGTGAGCGAGATGGTCAAGCAGTGGCGGCCGGTCGTGCTGCGGTACTACCTGGGCACCCCGCACTACCGCTCCACCATCGAGTACAGCGAGGAGTCCCTGCGCGAGGCCGAGTCGGCGTACGCGCGCATCGAGGGCTTCGTGCAGCGCGTCACCGAGCTGGCCGGCCAGGCCGTCGAGCCCGCCGCCGAGGTGCCGTCCGCCTTCGCCGAGGCGATGGACGACGATCTGGGCGTGCCACAGGCGCTGGCCATCGTGCACACCACCGTCCGGCAGGGCAACAGCGCGCTGGCCGCCGACGACAAGGAGGCCGCGGTCGCCCGCCTCGCCGAGGTCCGTGCGATGCTCGGTGTGCTCGGCCTCGACCCGCTGGCCCCGCACTGGGCCGGGGAACAGGAGCAGGGCGAGGACCTCAGGCACGTCGTCGACAGCCTCGTACGCCTGGTCCTCGACCAGCGCGAGGCCGCTCGGGCGCGTAAGGACTGGTCCACCGCGGACGCCATCCGCGACCAGCTCGGACGGTCCGGACTGGTCATCGAGGACAGCCCGCAGGGGCCCCGCTGGAGCCTCGGCTCCCGCTGAACCGCGCCCGGGCCACCGAAGTCCGGGCCCGTTGGTTGCGCGGGTTTCCGTAGATCGATTGTGCCGCCCGGCCTCCCGGGCGGCACACTGCATAAGAAGCAAGCATCACGCACACTCCCGTAGAGAGCGGAGACAGGTAACTCATGGCCGCGAACAACCGCCGCATGTCCGGCAAGAAGGGCGCGCAGGTCGGCAGCGGCGGCAAGCGACGCCGGGGCCTGGAAGGCAAGGGGCCGACGCCTCCCGCCGAGATGCGCAAGGGGCACGCCAAGCAGCGTGTCGCCAACGCCAAGGCGCGCCGCGCCACGGGACGCACCCAGCAGCGGCGCGGCGGCGGGCGGTCGACGTCCGAGCTGGTCGTCGGCCGCAACCCCGTCTACGAGGCCCTGCGCGAGGGCGTGCCCGCCTCGACGCTCTACGTCCAGCAGTTCATCGACAACGACGAGCGGGTGCGCGAGGCCCTCCAGCTCGCCGCCGAGCGCGGCGGGATCAACCTCATGGAGGCGCCGCGCCCCGAGCTGGACCGGATGACCAACGGGCTCAACCACCAGGGGCTCGTCCTCCAGGTGCCGCCGTACGAGTACGCGCACCCCGAGGACCTGGTCGCCGCCGCCCACGACGAGGGCGCGGACCCGCTGATCGTCGCCCTCGACGGCGTGACCGACCCGCGCAACCTCGGTGCCGTCGTCCGCTCCGTCACCGCCTTCGGCGGCCACGGCGTCGTCGTGCCCGAGCGGCGCGCGGCCGGCATGACGGCGGGCGCGTGGAAGACGTCCGCCGGTACGGCCGCCCGTACTCCGGTGGCGCGCGCCACCAACCTGACGCGGGCGCTGGAGTCCTACCAGAAGGCCGGTATCACGGTCGTGGGTCTCGCCGCCGACGGCGAGGTCGAACTCGGCGAGCTGGAGGCGCTCGACGGCCCGGTGGCCGTCGTGGTCGGCAGCGAGGGCAAGGGACTGTCGCGGCTGGTCGGCGAGACCTGCGACTTCCGGGTACGGATTCCGATGCCCGGTGGCGCGGAGTCCCTGAACGCCGGTGTGGCGGCGGGGATCGTGCTGTACGAGGCGGCGCGTCGGCGGAGCTGACGCGGATACGGGACGCGGCGGCCGCCGGCCGGAGGCCGGCGGCGTGAGGCCGAAGGGGGAGCGAGTGTTCGACTCGGTCCCCCATACGGGGTGTTCTGGGCGGTCCGGACAAGCTTGACGCGGTCCGGACAGATCCGGGCGGTCAAGGCAGTGTCCTAACGACACATCACTCGGTTAGATGAGTGTGGACACCAGAACACCCCGCACACCCACGGGGGACCGCTCGTCGGGTATCGACGACGCTCCCGCGCTGAGCATGGTGAAGGTGCCGAGCGATCCGGCCCAGGTCATCGTCAATCACGCGAGTTTCCGCGTGCAGCTCGGTGCCTCCGCGCGGCGGACCCAATCCCCGCGGATCGCGCGGCACTTGAGCGCCACCCAGGACACCGCCCGTATGCCCGTCGCGGGCCCCGCCGCCCCGGCCGCCGCCCGCCGTCGCGCCCTCGTGTGGAGCGGGCGGTCCGACCCGGACGACACCGGCGCACACCGGTTGCTCCAGGCGGTACGGGCCGGAGCCGGTCACCACACCGAGGACCCGGCCGTGGACGCCCTCGCCGACGCCGGAGCCACCCAGGTCATCCCCCGCGTCGACATCGGCGCGGGCGCCCCGGGCCACGACGGCTACGACGGCTACGACGGCTACGACGACGGGCCCGCCACCCAGACCCTCGAGACCCCGCTCGTCGGCGCGCAGCGCGGCCCGGTCCCCGACGGCACCCGGCTGCTGCCCGCCATGCGCAGCGTCGGCAGCACCTACGACGAACCCGCCTACACCGGCGAGGACTTCGGTTCCGGACCCGGTCCCGACGGCTACGACGACGGCATGGAGCCGGCCGAGCCGCGCACCAGGCGGCACGCCGACGATCCGGCGCGGCACGCCTACTTCCCCGGCCGCCGCATGAACCTCGGCGTCGTACTGCTGCCGCTGCGCGTCTTCCTCGGCTTCATCTCCGTCTACGCCGGCATGGGCAAGCTGTGCGACCCCGTCTACTTCGACGGCGGCGAACGCGGCTCCATGGTCAAGTGGCTCAACACCCTGCACCCGTGGGACGTCGCCGAGCCGCTGCGTCAGTTCGCCCTCGCCCATCCCGTCGGCGCCGGGCTCGTCATCGCCTTCCTCCAGGTGATCGTGGGCGTGCTGACCGTCCTGGGCTGCTGGCAGCGTGTCGGCGCCGTCATCGGGGCGGGCCTGTCCGCCGCGCTCCTCGTCACCGTCAGCTGGAAGAGCGTCCCGGTCTACGACGCGCCCGACATCATCTACCTCGCCGCCTGGTCCCCGTTGATCATCGCCGGTGCCCCCGTCTACTCCGTGGACGGCCGGCTCGCCGGCAGTGCCTGGCGGCGGCTCGGCCCCCGCGCCGACATCTGGGACCTGCGCCGCTACGTCCTGCGCCGCGGCGCCCTCGTCACCTTCCTCGTCACCGGCGTCACCCTGCTCATCGGCTCGCTGCTCGGCGGTGCCGTCCGGGACGCCGACCGCGTGGTCGTCCCCGGGCCCGGCGAGGCCCCGCGCAACGAACTGCCCGGCTCCCCGCTCCCGCAGGAGCCCGGCACCCGGAAGCCGGAGACGTCTCCGGAGGCCTCCGCCTCACCCACCCAGGGCGCCACCAGTGGCGCGGCCACCCCCTCCGAGGAGGCCGCGACCACCCCGGGCGCGACCCGCGACAGCGGCACCGCCACCGGCGGTGCCCCGAGCCAGACCCGGGGCACCACGGGCCAGGCCCCGCCGCAGCAGTCCTCCCCGGCCGGCCAGGCGCCGAGCACCACGGCCGGGCCCACCGCAGGCGGCACCGCGACCGGCGGCGGCAGCGGCTCGACCGGCGGCACCGGAAGCGGCGGCGACGGCGGCGACGGCGGCTCCTCCTCGACCGGAGAGCCGGGCAGCCGCCTCGTGGGCGGGCTGCTGGGGTAGACCGCCACCCAGGCGGCCCACGCGGCCGTACGTACGCCGCAGGGGCCCCGCACGGACGACGTGCGGGGCCCCTGCGGCGTATCGGTGTGCCCGGGGGTTCAGCGGCCGCGCAGGGCCGCCAGCTCCCGTGCCGCCTCCGTCAGGTCCTTCGCGGTGTCGATCGCGCGCCAGTAGGAGCCCTGCGGGATCGGGAAACCGGCCAGCCGGCGCTCCCGGGCCAGCCTCGGGAACGTCGTCCGCTCGTGGTCACCGCGCTCCGGGAGCATCGCGGCGAAGGCGGGCGAGAAGACGTACACACCGGCGTTGATCTCGAAGGTCGACGGCGGTGCCTCGATGAAGTCGGTGATGTGCCCGAAGCCGTCCGTCTGCACGGCGCCCCACGGCAGCCGCGGGCGGGCCAGGGCGAGGGTCGCGACGGCGTCCCGCTCGGCGTGGAAGTCGGCCATGTCGCGCAGCGAGAAGCGGGTCCAGATGTCGCCGTTGGTGGCGTACCAGGGCCGGTCCGGGTGCGGGAGGTGCGCGGCGGCGTACCGGAGGCCGCCGCCGCGGCCGAGGGGCTCCGTCTCGACGACGGTGGTGACGGAGAGCGGCAGGTCGGCGGTCTCCAGCCACTTCTGCAGCACCTCGGCCAGATGGCCGCAGGAGACCACGACGTCCGTCACGCCCTCCTCGGCGAGCCAGGCGAGCTGGTGGCCGATGATCGGAGTCCCCGTGCCGGGGATCTCGACCATCGGCTTGGGCCGGTCGTCGGTGTAGGGACGCAGCCGGGAACCCTGTCCGCCGGCCAGGACGACGGCTTGAACGGGGCGGCGGGACGCGGCGTTCGGATCGGTCATGCCCGAACTGTACGCGGCGGTCCCACCGGGCTCCGCGGGGTCCTCAGCCGTGCGCGGCCAGCACGCCCGAGGCGAAGGCGGTGTCGCAGACGGGGCGTGCGTACGACTGGGCGCGCGTCGGGCCGTACACCCTGACCGCGGCCCGGCCGAGGGCACGGGCGATGGAAGCGCAGTGCCCGGCCAGCGACGGCCGCTCGTTCACGGCCTGCTGGAGGTGGGTCAGGGCCACGCCCGGGTCCTCCTCCTG
Source organism: Streptomyces sp. NPDC028991 (assembly GCF_055564775.1). Lineage (NCBI taxonomy): Bacteria > Bacillati > Actinomycetota > Actinomycetes > Kitasatosporales > Streptomycetaceae > Streptomyces > Streptomyces sp. NPDC028991. Next base: position 244,596 of record NZ_JBVHVP010000006.1, on the reverse strand, counting down.
CAACTCGGTCAGCAGCCGGTCGCGCAGCACCTCGTGCGGCGCGCGGGCGGCGGCCTTGGAGGAGGCCTTGGCGGAGGAGGCCTTGACGGAGGAGGCCTCCGACGCGGCGAGCACCGAATCGGCCGGATCCCCTGACCAGTTGACCCGGGTGACGGCGAGGGTCCCGGAGAGCACCAGGACGACGGGCAGGACGAAGGCGAGAGAGCGGCCGATCCGGCGGGCGGGGCCCCGGCCGCGTCGCGTCTGTCGGGTGGTGGAGTGCTTCACGGAGTGCTTCACGCGAGTGAGGGTAGCGCCCGGTAATGATTTGGCGACATTTAGTCACCCGTATGGGGGATGAAGAGAGGGAGGGAAATGGGTAGAGCGTTGACGCGCACTGCTCGAAACGTCCGTTGTGCCGGGGTATTTGTCGACAACGAAAAGAGCCCCGCAGCAGGCCGCGGGGCTTTTCTCGTCAACGCGGGAGAATTCACCCGGCCGCGTGGTTTCCCAGCGCCCGGTTTCCCGGCGTGCGGGTCCTCAGTCGGTGAGGCGCTCGCCCGTGGAGGACGAGAAGACGTGGGCCTCGCCCGGGCGCGGCACGACGTGCACGGTCGAGCCCTTCTCCGGCACCGCGCGGCTGCTGACGCGGACCACGAGGTCCTTGCTCTCGCCGTCGACCTCGACCGTGCCGTAGATGTAGCCGTCGGCGCCGGTCTCCTCCACGACGTTCACGGAGACCGCCATGCCCGCCGGGGCGTCCTCGGCGTCCTTCGTCAGGGCCTTGGACACGCCGCCGTTCAGCTCCACCACGTCGAAGTGCTCCGGGCGGACGCCGACGGTGACCGTGCGGTCGCCCTTGTCGGAGGCGGCCGCCAGGGCCTCGCGGCTGACCGGGACGACGCTGTTGCCGAACTTCACGCCGCCGTCGGTGATCGGGACCTCGATCAGGTTCATGGCCGGGGAGCCGATGAAGCCGGCGACGAAGAGGTTGGCGGGCTTGTCGTACATGTTGCGCGGGCTGTCGACCTGCTGGAGCAGACCGTCCTTCAGGACCGCCACGCGGTCGCCCATCGTCATGGCCTCGACCTGGTCGTGGGTGACGTAGACGGTGGTGATGCCCAGGCGGCGCTGGAGCGAGGCGATCTGCGTGCGGGTGGAGACGCGGAGCTTGGCGTCGAGGTTGGACAGCGGCTCGTCCATGAGGAAGACCTGCGGCTCACGCACGATCGCGCGGCCCATCGCCACACGCTGGCGCTGACCGCCGGAGAGGGCCTTCGGCTTGCGGTCCAGGTACTCGGAGAGGTCGAGGATCTTCGCGGCCTCCTCGACCTTCTGCCGGATCTCCGCCTTGTTGACGCCGGCGATCTTGAGTGCGAAGCCCATGTTGTCGGCGACCGTCATGTGCGGGTACAGCGCGTAGTTCTGGAACACCATGGCGATGTCCCGGTCCTTCGGCGGCAGGTGCGTGACGTCGCGGTCGCCGATGCGGATGGCACCGCCGTTCACGTCCTCGAGCCCCGCGAGCATGCGGAGCGAGGTGGACTTGCCACAGCCGGAGGGGCCGACGAGGACGAGGAACTCGCCGTCCTCGATGTCGATGTCGAGACCGTCGACGGCGGGCTTCGTGGAACCCGGGTAGACGCGGGTCGCCTTGTCGAACGTAACAGTGGCCATGGTGAATGGGCCCCCTTCTACCGGCAGGAACGTGCCGGACGATCCGTTGTAGGAAGGTGGTGTGGTGTAGTCCACACAGGTGAAGCTGGGCAGGACGGTACCTGGCGTTCACCTGGTCTGTCAGTACCTGTGAGCCTGTGAACTTCGCCGAAATTTTCGAATCCCGTCGTTCACCGGCTCTGTGTAGAGTGGAGCAGCCTTCGCGCGCGCCGTCGCGCGAGTGCCTCCTTAGCTCAGCTGGTCAGAGCGCCGCTCTTGTAAAGCGAAGGTCGTCGGTTCGAATCCGACAGGGGGCTCGGCAGCGAGAGTGAGGCCCTGCCGTCCGGTGGACGGCAGGGCCTCACTCGTGTCCGGAGGTGCGTGTCCGCAGGTGCTACTTGCCTTCCGGCACCGGTTCCGGCTCGCACACCGCTCCGGTCTCCGGGAGCTTGCCGTCGAGCAGATACGCGTGGACGGCGCCGCGCACACAGGGGTTGCCGGTGTCGAAGGCGCCGTGGCCCTCGCCCCGGTAGGTGAGTTCGAAGCCCACGCCCTCGCCGAGCCGCTCGGCCATCCGGGCGGCACCCTGGTAGGGGGTGGCGGGGTCGCCGGTGTTGCCGACCAGCAGGATCGGGGGCGCGTCCGGTGCGCTCACCTCGGGGTGCTCGGCCTCTCCCGGCACCGGCCAGCCGGTGCAGGCGAGGGTGCTCCACGCCAGGCCCGGCCCGAACAGGGGCGATGCCTCGAGGAACTCGGGCATCTTCCGCTCGACGTCGGTCACGGTGTAGCGGGCGCGGGAGTCGTCGCAGGTGATGGCTCTGAAGGCGTCGTTCGCGTTGCTCTCGTCGGTGGTGTCGTCCTCGGTGCCGTCGTCGCTGTCGCCACCGGTGCCGTGCTGTCCGAGCGCCTCCGCCAGGTCCGCCAGGACGTCGCCGTCACCGCCGGTCACCGCCTCCAGGCCCACCAGGAGCGCGGGCCAGAAGGTCTGGCTGTAGAGCGAGCCGGTGATGGCTTCGATGAGTTCGTCGCCGTCGAGTTCGGCCCCGTCCGAGGTGGGCAGCGGTGCCTCGTCGAGGTCCGCCTCGAGGTCCACGGCGGCCGCCACGATCGACTCGACGTCCTCGCCCAGCGTGCAGCGCTGCTCGACGCACCATTCGGCGAAGTGCTCGAAGGCGAGCTGGAACCCGGCGGCCTGGCCGAGGGCTTCCTCCATCATGTCCTGGGTGGGGTCGACGACGCCGTCCAGGACGGCCCGGCCGACGTTCTCCGGGAACAGGTGCGCGTACACGCCGCCGAGTTGGGTGCCGTACGAGATCCCGAAGTAGTGGAGTTTCTCGTCGCCGAGGAGGTGCCGCATCAGGTCCAGGTCGCGGGCGGCCTCGGTGGTGCCGACGTACGGGAGGACGTCGCCGGAGTTCTTCTCGCACGCCGCGGCCAGCTGCCGGGTGAGCTCGACCAGCGCCTCGGTCTCGTCGCCGTCGTCGTCCGGGGTCTCGTCGGTCTCGTCCTCGGCCGCGTCGGCCGCGTCGGGGTCCAGGCAGCGCACGCCGCGGCTGTTGCCGACGCCGCGCGGGTCGAAGCTCACCAGGTCGTAGCGGGAGCGGAGCTTCTCGTAGTCGGGGGCGAGGCCGGGCAGGGTGGTGACGCCGGAGGCGCCCGGGCCGCCGAAGTTGAAGAGCAGGGAGCCGATCCGGTCGTCCGCGTCGGCACGGGAGCGGGCCCGGATCAGTTGGATGCCCACCGTCTCTGCGGTGGGCCGCTTCCAGTCCAGGGGCGCCCTCATGGTGGTGCACTGCCAGCGGGTGCCGTCCGGGAGCGGCGCGGGGGCCTCACCGCCCCCCTGGATGGGGGCGGGAGCGGGACAGTCCCGCCAGTCCAGGGTCTGCGCCCGCAAGCGGCTGTCGCTTTGTGCGTCGGGGGCGGTGCCGCCGTCACCGCCCCGGGCGCCGTCCCGCGCCGGCGGCGCGCAGGCCGTCAGGGAGCAGGAGAGCAGGGTGGCGGTGGACAGCAGGACGGCGGTGGATATCACTCGTGCTGTGGGCATGGGCCCAGGCTCTGGCGGGCCGGGCCGGGCCGCACGGCACGGCGTCCATTCGGCGGAGGCGGCCCCCGCCCGCGTGCCGGGCGGGGGCCCCGCGATGACTCAGGCGCGGTTGGCGCTGGACGGGCCGAAGAACTCGATCTCCGCGATGGCCACCTGCTTGTCCGCGGCGGCCGCGTGGGCCGACTCGATGGTGAAGCGGACCTTGGTGACCTCGCCGACGCGGAAGGGGCGTCGCTGGCCGCCGGCGCCCTGGTCCAGGGTCAGGTCGCGGGTCTCGGTCCTGCCGTCCTTCGTCGTGATCGTCGCCTTCACACGGTGCGGCAGGGCCGACTTGTTGAGCTGGTCCGCCTTGGTGGAGGTGCCCGGGGTGATGATCAGGTCCAGCAGCCGGGTCGGCTCGGTGAAGCTGACCTCGATCCACTGGCCCTGGCCGGACTGCGAGATGCCCGGGCCCCACCAGGTGTTGCTGCGCTTGTCGATGAGGAACTCCGGCTTGTGACCGGTGAAGGAGCGCGAGGCCGTGATCCGGTCCGGGGAGACCGGGGCGCGCTTGGCGAAGTGGTCGCGGGTGGCCTGGATCCCGTCGGGGATGTAGACGAAGCCGAGGACCGCGAGGGTGATGACGACGAGCACGGTGATCCAGGTGCCGATGCGGTCGAAGACGCGGCGCAGGCGGGGGCGGTCGCCGGCCCAGGGGGTCTCGCGGCGCCGGCCGCCGAAGAGCCGGCGCCACCAGGGGGCGGACGGGGCGGGGCCGTCACCGGTGCCGGCCAGGGGCATCGCACAGCGCGCGCAGTAGTGCCGGTCGGGGCGGTTGGGGGTCGAGCACCACGGGCAGGGCGGGCCGTTGGCGATGTCCGGCTGGTGGCCGGGGGCGCGCACCTGCGGCCGGTCGGCGTCGGGGCGGCCGGGCAGGACCGGTGCGACGGCGGGAGGCGGAGCCGGAGTGGGGGCCTCCGGTTCGGCGACGGGGACGAGGAGGGAGCGGGCGCGGTCGGACATCGTGTCGGTGAGGGCGTTCGGGGCCGGGGCGGACGCCATCGGCGTGGTGGGGGCGGTCTCGTCCACGCCGGGAGCGCGGGAGCCTCCGGCGGTGCCTCCGTTCGCGGGGGTGCGGGGGCCTCCGGCGGTGCCTCCGTTCGCGGGGGTGCGGGAGTCTCCGGCGGTGTCCGCGCCGGCGGTGGTGCCCGTCGGCTCCGTCTCTCCTGTGCCGCTGGGAGGAGCGGTGGTGCCGGAGGCCGCGGCGGACCTCGCGGAAGCGGCGCCATCCGCTGTACGCGCGGTACCTGCCGCCCGCGCGGCTCCTGCCGCTCCTGCCGCTCCTGCCGCTCCTGCCGCACCGGCCGCACCTGCCGCACCTGCGGCTCCGGCCGCGCTGCCGGCACGGGCGGTGCCCTCGGTGCCGGCCGCGCTCCCGGCCTCGGCGGTACCGGTGTCACCGGCCGCGTCCGGCGCCCCGTGGGCATCGCGGTGCGCGGCGTCGTTCATCCCCGGGGCGCCGGGCCCGGAAGCGCCCGCCGGGTGGCGCGGGCGGGGTACGGCCGGGGTCTCCTCGGTGTCGTCGTCGTCCGGTCCGCCGGTGGCGGGCGTCGCGCGGCCGTGCCGGGCGGGGGGCACCCCCGTACCGCCGGGGCCTTGGCGGGAGAACGCGTCCCAGCCGGGGCCCTGGTCGGGCGAGGAGGCTGTGGGCTGCGCGGTGCGGGTGCCGGCCTGGTCCCAGCGGAGTACGGCGCCGCACGCGTCGCAGAAGGACTGGCCCGGTTCCGCGCGGGTTCCGCACTCGGCGCAGTTCTGCGTGGTCATCTCTCCGGGGTCCTTTCGGAGGCGGTCACTTCGACCGTGTAGGGCATGTGGGCGGGACGGGCGGCGGCGACGAGGGTGTCCAGGCGATGGGTGTCGGCCGGGGACGGGTCGGGCAGCCGGAGGGCGACGTGCAGACGGGGGCGCAGGGTGCCGGGGAACGGGCCCAGCGGGCGGGCGTTCCATTCGGCGCCGCCGCTCTCGGTGATCTCGGGCTCGACGCCGAACGCCAGCCGCACCGCCTCCGACAGGCCCCGCCGGGTGCCGCGTACGCGGTGCAGGCGGGTGGCGGCGGCGACGGCGGCGCGCAGCCGGTCCTCGGGTTCGGTGCCGTCGGTCTCGGCCCCGACCCAGGTGCCGAGCCACTGGGCGAAGTCGGCCGGGGTGAGGGCCGGGTCGAAGTAGGTGTCCAGGCAGTCCAGGACGTTCAGGATGGGGGCGAGGACGTCGTCCAGGCCGCCGACGAAGCGCTGGGCGAGGTCGTCGTCGGCGAAGACGGCCGGGAGCATCGTGCTGATGGGGAGGGAGGAGCCGAGCCCGTCGACGGAGCCCCGGTACGCCGTGGTCGTCACGCGCCGTCTCCGATCACTCGGACGCGGTGGTCGAAGGAGAAGACCAGGGACGGCGGTTCGAGGTCGATGCGGTCGGTCGGGTCGCCGCGCTTGCCGGTGAGGGGGTCGGCGGGGTGCAGGACGACCTCGTCGACGAGCTCCACGCCCGGGACGCGTTGCAGCACGGCGAAGACCTCACCGGTCTGCACGGGGCGGCCGAAGGGCCAGCCCTTGCCGTCCGCGCCGCCGGTGAGCGGGTCGAGGTGGCCGTACAGGGCGTCGTGGACCTGGCGGCGTACGCGATCGGTGTCGACGCCGCGGAAGGCGTGGACGGTGGCGACGACGGTGACGCCCTGGTAGTAGGGCGGGCCGACGGCGAGGCGGGTGCCGATCAGGCGGCGTTCGTCGAGGTGGCGGGTGATGCGGCCCAGGAGCGCGTCACCGGGCACGAGTTGCTCGAAGCGGAGCCGGCCGCCGGGGTCGGGGACGGCCTGCGGGACCACCAGGACGCGGACCGCGTAGGAACCGTGCTCGCTCTCCTCGCCCTCCAGGCAGGTGATGCGGGCGGTCTCCGGGGCGGCGCGGCGGGCGAGTTCCTCGTAGTCGCGCAGGGTGACGGCGCGTTCCTGGGCGCGCAGGGTGATCGGCGCCCGGAGCTTGGCCTCCTCGACCGTCTCGCCGTCGACGCCGCCGCGGGCGGCCTCGCGGTTGACGACCTCGGAGACGTACGGGATGGAGGTGCGCAGCACCTGTACGGCACCGCGGGCCACGTTGCCCGCCTTGCCCCCGCCGGTGCGGTAGCGGCGGGCGCGGATGACGGCGCCCTTGGGGGCGACGGTGCCGTACTGGCGCAGGCTGCCGTCGGGTTCGCGGACGGCGGGGCCGAAGGCGATCTGGCCGGTGGCGGCGTCGAGGGTGATGTGGTGGTCGTCGGGACCGGAGCCCGCGAAGTGCGGGACGACGTGCCAGTCCTGCCAGCCGCCGTCGGCGGCGGTCTGCAGGAGGACGGGCGGGTCGTCGGCGACGACGGGGGCGTGTTCGAGCCGCAGGCGCTGGCCGGGCAGGCCGGTGGACTCGCCGAGCGCCTCGTCGTGGACGGTCTCGGCGTGGACGGTGCCGGTGGTGCCGCCGATGGTGTACGCCTCGGCGGAGTGGATGGTCGGCGAGGTCGTGTAGAACGGCTGGCCGGGCAGGGGGTCGGTGACCCGGCAGCGGATCCAGCCGGCCTCGTGGCCGCCGTTGCGGGACAGGACGTGGCCGCCGGGGACGTGCAGCACGATGTCGCCGGGGCGGTTGAGGCCACCGGTGCCGTCCCGGTCGACCTCGCAGGGCTGCCAGCCGTCCTCGGTCCAGGCCTCCCAGGCCAGGGGCGGCTGCCGGGGGTCGACGCCGACACCGTCGACGCGGCTGTCGAGTTCCAGGGCGAGCGCGCAGTGCGGGGTGGCGTTGGTGAGGCCGATGAGCATGCAGTCGCCGGGGGCCGGGGCCTCCGAGAAGCACAGCAGGTCCTTGCCCTCGGCCAGGTCCGTGGTCCGGTCGGTGACGGCTTCGCCGCTGTGCTGTACCACCAGGCGGCCGAGTTCGCACGGTACGACGGTCAGGTCGTGTTCGGTGGCGAACACGACGGCCTCGTCCCGCTCGGTGCGCAGGGTGGCGACCTCGGTGCCGACCGGGACCAGGATCGCGTCCTCCTGCGGGGCGGACAGCCAGAAGGTGACGTCCGTACGGGCGGCGGACGGCGGGAAGAGCGTGATGCCGACCAGGTCGAGGAAGGCGAGGTGGTTCTTCTCCGGGACCCGGTTGAGGCGGTAGACGATCTGGTCGGCCATGTGGGCGACCGTCTCGACGAGGGTGACGCCGGGGTCGGAGACGTTGTGGTCGGTCCACTCCGGGGCGCGCTGCTGGATGTAGCGCTTGGCGTCGTCGACGAACTGCTGGAAGCGGCGGTCGTCGAGGTTGGGGGAGGGCAGGGACATCAGCGATCGCTTTCGGGAGAGCCCGTCGGGCCCGCGGGGCCGGCCGGACCGTCGGGGAGGTCCGGCTCGTCGTGGGAGGGGATGACGTAGAACGGGAAGACCAGGCTGCGCGGGTTGTTGGTGCCGCGGATCGAGTAGCGCACGTCGATGTAGAGGACGCTCTGGTCGTCACCGGCGCTGACCTCGACCTCGTGGACCTCGATGCGCGGCTCCCAGCGGTCCAGGCTGGTGTACACCTCGTGCTGGATGCGCCCGGCGGTCTGCTCGTTGACCGGGGCGAAGACGAGGTCGTGGATGGCGCAGCCGAACTCGGGCCGCATCGGCCGCTCGCCGGGGGCGGTGGCCAGGACCAGCTGCATGGCCTCCTCGATCTCCCGTTCGCCGCTGACCAGGGCGATGCCGCCGGTGGGTCCGATGCGCAGGGGGAACGACCAGCCGGAGCCGACGAACTGTTCGGCCATCAGGGGGCCACCTGCCCTTTCCGTTTCCTTCTGCCGGCGAGCCCTGTGAACCCGGGGTGCCGGTGCGGTCGTCCGGTCATCCGAAGGGGTACTTGATCTCGTTCACGAAGAAGCCGCCGTACAGGTCGAGCTTGCCGCCGGTGATCTTCGTGTTGGCCGCGGTGATCGTCGCCAGGCCCGTGGCGGTGAGTGTCGCCGCGCCCGTCGACGTCATGTTCAGGGCGCCGCCCATCGCGTTCACCGCGACCACGCCGCCGAGCGACTTGAGATTGACGATGCCCTTGCCCTCCAGGGTGAGCGGTCCGCCACTCCTGATCGTCACCGACCGGCGCCCTTCCAGCGTCAGGTTCATGCCCGCCTCCACCGACACCGAGCGGCTGCCGGTGATGCTGACCGAGCCCGCGCTGTCGACGGTGATCTCGGTCTTGGTGCGGTCGAGGTTGATGGTCAGCCTGTCGTTTCCGCTGGCGATCCGGACGCCCTGTCTGCGCCTGCCGGTCCGCTGGCTGAGCAGGTCGACGCGGTTGCCCTGGCGGTCGGACAGGGTGTGCCGGGCGGCCTTCTTCTTCAGGCCGTCGTGCAGGGGGACGTCGTTCTTGGTCGGCACGTCCCGGCCGTTGTAGAGCCCGCCGATCACGAACGGATGGTCCAGCGCCCCCCGGTCGAAGGCGACCAGCACCTCGTCGCCGACGTCCATGGGGAAGACGCCGCCGCCTGCCACGCCGCCCAGCTGCACGCTGCGCGCCCAGTCGCTGACGTAGGTGTTGTCCAGCCACGGGAACTGGAGCTTGACCCTGCCCTGCTTGAGCGGGTCCTGTACGTCGGTGACGATGGCGTTGGCGACGCTGGGCAGCCGGGCCGCGCTCGCGGGGTCGATGCCACCGCCGCCGCCCGAGGCCAGCCCGTACAGGGACCGCCACTGGCGTCCGCTGACCGTGATCCAGGACTGGTAGCCCTCGCTGTCGCCGAAGTGGTGGCGTACCGAGGTGACGGTGTACTTGCCCTCGAAGGGCTTGCCGACGTCGGCGAGGGCAACGGGCACGCCGGGCCGCAGGTCGGGGCTGCCCTTCACCGCGACCTCCAGTTCGGCGAAGGAGGACGTGACGTCGGCGGCGAGGGCCTTCGCGGCGTGCTGGACCTCGTCCTGCCTGTCGTAGGGGCTGGCGGTCTCGACGAGCTTGGCGGCCTTGAACTTGCCCGCGGCCTCGCCCGGCGTGGAGCCGATGGTGACGCCCGGGTCGGTCTTGGCGGGCGCGACCTCGACGATCTTCTTCTTGGTGGTGACGTTCCAGCCGCGCGACTCGACCTGGCCGATCTGGTCGGCGGCGGTCACCGCGGCCCGCAGCCGCAGGATGTCGTGGCGGGCCTGGAGGACGAAGGCGCTCTTGTCGCCGTCCGTCTGCGGGGAGGGCGCGCCGGCCGACGGGTTCGGCTTGACGAACCGGAACTTCCCCTTGGCGTCCACGGACATCACCATGTTGTTCTCGTCGGCGAGCCGGGCGAGGAAGTCCCAGTCGGTGACGTTGGACTGGCTGATGAACCCGTAGGCGCCCTTCGTGGGCTGGATCCGGCCGATGGACACGCCGTCCATGGCGGCGAGCTTGCGGGCGATGTCGGAGGCCTTCTGGTTGCGGTACGCGGCCACGCGGCGCTGACGCATCATGCGGTGCCCGAAGTCGTAGCCGCGGATCACGGTGTAGCTGCCGGTGCCGTCGTAGTCGGCCTCCATGGCGGTGACCTCGCCGGTCAGCAGGGGCTTGCCGACGCCCTGGCCGTCGGCCACCGGGGTGATGACCACCCTGGTGCCGAACTTCACCTTCAGCTTGTCGAGTACCAGGTGGTCGGGGTCGCGGAAGGTGAGGCGGAAGGCCGCGGGCACGCCGATGCCCTGGTCGACCCAGCCGTCGACGAGCATCAGGGCGATGTCGTCGGGCAGCTTCGCGGCGCCGACCCGTACCTGGACGATGCTGGAGAACGCGGGACGCACCATCAGTGGGACACCTCCGCGGCGGCGGGCAGCATGAGTTCGGTGCCGGTCGGCAGCCGGGACGGGTCGTCGATGCCGTTGGCCTCGGCGATGGCCCGCCAGGCCGCCGCGCTGCCGTACTCGCGCCAGGCCAGCGACTGCAGCGAGTCGCCCGCGACGACCCGGTGCACGCTCTGCGCGGTGAGTGCGCCGGACGTCGGGTTCTGCCCCCGGGTCGGGCCGGGGATCTCGACCAGGTGCACCTGGCAGGTGGCGCGGATGGGGATACCGGTGGTGCCGAAGAGGGTGTACGACGCCTCGATGGACGAGACGTAAGCGGTGAACCGGGCCGTGGAGAACGACCCCCACTCGAAGACCACCCAGGGCGGCGACGGCTGGTCGGCGGCGAGGCTCTTGGCGGTCACCTCGCAGCAGCGCAGCAGCGACTCGACCTTCTTCAGCACGGTGTTGCCGCCCGGCCTGGTGGAGGAGTCCAGGAAGATCTCCAGGGTCATCTCCCGCGGCTCGGCACCCAGGAACTGCGGCTTCGCGGCCTTCCGCACGGCCGCCGTGGGGGTCACGTTCCACTGGGTCCGCTGGGTGAGGGACAGCTGGGCCGGGTTGAACTCGAAGCCGAACGTCCGCATCAGCGCGCCGGGCGTGGTGCTCGTGCCGGTGGGCGGCTCGTGGATGGCGAGGTTGGCGCGCACGAGGCTCTTGCCGGCGCCCTTGCCGCTCTTTGCCATGGGTCTTCCTCTCTGCTCCGCGGCGCCGTCAGTCGGTGAAGCCGTGGTGGGTGATTTCCAGGACCTCGTTCGCCACGGCCGGGCTGTTGGGGTCGAGGCTGGGTCCCTGCCAGCTGACGGGCAGTACGTCGATCAGCCCCCAGCGGGCGACCAGCGAGCCGTCCGCGCGCAGGGCGGAGATCTGCGCGGTCGGCCGCTTGATCCCCGTCTGGACGGAGGAGATCCACTTGGCCACCTTGGCCGTGTCCGGGGTCAGGGGGCGGGTCAGCCGGATGTTGGAGAAGGAGACACGGGTGGGCAGTTGCCACACGAACCCGTTGTTGCCGCCCTCCTGGCGCTGCTCGATCTCCACCTGGGACGACAGGCCTTCGCACCCGTTCCAGTAGCCGAGGCTCTCGCCGTCGATGGTGAGGGTGAACCAGATCGTGGAGCCCGGGTCCTGGCGGGGCATCGGGGGTGGGCCTTTCTGTCGGGCGGGTCGTAGGCGCCGGTGGGGCGCGTGGGTGGGCCGGTGGGCTGGTGAGCCGGTGGGCCGGTGGGCCGGTCAGTGGCGGGGGTCGCGGAGTCTGCCGATCCGTTCGCGGTCCATACGCAGTTCGGTGCGGACGAGGCGGGTGACGCGGCCGATGATCCGGTGCACCAGCTCGTCCAGCTGGAAGTCGGTGAGTTCACGCGGGTCGAACCCGCCGGCCGGGACCGCCGTGTACGCGGGAGGCGGGTCCCCTTGCGCCGGGGATGCGGGACTCGCCGGGTACGGGGGCGGGTTGCCGGGTGGGGACGCGCTCTGGGAGTCGGGCGGGCTGTAGGGCGGCGGCGGATCGGCCGGGGCGGGCCGGGGCGCAGGGGGCAGCAGGCGGTTCAGGCCGGCCGACACGGTGGCCGCCGCATGGGCGGCGAGGGCACCGGTGGTGCGGTGACGGCCGAAGAGGCGCTGGACGGTGGGCCCGGAGGAACCGTCGGCGTCCGGTGCCGCCGGCGGTGCCGCCGGCGACGGTGTGCCGTCCGGGTGCGGCGGGCGGGGCGGTGCCGGCGGGGGCGGCGTGAGCGCGGCCACGGGGAGCGGGTTCCTGGCGGCGGTGGCGCCGGAGGGCGTGGGCCGGCGCAGGGGCACGGCCTTGGCGGGCGTGGGCCGGGCGGCGCGCTGGACGGGGGGAGTGGGCCGGAGCGTGGGCGTGGGGGCGGCCGTAGTCGTGGTCGTGACGCGGTGGAGGGACGGCGGGGGTGACGCCGCCGCGGCGTCGATGGCGGGCGCTGCCGCGACCGTGGAGGTGGTGGCCGGGGCGGTGGTCCGCTGGACCGGCGGAAGCGTACGGCTTTCGCCGCGGGGGGTGTGCGAGGCCTGTGCCGGTGACGGCGCGGTGAGCGACGTGGTGCCGGCCGGCGGTGTGGAAAGCGGAGCGCCGAGTGGGGAACGGCGAGGGGCCGGCGCGGACGGTGCGGGCGTGGAGAGTGCGGGCGGGGGTGGCGCGGGCGTGGATGGCGCCTGGCCGGGGGCCGGGGGTACGGGCCGGGCCGCGGCGGGTTCCGTGGACGGGCGTACGGCGGTCACCGGCCTGGACGGCATGGGGGCGCCGAGACCCGGGCGGGGTGCCGTGGCGCTGCGCTGCACCGGGTGCGCGGTGCCGGGGGCGGCCGGTTTGTCGGTCCCCGGCCGGGACAGGGGCACGGCGGCCGGTCCGGCGTTCCCCGGCAGGGACCGCTGGACGGGGGGCGTCGCGGAGCCGCCGGGAGCCTCGCGGTGGGCGGCGGCGGTCGGCTCGGCGGCGGTCGGGTCCGGTGCCGTGACCGGCCGGTCCGTGGAGCGCTGCACCGGGGGCGGCGCCGTGCGCGGGGTTGCGGCGACGGGGCCGGTGGGCGGGTGCGATGCGCTGCCGGGGCCTGCCGGTGAGGGGGCGCCGGCGGTCCCGTGGGTGCCGTGGGTGCCGCCGCCCGGCGGGGCCTGCGAAGGCCGCCCGGCTGGCGAGGTCTGCGTGGGCTGCGAGGTCTGCGTCGGCTGCGGTGTCCTCGGTGGGCCGGGGTCGGCCGCCCGCCGTTGGACGGGGGGCTGCGCGCCGGTCGGGCCGTTGGGGCGGCCGGGGATGGCGTGAGCGGACGAGGGCCGCTGCGCCGGGTCGGCGCCGCCGATCCCGGAGGGGGTGGTGGTTCCGGGGACGCCGGGGTTGCTGCCCTTGTCCGCGGGGCTTCCTGACGGCAGGCCGGCACTCGCCGGCCGAGACGCGGTGGGTGTACCTGTGCCACCGCTCGGGGCCGGCGCGGGGCTGGTCCGGGGCACCGCCCGCTGCACCGGCGGAGGCGTGGGCCGGGCCGGGGAGCCGGTCGTCGCGCCGGTCCGGGAGGCGTTGCCGCGGGGCTCCGCGCCGCCGCGACCCGCTTCGCGTTCTCCGGGGCCCGCGGTGGAGCGGTCGGGCCGAGAGACCGCTCGCTGGACCGGGGCGGGCGCGGTGCGGTCGGGTGCGGTGCGGTCGGGCGCGGCCGGTACCGGGCCGGCGGTGGTGGAGGGGCGGTTGCGCGGGGACACGGCCCGTTGGGCGGGGGCGCCGGTCGTCGCGCTGCCGCCGACCGGGGGCGTCGGCCGGTCGGCGGGTGGGGTGGCTCCGGACGGCGACGGAGGCGGAGGGGGTGACGCCGCGGCCGGTGCGCGGCCGGTGCGCGCGGTGCCGGGGCCGGACGTGGGCGTGCCCGTGGTGGGCCGAGCGGCTGCTCGCTGCACCGGGAGGTCGGCGGCCGCGCCGTCGGCTGTGGTGGCCGGGCGCCCCGTGGCGGGGGCGGTGTCGGGCGTGGGGGCGCTGCGGGGGGAGCCGGGGGCGGACCCGGGCACCGTCCGCTGCACCGGAGGCCCGCCGGACGCGCCGCTCGGTGTGGGGCCGGGCTGCGGTACGGCCCGCTGCACCGGCGTGCCGGTCGCCGGGGCGGCGCCGGGTGCGGGCGGGGTGGGGTTGCCGGGCGGGGCGGTGTCGGGCGGGGCGGCGTCGGGCCGGGCTCCGGCGCGGGGGGTCGCGGCGGGGCCGGGCTGCGGTACGGCGCCCTGTACCGGGGTGCTCGGGGCCTCCGGCGAGGTGGAACGGCGGCTGTCGGTGGGACCGGCCCCGTGGGCGGAGCCGGTACGGGGAGCCGGCTCCGGGCCGGGGCGGAGGACCGCGCGCTGTACCGGGGTGCCGGTTGTGGTGGCGTCGGGGGTGCGGGTCGTACCGCTGTCGGAGGCGGTGGGTGTGGGCCCGGGTGTGGGCGTGGGTGCCGGGGTCGTGGGCCGGGCGGTGGCCGGTGGTGTGGGGCCGGGGCGGGGGACCGCACGCTGCACAGGGGTCCCGGTCGCCGTGCCGTCGCCGGTGGTGGCAGGGGTGGGGGCCGTGCCGGCGCCGGGAACAGGGGGTGTGCGTGCGGGGATGGCACGTTGTACCGGGGAGCCGGTCCCGGTGCCGTCGCCGGTGGTGGCACGGGTGGTGGGGGTCGTAGCGTCACCGGGGGCGGTGGGTGTGGGTGCCGGGGCCGTGGGCCGGGCGGCGGCCGGCGGCGTGGTGCCCGGGCGCGGGACCGCGCGTTGTACCGGGCGGCGGGCCGTGGTGCCGTCGCCGGACGTGTTCGGCGTCGGTGTCTCGGTGCCGGACGGCGCGGGCTGGTGCGGGCGCGCCGCCCGTTGCACCGGAGCGCCGGTGGTCGTGGCACCGGTCGGCGCCGTGGGTGTGGCTGTCCCGGCACCGGACGGCGGGCGTGCCGGGGAGGTCACCGGGCCCGGGGCCGCGCCGGGTTCCGCTCGGTCGCCGTCCGCCGACGACGGTGCCGTTTCCGAGGAGCCCGGCAGGCCGTTCGTGGCCCGGCGGCTCGCGGGCAGGGACCGGCGCTGTACGGCCGCCGAGCCGGACGGGGCCTTGGTCAGGGGTGGCCGCGGGCGGGGCGCGGTGGACGGCACCGGTGACACGCGGACTCCGCGGGCGGCCTGGGCCGGAGCACTCGCCGGTGCCGCGGACGACGCCGGCCCGGCGGAGCGCGCCCGCTGGACCGGCGCGGGCGCCGGACCGGACGCGGCGCCGGGTACCGCCGAAGCGGCCGGCCCGGCCCCCGTGCCCCTCGCGGGAGCCGGGGGCGCGGACGACGACGGCGCCGCCGGTATCGCCCGCAACGGCGCGACCGGCATCCGCTGCACCGGGGCCGCGCCGCCCGACTGCGGCGACTGCGCGGGACGCTCCGGCCCCGCCGCCGGTCGTGCCGACTCGCCGAACGCGCCCGACAGCATGCTGCTGCCCGCGGCAGGGTTCAGTACCGCGGGGGACGGCGCTCCCGTGAACGACGGGTTCTGCCACGTCGGCAGCCGACCGCCGAACCCGGCGTCCGCGACTCCCGTACGCGTGTCCCCCGTCGCCCGCTGGATCGGCGGCAGACCCGTCCAGGCGGCGACGGCCACAGGCGCGGGGCCGGTTGTGGGACCGGTTGTGGGACCGGTCGCGGGCGGCGTCGTACGTGACGTACTCCCGCCCGCGCCCGCGCCGGAGGCAGCGACCGCCCCGTCGCCCGCGCTCATGCCGGAGGCCGGGCCCCCGGGTGTCCGCGCGGACGCGGGCGCGGGGCCGCCGGTGCCGTCCCGAAGCCCGTCACGACGGCCTCGCAGCCGGTCCAGGAATCCCACCGATCAGCCCTCCGCCGCGCCACGCGTCACGAGGGACGCGATCTGGTCCGTGTACCGGCGGCGGTCCTGGTGCTCCAGGTCCAGGATCGCCTCCAGGCTCCAGTGGAAGTGGTAGGCGACGTACGCGATCTCCTCGTGCAGCCGGTCGGTCGCGTACGTCACGATTCCCCCAGGCGGCTCCCGCCGAGTTCCACCTCGAAGGGTTCCGTGCAGTGCGGGCACTGCACGGCCGCACGGGTGTGGCCCTCCGCGTTGATCTGGCGGTAGAAGTCCTGGAGGAACGCCAGGTCGGAGGCGAACATGTTCTCCACGATCCCGTCGTGCACCATCGACAGGGTGCCCAGCCGGGTGATGACCCGGCCGAGCAGCACCACCGACAGGTACGCCGGGTTCTCCTGCACCCGCACGTCGCGCAGCGGGATCAGCTCGTCCCGCGCCGTCGACAGCCGCATCACGCCGTCCCGGTGCACCGTGCCCGAGTCGTCGACGTAACCGCGCGGCAGCTCGAAGGGGAACTCGGTGCGCAGCTGCTGACGCGGTACCGCCTCGGCAGGTGTCTCCGTGGGCGCGACGGCGGGAGCCGAACGGGGGAAGTCCGCTCCCGCCGCCGCAGTCTGGGGGTCCTCGGGGGCCGCGGCGGGCGCCCCGGCAGCCGCACGCCGCATTATTCGATGACCAGTTCTTCGAACACGATGGTGACCGTCTCGGTCAGCGCGGAGGTGTCGCCCGCCTTCACCGCGCTCGCGTCGATCTTGCTGCACCAGGCGTTACGCAGGTTGTACCGCTTCACCGGGGTGTCCTCGGAGTCCATCAGGATGATGGAGGCGTTCTTCCGCGCCGTGGACATCCGGCCGTTCATGGAGTCGTTGATCCACTGGGTGAAGGACGAGGACTGGGTCATGCCCCGCACGACGGTGCACTGCCCGTCCTTTTTGTTGCCCGGGAGCACGGCGGTCTCGTGCTTGCCGGTGGTGCTGTTGTTCTGCGGGTACTTGATGACGTCCTGCTCGAGGGTGAGGCCGTTGACCTCGGCGAGGTACTCGACCATCACCCCGTCGATCTGGAGCCCGAAGTTGTTCGCTGTGAGGGAGTCACCCGGCATCAGAGCCATGTGTTCGCTGTCCTTCTAAGGATCTGAGAAAGGAGGGAGGGGAGAGGAGCGGGCCCGCGGGGCCCGGAGAGGGGGAGGACGCGTGTCCTACTCCTCCAGCTCCCCGCTGCCGCTGGAGAACTGCGCCAGCCGGAAGATCACGAACTCGGCGGGCTTGACCGGCGCGATGCCGATCTCGCAGATGACCCGGCCCAGGTCGACCGACTCCGGCGGGTTGGTCTCCTCGTCGCACTTGACGTAGTAGGCCTCCGCCGGGCTCTGGCCGAACAGGGCGCCGCTGCGCCACTCGTTGACCAGGAACGCCGAGACGTTGCGGCGGATGCGGGCCCAGAGGTTGTGGTCGTTCGGCTCGAACACCACCCACTGGGTGCCGATCAGGATCGACTCCTCCAGGTAGTTGAAGTACCGGCGGATGTTCAGGTAGCGCCAGGCCGGGTCGGAGGAGAGGGTGCGGGCACCCCACACGCGGATGCCGCGGCCGGGGAAGGCGCGGATGCAGTTGACGCCGATCGGGTTGAGCAGGTCCTGCTCGCCGCGCGTGATCTGGATCTCCAGGTCGACTGCGCCGCGGACGACCTCGTTGGCGGGAGCCTTGTGCACGCCGCGCTCGGTGTCGTTGCGGGCCCAGATGCCGGCGACGTGGCCGCTCGGCGGGATCAGGCGGGACTGGCCGGAGGCCGGGTCGAAGGACTTGATCCAGGGGTAGTACAGGGCCGCGTACTTGGAGTCGTAACCGGCCGTCTCCTGCCGCCAGACCCGTATCTGACGGGCGTTCTGCCCGGGCGGCGGGTCGATGATGGCGACGCGGTCGCCCATCAGCTCGCAGTGCGCGATGAGTCCGAGCTGGACGGCCTTGACGGCCTCCAGGTCGATCGCGCCGCGCTGGTAGGCGGCCATCAGGTCGGGCACCGCGACCATGGAGATCTCGTCGATGGCCTCCAGGCCGCCGAAACCGGTGCGGTCCGCGGAGTCACCGAGGTACTGGGCCGGTCCGGGGTCCGGGCTCTCGCCCTTCTCGACCGGGGCGGCGGGGGCGGCGGCCGGCGGCGCCGGCAGCGTCAGGCTCTGGTTCTCCGGGCGGGCGAGCTGCGCGGAGGGCGCGGCCTCCGTCACGGTGATGAGCTTGGAGCGCTCCTTCACCTGCGTGACGACGTAGGAGCGGTTGCCCTTCTTGGCGCTCACGTCGAACGTCTCGACCGGCTTGTCGCCGTCCTTGACGATCAGCTTGAAGCGCTCGGCGGGGCCCTCGCCCTCGGGGTCGGCGACCTCGACGGTCAGCGGGCCGTGCTGCCCGGCGGCGTTGGCCGTCACGGCGAACGTGCCCAGCTGCTTCGGCTCGGCGGCGGGCAGCGCGGCCGGGGCGGCGGCACCCGTCACCGCGGCGGGGGCGGACGCCCCGTTCGGACCGGCGGCGGCGTCGTCGGCGGAGCCGCCGACCCGGACGACGTACGCGGCGCTGCCGCCGTTGTTGAAGAACCCGTAGACGGAGTGCGCGAGGTAGTACCCGTCGGTGAAGTCACCGAAGGCCGCGACGTACTGCGTCCAGTTGGTCACCAGCGTGGGCTCGTTCAGCGGGCCGGTCGGCGCGAGACCGACGAAGGCCGCCACCGAGGTACCCACTCCCTCGATCGGGCGCGAGCCGCTGGCCACCTCCTCGACGTAGACGCCGGGCGACAGGTAGGACGGCATGCTCTGCTCTCCTCGGGGTACGAGACAGGACGCCCCTCACCCTCGCGCGCGCGTTGCTCCCCCCGAAACGTCCCGGGGTGCCGGAGCGGGGGCATCGACCCTGCCCCCGGCTGTGCCCGTTGGGGCAGATGGGGGCGTCCGGCCCCTGGTGGGAGGCCCGGCACCGGGTCCGCACCCGCCTGCCGGGGGAGCCTTCGTTCGATCTTCACCCTGTGGCCGGTCCCCGTTCATGGGTTAGCCTCCCGGCCTGGCCGGGCTCCGCACCACGCCGGTCCGGTTCCGGTTTCCGGCGGCCGGCGACGAGGAGGCGGGGCCGACACATCGTCGGGCAGGGGCGTGCGATGCGGGGACGACAGGAGAAGCCCGGCCCGGACGGCGGCCGGACGGGCCGCGCGGCGGCGGTACCCCCGCCGGTCCGGTCCGCCGACGTCGGCGCGGCCGGGGCGCGGGAGTTCCCGGGCGGCCTCCCGCCCGCCACCGCGGCCGGGTCCGCGGCCACGCTCGGCCCGCGGGAACTGCTGGCCCTCCAGGGCATCGCGGGCAACAGCGCCGCATCCCGCGTCCTCGGCAACCGCCCCGCCCCGCCCCCGTCGGACGGCGCCGGACCGCTCGTGGTGGCGCGGACACCACTGGCGCCGATCGTCGAGGAGGAGAGCGAGAGCGGGAGGGGCGGCGGGAGCGAGCGGGGAGCGGGGGGCCAGGTGACCGCCAAGGCCCCGCAGCGGCGCGGCCCGGCCCGGAGCGCCCGGCCGGAGCCGCCCGTGGCCGGGCGGCGTGCGGGGCCCGACGCGACGCGGCCGGGCAAGGCCATGCAGCACCCGCCGCTGGTGCTGCCGCCGTATCTGATGGAGATGACGTCCGCGGGGCTCTCCACCGCCTCGGGGCTGACCGGACACGAGGCGGTGGGACGCGCCTTGGCCGGGATCGAAGGCGCGGCGGACGCCGACGTGGCCCTGGTGAAACGGGAGTTGGCGGGACGGCCGGAGACCTTCTACGGCCACGGGCGGGTCTTCTCGGTGCGCGGGGCCGGCGGCGCGTACGACGTCACGGTCTCCGTCCGCCCGGACCCGGGCCGCCCCGAGCCGGAGCCCACGATGTACGAGAACCCCGACGCGGCCTCGCCCGTCCTGCCGGACGACCTGGCGCAGGCCGCGGCGGCCGCCCAGGACGGCACGACCAAGGTGGACCAGCAGCACGCCTCCTCCGCCACCGTGGTGACCGACGCCACCCGCTCCCGGCAGGCCGGCCTCACCGGCGGCGGTACGGTCCTGGTCCCGACGCCCGCGCCCGCCGTGTGGGCCGGCGCGCAGCTCGCGGCCGGCCTCGCGCTGCGCAGCGACCACGACGTGCACAGCACCAGGACGGTGTCCGAACCACGCGTCCTGCGCAGCTCGGGCGGCACGGTCCGGGCGCTGCGGCACGTGCGCTACACCGTGCGGATCAAACCCCAGGGCCCCTACGGCACCGAGCGGGTGGCGTCCGCCGACGGCACCCTCACCATGCGCGTGCCGCACGAGCACCTCGTGCCGCGCGGCACCGTGCGCCCTGCCCCGGGCCCCGCGCTCTCGGAGGAGCGGCAGAAGGGCGTACGGCAGGCCACCTCACTGGCGGTCGTCGGCGTCGAGACCCGGGGCGCCCCGCACGGCGGCGGCGGAGGCCTTTTCGACGCGGTGAACTCCGTACTGCATCCCCAGGCGGCCGCCCCGGGAACGGCCGACCGCACCCGGCTCCACGAGGCCACCAGCGCCGCGACGATCCTCCAGGACCTGCCGCGCCTGCTGACCGGCTGGGTCGCGAGCGAGGACCTGTCGGCCGGCGCCGCCGGTGCCGAGAGCGCCTACCGGATGCGGGCCGACATCGTCTCCCTGGCCCCCGCCTGGAAGGCCGGCCAGGCCCAGCTGCGCACCCACCAGCAGGCACAGCACGGCGCGGGCGCCTCCATGGGCAAGGGCATGAGCGGGGTGGCGGGGGCCGGCCCCGCCGTGGGACTCGGCGCGCCCGGCGCGGGTCCGGCCGTGCGCTTCAAGACGATGCCGGCCGTGAGCTTCAGGCGGATGCGGTTCGCCTCGGCCGACCAGACGGCGGCGACCCGGCAGGGCGCCGAGGTCCGGGGTGACAAGGCGCTCTATCTGGGCCGGATCCTGCTCACCGTCGAGGGCACCGGGCCCGCCGCGCCGCGGCACACCCTCGACCCCGGTGGCCGCTCGGTGCGGCACACCCTCGACGCCTGGATCAGCATGCGGGCCGAGGAGGCCCACCACCTGGGGCTGCCGCTGCCGGCCGCCATGGAGCCCGGCGAGCTGTACACCAAGGCGGACCGTACGCGGCCCGACGGCACGCCCGAGACGAACGCCGACGGCACCCCCCGCAAGGTCGAACGCCACCTGCCGTTCGACGCGATGGGTTCCAGTGCGGCCCTCACCCGGCTGGACACCCGCCCCCTGATCGACGTGCTGGAGCGGCTGTTCGCCACCAACCCGAAGCTGGCCGGCTATCTGCCGCCGTTCGGCGAGGAGGCGACCGGGCGCGTCAACCGCGAGGACGCCGAGGCGCAGCGGCGCAACTACCGGGAACTGGTGACCGTCCTGTCGGAGACCAACCTGCGCGCCAACAAGGACCAGTTGCTGTCCGCGGGGGTCCCGGTGCGGCTGCGCCGCAAGGCCGCGCTGCGCTCCGACGACGTACAGATCCGGGTCCGGGGGCGGATCGGCGCGCTCACCTATCTCGGCGACACCCCGGACTGGCTGGTGCGCAGCAGCTCGGGCGTGGGGTCGAGCGGGCAGACGGGAGCGGTCACCGCCCGCAAGGCGAGCGTGCAGGGCGGCGTCCGGGCCACCCTGGTACCCGGCGCCCTGTCGGCGCAGGTGGCGGCCGAGGCGGCGCTGGAGAGCAGCCGCAGCGCCCAGGGCGGACCGGTGACCCGCACCGACTCGCTGAACAGCGGTGACGTCTCGACCAGTACGTTCGGCACCAGCCTGTCGCTCGCCGTGCACGTCACCATGACCAGCCGGGAGCGCACCGGGAAGCGGGCCGTCACCCCCGGTCGTCCCGGACGCCACCGGCCGGCGGCCGAGGTGATCGCCAGTTCGGACGACCGTACCGGTGAGGACGATCCGCTGCGCGAGCTGAGCGAACGGCAGCAGGACGTCCGGCTCAGCGCACCGACCGCGACGACCCTGGACGACGAAGCCCACGAGAAGCTCAACCGGCGCCGGGCCGCGGGGCGCATGGGCAGATCCAGTCGCCTCGACGCCTCCGGCATCACCGACCTGACCACCCGGCCCGCGGGCGGCGGTCTGCGTGACTGGGACTTCGTGGAGACCGTCGGCGACGCCAAGCAGGTCCGGGACCTGGCCTTCCAGCTGCTCGCCCAGGCCGCGCGCCGGGGCAGCACGGACAAGCCCGGCGACACCGCGTTCGAAACGGAGGGCCTGGCTCCGCGCCTCGCGATCGAGGACCGCTTCAGTCCGCAGGCCGTCACGGCGGCACTGCGGCAGGGCGTCACCTCGGGCTGGGTGGTGGCCGGACTGCGCCATCCCCGGCGGCTCACCGCGCTGGACGGCGCGGTCGGCACCCGGTTCGCGCTCACCAATCCCCGTGTGCGGCACAAAGCCACCGGGGCGGGCATGGAGAACATGTCCCTGGGCGGGCACCAGGGCTCCGGACAACGGGCGCGGACCAAGAGCAGGACGTACTCGGCGGACGCCAGGGGGATGGAGTCCGGCCAGGACTGGTCGCTGTGGGAGACCGCGGCCTACCGCCGGACCAAGGCCACGACGGACGCCGAGAGCGCGACGCTGAGCGGCACCGTGGAGCGCAACGCCGTCAATCCGCGCAGCCGCTCCCTCTACCTCGTCCAGTGCGACCTGGCCGTCAGCATGGTCGCCGAGGTCGCGGTCAACGGCTCCGGCCCCTACACGGCGGCCAGGAAGCAGACGATCCCCGGCAGCGTCGGCCTCTGGCTGACCGGGGCCCAACTCGCGGCGGCCGGACTGCGCGACCCGGAGGAACGGGAACGCGAACAGCGGGACACGATCGCCCAGATGGGCCCGACCGGACTGTTCGGTCCGTCCGCGCCGTCGGCGAACACGGGGAAGGGCAAGGGGAGGGGACAGGCGGAGGGCCGGGGAGAGGACCGGAGCCGGGGCCAGGAAACGGAGCGGGAACAGAACACTGGCGCGGGCGCGGGCGCGGGCGCGGGCGCGGGCACGGGCAGGGGCACGGGCGCGGAAACCTCCACGGTCCCCGCCTCCGCCCCCCTCCCCGAGCACGCCAAGGACATGCCCATCGGCTTCGGCCTGATCGACGAACTGCCCGACTTCGTCCCCCTCCTGACACGGCTGCGCTCGGCCGTGAAGGACCGGAGCCTGGCCGCGGACCTGCTGCCGGAGCACCGGCTCGACGACCGCTTCGACAACGTGCAGCGGCTGCTGCGCGTCCTGGACCGGGACGGCGCCACCGGCCTGCTGGCCGGTGCCATGGACGGCGGCGTGCCCGTGGAACTGCTGCGCAACAGCAGCAGGCCCGGCCGCCGGGCGAAGCCGTACTGGGCCGTCTTCCACGTCAGGCGGACCGGGCCCGGTGCGATCGCCGGGCCGTCCGGCGGCGACCGGGAGATGGAGTACGCGACCGTGGCGGCCGCACAGCGCGCCGACACCCACCAGGAGAGCGAGTCCGACGCGGTGGGCGGTCTCCTGACCGGCTCCGAGTCGTCCGGCGAGGCGGCCACGAACCGGAACGGAGGGGTCTTCGGACCGGCGGCCGGCCGCTCCGCGGCCACGAGCCGGACCGTGGCCGCGCGCGGCCAGACCGGCCTGCGGGCCATCGTGGGCGACGCGGCGTCGGTGAAGGTGCGCGTCCCGGTCCGCGCGGAGCTGGAGCTGCGCTCCGCCGACGGGCAGGTGGCCACCGTCGATCTCGGCGGCGCCCTGGTCCACCGGGCCCTGGAGAAGGACATGGAGGCCCTGGCCGGGGTGTCGCCGGTGGCGCGGGAGCGCCGGCCCGGAATGGAGCCGATGGTCTCGCCGCCCCCGAGCGGTGCGGCCCCGGCAGCCCTGCGCGCGTGGCACGCGGCGGGAGCACGGCTGCCGCTGGAGGCGCAGGCCAACGGATTCAGGGGCGCGCCGCAGGTGCGGGAGGTGATCGGCCGGGCGATGGCGGCGGCCGGCGTGAACACCGGCTTCCGCGAGCCCGGGAGCGCCGCGCACTACGCGCAGGGCGAGGCGGTCTCCACGGAGTGGCTGCTGGCCGCGCTGCCGCTGCTGGTCGCCGGCGGCGCCGATCTGCCGCCCGTGCACGTCTCCGGCGCCAAGGGCCACGACATCGACTGCGCGTTGCACGCGCGGTTGCTCGACGCCCGGCTCCTGGGCGAGAGCGACGAGATGACGTTCGAGACGGTGGCCCAGAGCACCCCGGACGGCTCCCGTCCCGCGGGTACCGAGCACCGGCAGGCGGCACGGCACGGCCGGTCGGGGGGCTTCTCGGGCGGTGTGGGGCCGGTACGGGCCGAGCAGTCCGGCATGACCAACGCGCCGGGCGGGGTCGGCAGCGAGGGCGGCGCGGCCGGGACGGTGGGCAACGCGGCCGGCACCGTGCCGCTCCAGAAGCCCAAGGAGACCTCCGCGCTCGTCCAGTTCACCCTGGAGTTCCGGGCCGTGGCCCGGATACGTCACCGGCACACCCGAGGGCTGCGCGGAGCCGGGGGAGCCGTCGGGGTCCGGGACGGCGTCCTCCCGACCCCGGTGGTGGTCCGGATGCCGGCGTCCGAGGCACGCCGGTTCGCCGCGGACTCCTCCTAGGGGTGCCCGCGGGGGTGACCGCCCGCCGGGGATGCCCCCGAAGCTGCCCTCGTGGACCTGCCGGCGGCGGGGTTGCTCCGGTAAGGCTGGGTGGTCAACCGTCCGGTGTCGAAGGGAGCGTCGTGCGCGCGCACGGAACGCGGAGCCGATCGTCCGACGAGCGGGACGCGACGAACCGCCAGGTGGCCGCGCCGAGCGCGCCCGTCCAGCGGATGCTGACCCTTCAGCGTCTGGCGGGGAACGCGGCCGTGGCCCGGTCCGTCGAGGCGGAGCGGCATCAGCACGGCCCGGGGTGCGGGCACGCCGGCCCGACCGTGCAGCGCCGGGAAGCTCCGCACGAGCACGGGCCGGGATGCGAGCACTCGGGTGTGGAGGACACCGGCCCCACCGCTCAGCGCAGCCTCCTGGACGCCGCCCGGAACACGCCGAGCACCTCGCTCCCCGGTTCCTTCCTCGCCAAGGCGAAGCCGTTCTTCCAGAACGAACGGCTCTCCGAGGGCCGCGTGCACGACAACCCGATAGCCCAGCGGGCCACCGCGGCGCTGGGCGCCGAGGCCATGACGGTCGGCAAGCACATCTTCCTCGGCCCGCAGGCCGTCGGTAACACGAAGACCCTCGCCCACGAGGCCAGCCACCTCGACAAGAACATCAGAGGCATCCCGGAGACGGGCAACAGCCACGGTGCCGGCCTCACCGTCACGGACCCCGGACAGGGCTCCGAGCGGGCGGCGGACACCGACAGCGACGCCTTCATGTCCGGGGCCGGCACCGCTCCGTCCGTCGTCGCCCAGCGACGGGTCGCGGAGCAGGCGGACGACACGGACACGGCCGTCCAGCGAAGCACGGGCGGTGCGGGCGCCACGGTGCAGCGCGTCACCGACCTCGCCAAGCAGCAGGGCCCTTCCTGCTGGCTCTACGTGCTGGAGGCGATCGCCCAGCACCACGGCCTGCCCGTCAACTACCTCTCCATCGCCATGCGGGCGTATCCGTCCACGGAGGACCGTGACGACCGCCTGAAGAAGGAGAGGGCCCAGGGCAACCGGATGGACGGCCGCCGGCTCGCCGTGGTGATGATGGCGGAGGCGCTGCAGGACATGGTCGAGCGGCTGGACAACTGGAGCGCTCACGCGCCGAACGGCGGCACCACGATCTCCCGGGACGTCGTCTCCGGCCTCGCCCGCCGGGCGCTGAAGAGTGACGCCTCGGTCGGCAAGCTGGAATTCGCCGACGGAAGTGCCGCGTTCACCGGGGTGCGCGAGGCGTACAGTCAGGCCCGCAAGCGCGCCCAGCAACTGGTGACGATGATCGGGGAACCGGGCGACGAGGTGAGCGAGTTGCTGGGCGGCACGCCATTGGAGATCGACCGGGGGCAGGAACACAGCGACGTCACCACGACCCTGAAGCTTGCCAAGGTGCCGAGCTACGCCGGTGTCCGCAGCCGGTACCCGGCCGACACGCGGGGCGGGGACGTCGTGGACCTGACCGGCGAGCCGCTGAGCGGGATGAGGCCGACCACCCACGCCGTGCTCTTCGACGGTTACGACCCCGCGACCGACATCGTCACGTACAAGGACCCCAACGCGGGCAACGCGCGGTTCCAGGTCACGTCCACGCAGTTCCAGCACATGTCCGGCCTCTCGAAGCTCACCCTGCGGGGCTACGGGACGACCAACAAGGCGCCACGGGTCAACGAACTCCGGGACTGATCCCCTGTCTGGGACCCGGAGGGCCTGCCCCCCGGGCCGGAGGACGCTGCCCTGGCGGCTCCTGACGTGGCATCGGTGGGCGCGTAGCGTCGGTGTGTGAGCCTTTGGACTTCTCTGGAGCCCGCGTCCGCCACCGTCGACCCTGGCAGCAGTACGCGTGTGCGGCTGAGGGTGCGTAATACCGGTGATGTCGTTGACGAGTACCGGTTCGAGCCTGTGGGGGATGTGGCGCCGTGGACGACGGTGGAGCCGCAGACCTTGCGGTTGTATCCGGGGACGACGGGCACTGTTGAGCTGACGTTTGCGCCGCCGCGTACGTCGGATGCGGTGGCGGGGCCGAATCCGTATGCGGTGCGGATCACGCCGACGGAGCATCCGGACGCGGTGACGGTTCCGGAGGGGAACCTGACGATCACCGCGTTCACCGAGGTGCGGGCGGAGTTGGTGCCGCCGACGGTGAAGGGGCGGTTCCGGGGGCGGCCTCGGCTGGCGGTGGACAACCTCGGTAATACGAGGGTGACGGCGTCGGTCGCGGGCAGTGACACCGGGGATCATCTGTCGTACGAGATCCGTCCGGGGAATGTGCAGATCGAGCCGGGTCGTGCGGCGTTCGTGGAGACGACGCTGAAGCCGCGGCAGATCATCTGGTTCGGGTCGAAGGAGGAGCGGCCGTACACGCTGGCGGTGCGGCGGTCGGGGGTCGAGCCGGACGAGGTGGAGGGCACGTATGTGCAGCGTGGGTTCCTGCCCGGCTGGATCGCGGCGTTCTTCGGTATCGCTCTGGCGTTGACGATCGCGTTCGTGATGATCTGGATCGCCTACAAGCCCCAGGTGCGCACCAGTGCCACCGAGCAGATCGAGCAGGCGGGCAGCGCGCTGGCGCCCAGCCCTTCCGCCAGCCCGGAGACCCTGCCCAGCGCGGCCGAGTCGGCCCCCGCGGTGCCCAAGGCCCCCGAACAGCCGGCCTCCGAGAAACCGAAGAACGACGGCGGCGGCAAGGGCGGTGGTGGCGGAGGCGGCGGCGAGTCGAAGAAGGCGGAGCCCCCGAAGCCCCGGACCGCTGCCACCGCCGTGCGGGAGATCGCCGCGCGCAGTGAGGGCCGGCACATCTGCTACCGCGCCTACGTGGCGGACCGAGGCTGGCAGGACCCGGTGTGCGACGGCGCCGAGGCCGGCACGGTCGGCAAGGACCTGCCCGTCAAGGCCCTCAACATCGCCGTGTCCGGGACCGGGGGCACCAGCGGTAACGGAGCGCACGTCGTCGAGGGCTGGGCGACCGGCGACGAGTGGGCGAGTGCCGCCGACGGCAGGGACATGTACCTCGGAAGCACCAAGGAGGCGCTCTCGGCCCTCGAGGGGTTCACCCTCAAGACCGCCGAAGGCACCGTCTGCGCCGACACCAACGTGCGGGACAGAGGCTGGCTGAACCAGGGCTGCACCAAGCCCGCGGACTGGCGGTACTTCGGCGGCGAGATGGGGAAGAGGCTCCAGCTCGAGGCCGTCCGTCTCACCGTGTGACCGGGTCCGCGGGGGCAACCCGGTCTGCCCCCACGGCTCCTGACGTGGCATCGGTGGGCGCGTAGCGTCGGTGTGTGAGCCTTTGGACTTCTCTGGAGCCCGCGTCCGCCACCGTCGACCCTGGCAGCAGTACGCGTGCGCGGCTGAGGGTGCGTAATACCGGTGATGTCGTCGACGAGTACCGCTTCGAGCCCGTGGGGGATGTGGCGCCGTGGACGACGGTGGAGCCGCAGACGCTGCGTTTGTATCCGGGGACGACGGGGACGGTGGAGTTGACGTTCGCGCCGCCGCGTACGTCGGATGCGGTGGCGGGGCCGAATCCGTATGCGGTGCGGATCACGCCGACGGAGCATCCGGACGCGGTGACGGTTCCGGAGGGGAACCTGACGATCACCGCGTTCACCGAGGTGCGGGCGGAGTTGGTGCCGCCGACGGTGAAGGGGCGGTTCCGGGGGCGGCCTCGGCTGGCGGTGGACAATCTCGGTAATACGAGGGTGACGGCGTCGGTCTCGGGGAGTGATACCGGGGATCATCTGTCGTACGAGATCCGTCCGGGGAATGTGCAGATCGAGCCGGGGCGTGCGGCGTTCGTGGAGACGACGTTGAAGCCGCGGCAGATCATCTGGTTCGGGTCGAAGGAGGAGCGGCCGTACACGCTGTCGGTGCGTCGGTCGGGGGTCGATCCGGACGAGGTGGAGGGCACGTATGTGCAGCGTGGGTTTCTGCCCGGTTGGATCGCTGCGTTCTTCGGTATCGCGCTGGCGTTGACGATCGCGTTCGTGATGATCTGGATCGCTTACAAGCCTCAGGTCCGGACGAGTGCGACGGAGCAGATCGAGCAGGCGGGCAGTGCGCTCGCGCCCAGTCCCAGCGCCAGTGCGGAGGCCCTGCCCAGCGCTGCCGAGTCGGTTCCCGAGGCACCGGAGGCCCCCGAGCAGCCGGCCTCCGAGGAGCCGAAGGGCGACGGCGGCGGAGACAAGGGCGGCGAGGGCGAGGGTGGCGGCGGGGCGCCCAAGCAGCCCGCGAAGAAGAAGCCCGTGGTGCCCGCCGAGAACGTCCTGCTGCGCAACGCCACCACCGGTATGTGCGCCGAACTCCCCGGGCGTGGGAAGGGGGAGATCAACGGACCCGTCCAGCAGGCCGTTTGCGACGACACCGACGGCGACAACCAGATCTGGGACCTCGAGGTGAAGGTCGAGAAGGGCGGCCCCGGCGGGGCGGCTCTCTTCCAGATCCGCAACGTCCAGGACAAACTCTGCATGGACCTGGGCGAGTTCGGAGCCCGGCCCATCACGACGCCCGTCTCCGAGTTCCACTGCGACGGCACGACCGGCGACAACCAGCTCTGGTGGATCGACAAGCAGCCCAGCGGCGACTACTGGATCCGGAACTTCGTCAGCAAGAACAAGTGCCTGGACGTGAGCAACACCAACGGCGGCGGTCTCTTCGCCCGGCTGACGATCTACAACTGCACCAACTCCGACGACCAGGAGTGGAAGATCGTCCCGGTGAAGAAGGACTGACGTGCGGAAGGACTGACGGTCACCAGCCGCCTTCGCCGGGCACCAGCCGCCCGGCCTTGCGGTACTCGCGGCGGGCGCCCTCCAGGAGGTCGTCCGCCGTCACGCTGTCGCCGCGTCCGGCGGCGAGGTAGGCGGCGGTGACCACCGCGCTGCGGATCGAGCCGCCGGCCAGCTCGAAGTCCCGGGCCAGCCCGGCCGGGTCGATGCCGTCGGCGGACGGGACGTGCGACAGGCCGTGCCGCCACAGCGCCAGACGCTGACCGGCGTCCGGGAACGGGAAGTCGACCACCAGGTCGAGGCGCCGGGTGAACGCCTCGTCGATGTTGGCCCGCAGGTTGGTGGTGAGCAGGGCGATGCCGTCGAAGGACTCCAGGCGCTGGAGCAGATAGGCGCTCTCCATGTTGGCGTACCGGTCGTGCGAGTCCTTGACCTCGGAGCGCTTGCCGAAGACGGCGTCGGCCTCGTCGAAGAGGAGCACGGCGTCGGTACGGTCGGCCTCCGTGAAGATCCGCTCCAGGTTCTTCTCGGTCTCGCCGACGTACTTGTCCACGATCGACGACAACTGGACGACGTAGAGGTCGAGGCCCAGGTCGGCCGCGACCACCTCCGCCGACAGGGTCTTGCCGGTGCCGGACTCGCCCGCGAACAGGCCGAGGACGCCCCGGCCGCGCCCGCCGCCCGCGCTGAGCCGCCAGTCGCCGAGGACGCGGTCGCGGTGGCGGGCGCGCAGGGCGAGTTCGCGCAGCTGGGTCAGAGGCGCGTCGGGCAGGACCAGGTCCCGCCAGTCCACGGCGGGACGGATCCGCCGCGCGTGGCTCTCCAGGCCGGAGGCCGACTGCCGGCGGGCCGCGAGCCGGACGTGGCCGGCGGTGACCGGGCCGCCGTCGAAGGCGGCGAGGGTGCGGGCGGCGTGCGCGGCCCGCTGGATCCGGTCGCCGCCCAGGCGGTAGGGAGCGACGGCGGTGGCCAGGTCGAACCCGTCGGCGTCCGGGCCCAGCGCCGCCCGCCAGGCGGCCGTTCCGCCGGCCCGGCGGCCCGGCGCGTCCAGGACCAGCGGGTCGGCCGGGGACCAGTGCGGGTCGTACGGGCGGGGGTCCGTCAGCAGCACGGTCACGTCCGTCACCGCGGTCAGCGCCCGCACCAGCGGGCCCGGCCGGTCGGGCAGGCCGGACACCACGACGGCCCGGCCGGTGAGGCGTGCCTCGCGCAGCAGCTCGGGGATGTCGTCCTCGGGCGCCGAGCAGCACAGCGCGTCGAGGCCCGCGGCGCGCAGGACGTGGGCGAGGGCGGCCAGGCCGTCGCCCTCGCGCTGTTCGCGCAGGTAGGCGGTGAGCGGTCCGTCGTGCAGACGGGTTGCCAGACGGCGCACGAAGCCCTCGGCGTCGGGGCCAGTCGGCAACGGCTCCGGCATCGGGTGCAGCCGGCCGAGGAGCGCGGCGTCCGGTGTGTCGTCCCCGAGCAGATGGCCGGCCAGCCGGTCCGGGACCCGCAACGAGCGGGTGAGGAAGGGCCGCTCGGGCTCCTCGACCTCCAGCAGCCCGAGGGCGCGCAGTGGTGCCGAGGCGTGGAAACGGGCGCGGACCGCCGCCAGGTGGGCGGGCACCCCGCACAGGTCCAGGGCCAGGCTCACGGTGGCGCGACGGCGGCTCACGTCGTCGTTGAGGTAGCCGTAGAGCGGCTCGAAGGTGCGGTCGATGTCGGGGGCGAGGGCGATGAGCAGGACGGCGGTGTCCAGCTCGGTCAGCCCCGTCCGCCCGGCCAGCAGCGCCAGCCGGTCGCCGGGACCGGCCGGGTCGTCCGCGGACGCGTGCGGCGGGGCGTCTTCGGGAGGCTCGGCGCCTTCGCCGGCTCCGGAGCCGGCGAAGGCCGGCCAGGTGCGGAGCAGGTGGCGTACGGCGTCGTCGGACAGGTACAGGCCGCGCAGCGGGTCGTCGGCCGTGGGGTCGGTGGCGGCGCGGTGCTCGACCAGCGCGGTCACCCGTTCCCGCAGAGCGGCGAGGCGGGCGAGCATGGCGTGGACGGGATCGCCGTACGGACCGTGCGGGTCATGCGGGCCGTACGGGCCGTGCGGGTCTTCCGGGCCGTACGGGTCATGCGGGCCGTGCGGGTCATGCGGCCCGGAGGAGGAGTCAGGCGGCCCGGAGGAGTCAGGCGAGTCCGATGAATGGAACGAGTCGGATGAGCCCTGCGAGTCGTAGGGGCCGTACGCCGGGGAGCCGGAGGGGGCTGCCGACGCCTCCTCGGTGGGGAAGCTCACCGCTGGTCCGTCCGGCGGCCGGCCGCGTCCCGGCGGGCGGCACGGGCGGCCGCCACCTGGTGGGGCCGGTGGGAGCGCTCGCTGGACTGCGCCGGTTCGCCGGGCAGCTCGCGCACCCGGACCATCGCGCCCTCGGTGACCGGGGGCCCGGCGTCGTACTCCGGGTAGGCGGGGAAGGGCGCGGTCACCACCAGGTCCAGGGACGGTTTCAGCTCGCCGCCGAGGGCGGACCAGATCTCGGCGAGGGAACGGGACTCCGTCTGGGTGCCGGCCACCGTCAGCGGCATCGACAGCTCCAGCGCCCGTAGCGGGGCGGGGAGTTCGTCGGGGGTCAGGACCTCGCGCGGCAGCAGGGTCGCCAGCACGGCGGACAGCAGCCGGTGTTCGTCCTGCGGGGTCTTCGTCCAGGCCGTCACCAGGTACGACAGCCGGAACCAGCGCGGCGGCCGGCGGCGCCGCACCTCGACGTCCCGCTCGTCGCGCACCGACATCCGTCCGCTCTGACGCCGGGCCACGTCCTCCCGGATGTCGTACAGGTAGGCGTTGACCACGGGGGCGTTGCGCCGGGCCGCCCAGTCACGGGTGGGTGCCTCGAAGGACACGTCGATGCCCGAGCCCGTCAGCGCTCCGCCGCCGAGGAGGTTCTTGAGGACCTCGTCCACCTCGTGGATCACTTGCGCTCCCGCCCTGCCGTCTCGCCCACCGCCCTGCGTCACCGATCGTGCCCCGGGTGCCGCCCGGCCCGCAGGCGTGCCGGGGACGGCGGCCGGGCAGGCCGCCCTGCCCGTGCGGCCCCGAGGGGCCGCTCTCGATTGCCCGTTCGGTCAGATGTAGCCTTCCCGCAGGGCGTAGGCCACGGCGTGCGCACGGTTGCGCAGGTGGAGTCGCGTGGTGAGCCCGTGCATGACGTTTTTGACGGTGCGTTCGGAGTAGGACAGCTTGCCGGCGATCTCTCCGGTGTCGAGGCCCTCGGCGACCAGGCGCAGGACGTCCACCTCGCGGGGTGCGAGACCCAGCGAAGGGGCGCCGGGGCGGCCCGCCGCGCCCCGGTGCAGCGTGCCCACCTGGCTGATGAGCCGGCCGAGCAGGTCGGCGGGCAGGTCGCCGTCGCCGCGGGAGGCGGCCAGTACCGCCTGCACCAGCCGGTGGGCGGTGGCCTCGTGCCGCCAGACGATGGCACCGACGCCGCACTCGACGACGTCCAGCAGCTCGCTCTCCCGGATCGCGCCGACCACGAGCACGGCGCGGGCGCCCTCGCTGCGCACGATCCGGCGCAGCCGGGTGAGCGCCGCCTCGTCGAGCGCGTCCTCGATGAGCAGGGCCACGGTGCCGGGGCCGGACTCCTCGCGCAGGTCGATCTCCGGGTGGCGGCGCAACTGGCTGACCGCGCCCTCGCGGCTGATCGGGTCCGGAGCGGACACCGACACCGGGACGCGCGGGTCGGTGACGCCGACGGCTCCGCCGGCGCCGAGCGTGGATGCGGTGGTGGCCCGGGGTGAGTTGAGCAACCGTTTCCCCCCTGTTCACGAGCCCGCCGTCCGGCGCAGGCCGGTAGCGGATGAGCGTGTTCCACACTTCTGGGACTGCTGGGACCGCGCAATCGTGGAGCACCACGAGGCACACCACGAGACCAGCGCGGGCACCGCCACGAAGGGGCCCCCGGAGCGGGCATCCCAGCAGGTCAGAGGGATGTCGTGCGAGAGCGCGCGGCGCCGGGCGCCGGGCGCGCACCACCGTGAGCCTCGCCACAGCCACCCTCCGGCCCAAGGAACGCGGCCCCTCTTCGTGGGCCACCTCACACCACCCGCGTTCGCATTTCCACGTCTCACAGACCGGGGGGCCACCATCCACCACAGGAGGCACCGATGACCGGACCGCTCCGCGAACGCGACGACGCCCTGGCGCTGCTCGCTGCCGAGACCGAGCGGGCCCGGGCCGGCACGGGCGGCCTCGTCCTGCTGCGCGGGGCCACCGGCACCGGTCGCACCGCCGTGCTGGAAGCCGCCGCCCGGCACGCCGCGGACCGCGGCCTGCGGGTGCTGCGTGCGCGCTGCTCGTCCGAGGACACCGGCGTGTCCTTCGCCACGGTCCTCCACCTCCTCGGGCCGGTACCGGAGTTCACGGACCTGGTGCCGGGCGGCGACGACCGCGGGAGTGCGGCCCGGCTGTGGCGGCTCCTGCGCTCGTACGCGGACGAGGGCCCGCTGCTGGTGGCCGTGGACGACGTCCACCTGGCCGACGAGGCCTCGCGGCGCTGGCTGGTCGAGGCGGCCCGGCGCGTCGACCGATTACCGGTACTGCTGGTGGCCACCGAGCGTAGCCAGTACGACATCGAACCGCGGCCCGCCGGACTCACCCAGGCCCTGTCCCCCTCCCTCGTGCGCACCCACACCCTCGCCCCGCTCAGCGACGCGGCGGCGGCCGGGCTGGTCCGCGCCGCCTTTCCCGCGGCCGGACCGCGCTGGACGGAGGAGTGCGTACGGGCGGGCGCCGGCAGTCCGCTGCTGCTGCATGCCCTGCTCGACGACCTCGGCGGCATCCCGCCGCAGGACGGCTCCGCACCCGGCGGCGCCCCGCCCCTGCCCGACACCTGCGCCGCGCTGTACCCCGGGACCTACCCTGCGGCCGTCTCCTGGTGGCTGAACAGCGCCGGCCCCGCCACTGCCGACGTGGCCCGCTGCCTCGCGGCACTGGAACAGGCGTGGCCGGGCGCGGACCCGGACGTCCAGCCCGCGCAGGCCGACCCGGCCGCCGTACCCGCCGAGCCCGCTCCATCCGCCTGGCCCGTCGAGCCCGTACAGCCCGTCGAGCCCGTGGTGCCCGTCGTGCCCGTCGAGCCCGGTCCGCCTGCCCAGCCCTTCGAGCCCGCCCCACCCGTCCAGCCCGGCCGGCCGGCCCAGTACGGGGAGCACGCGGATGACGTGCAGCCCGTGCTGCCCACGCAGCGGGGCCGGTACCCGGAGCCGGGACCGGAGCCGGGGGCCGCGCCGCACGCTCCGCGTGGGCGTTGCTGGGCGCCGCCCGGCGTGCCGCACCGGGCGGTGCCGGGGAGGGGCTCGGTTCCCTCCCGGGGGCGTGCGGCCGAGGCGGGGGCGGGGGACCCGGTCGGCCTGCTCGCCGAGGCGGCCGGCGCCGACCCCGCCCGGGTCGCCGGGTGGCTCGCCGCCATGACCCGGCTGGGGCTGCTGCGGCCGGACGCCGCCGGGCGCCCGCGCTACGCGCACCCGCTGCTGCGCGACGCCGTGCTCACCGGCTGGCCGAGGCCCCGCCGGGAGGCGGCGCACCGGGCGGCGGCGGAGGCCATGCTGCGCCGGGGCGACCGGGTCGAGGCGGTCGCCCGGCATCTGCTGCGGACGCCGGCCGTGGGCCTGCCCTGGGCGTTGCGCGTCCTGCGCGACGCGGTCACCGTCGCCGTGCACGACGCCCGGCCCGACGACGCCGTCGGCTATCTGCGCCGGGCCCTCGACGAATCACTGCCGGACGACCTGCGCCAGCGGCTGCTGACCGAACTGGGCTCCCTGGAGTACGCGTCGGCCGACACGCCGGCCGCCATCGCGCGTCTCGCCGAGGCGCAGCACCTGCCGGCCGACCCCCGCAACCGGGTGCGTACGGCCGTCGCCCTCGGCACCGCCCTGGCGGGCCGCGGGGAGATCCGTACCGCCATGGAGGTACTGCGCCGTACGGAGGGCCGGCTGTCCGGCCACCCGGGGCTGACCCGCACCGTGCAGACCGCCGGCGCGCTGCTGTCCGACGAGGACCTGGCGACCCGTCAGGAGGTGTACCGGTGGCTGTGCGAGACCGGCGAGCACTCCCCGGAACTGGTGGGCACCGCCGGTCAGGCCCTGCTCGTGCGGTACGCGGCGACGGCCGCGCTGATCTCGGCCGAGGAGGCGATGACCCGGGTACGGAAACTGCTGGCGCAGCCCACCGACCCGCTCGCCGAGCCCTTCCTGCTGGGCACGGCCGCCGCGGTCGCCCAGTGGGCCGACGAACTCGACGAGGCGGACCGGCTCGTCGAACGCGGCCTGTCCGGACAGCACCCGGCCCTGCTGCACCCGATGCAGCACGCGCTCCTCAACACCCGCGCGGACATCGCCGCGGCCCGCGGCGAACACGCCCGTCTGCTCGGCACCGGCGACGCGGCGGGGGACCCGGTGCCGTCCCGCACCGGGCCCTCCAACCGGGACGCCCACGCCCTGATGGCGCTCGTCCACACCGGCCGTACCGACGAGGCGCGGCGCTTCGCCGGCCGGTTCGACCTGCGCGAGGTGCCGGAGAACTGGGAGCTGAACCGCTTCCTGTACGCCAGGGGCGTGCTGCGTGCCGCCACCGGCGATCCCGCGGGCGCGCTGCACGACTTCCTGGAGTGCGGCCGGCGCCAGGCCGCCCGGGACGTCGTCAGCCCGGTCGTCACCCCGTGGCGGACGGCGATCGCGGAGTGCCGGCTGGCGCTGGGCGGCGGCCAGGAGGCCCTGGCCCTGGCGACGGAGGAGCTACGGCTGGCCCGGGTGTGGAACACCCCGCGCACGGTGGGCCGCGCCCTGCGTGTGCTGGGCACCGCGACCGGCGGGCGGCGCGGCCTGGAACTGGCCGACGAGGCCGTACGCACCCTGCGGGAGGCGCCCGCCGACGCCGAGATGGAACTCGTCCCGGCGCTGCTCGCCCAGGGCCGTCAGCTCAC
This sequence comes from Streptomyces sp. NPDC028991, assembly GCF_055564775.1. Classification (NCBI taxonomy): domain Bacteria; kingdom Bacillati; phylum Actinomycetota; class Actinomycetes; order Kitasatosporales; family Streptomycetaceae; genus Streptomyces; species Streptomyces sp. NPDC028991. The sequence goes on along the minus strand of NZ_JBVHVP010000006.1, from coordinate 208,513 downwards.
CGCCGCCGGAGAACGCGGCCGCGCCCGCGACTGCCTGCGCGAGGCGGCGGAGCTGGCCGAGCGCAAGGGGGCTGACCGGCTGCTCACCCTCGTCGGGCAGGCCCTGCGGGGGAGCGGCGCCCGCGGCCCGGTGACCGCCCGGACCGGGTCCCGGGCGCTGACCGGCAGCGAGCGCCGTATCGCCGAACTGGCCGCCGACGGCCGCACGAACACCGAGATCGCCGATCTGCTGCACCTGGCCCGGCGCACCGTGGAGACCCACCTGACCAGCACGTACCGGAAGCTGCGGATACGCCGCAGGACCGAGCTGCCCGGCGCGTTGGGCCTGGGCCGGCCCAGGGACGCGTACCCCGTCGCGCGCGACACCGCTCAGGACTGAGGACCGGCGGGCGCGAGACGCCCCCGCGGGGCCCGCAGCCTGCTGTCGTCCGCCGTCTCGGCGAGCAGCCGCCGGACGACCGGCTCGGGCATCCGGACCACCACCGGCGTGGGCAGGGTGACCTCCCGTACGGCCGTCCCGGTCCGGTGCGTGCCGCGTGCCACGACCCGCGCCACCACCCTCACGTCCACCGTGAACTGGACGAGGACCGACCGCTGCTTGGGCTTGTGCACCGGCATCGAGCCGGAGCCGTCCGCCGTCATGCCGGCCGCGCCGCCCGCGCCGTCGGCGTTGGCCAGGGCCTGGTTGAGCCGGAACTCGGTGGCGTTGAGCAGGCCCGCACCGAACAGTCCGCGCCCCGCCCGCCCGTGGTCCGCCGAGTACTGGCCGTCCTCCTGGGTGGGCCTGGGGCCGTCCGGGCCGCTCGGTGCGATCGCCTCGAACGACATCCTGGCGCCGGTGCCGAGCACCTTCCCGGCGCGCAGCCGCGCGTGCACCGACGCCCGGAGGTCCTGGCCCTGGAGCCCACTGGCGTGCACCGGCGGCAGCTCCGCCCCCGCGCTGGTCAGCAGCGGCAGCGCCGAGATCATCCACTCGGTGGAGACGGCCTCCTGGAGGGTGTAGGCGGCGGACTGCCCCTTGTCGCGGTAACGGTGGCCGCCCCCGGCCTCCCGCACCGCCGCGTCCACCAACCGCCGTACCTGCGGCGCCCCCTGGAAGCCGTTGACCTGCGCCTCCATCGGCAGTCGTACCCCGCCGCCGCGCCAGGCGCCGAGCCGTGCCGGGTCGGCGTCCGCGACGCCGGGCGGCCTTTCGCCGGCCGGGCGATCAGCGGCGGGCTCGAGCCGGGCCAGGGCCGTCAGGTCGTCCTTCGGCACGCGGTGCGTCAGCTCCCTCCGGCCCAGCTGGGCGAGAGCCACCCGGCCCTTGGCCGAGTGCAGTTCCAGTGCGGCGTCGACCGGCACGCGCATCTTCGCCGGGCCCGTCGAGGAGTCGGCGACCAGCTTCATGCCCACCTGGGCGCGGGAGGCCGAGCCGGTGCGCCGCGAGTCGCTCGCGGCGGCGCCCAGGCCCGCGACACCGCCGGTGCTCTTCAGGACCCCGGCGCCGCCCTCCGGTTTGGCGGAGCCCGCGAGGACGCTCTCGGCGCCGAGCGAGCCGCCCTGCTCCCGGGAGTCCGTCCGCTGCGCGGTGGCCGAGGTGATGTACTCCATGTCCCGCTTGTCGGCCGCCATCCCGGCGAACCTGCCGGGACCCGCCCTGCGGACCCGGAACACCGCCCAGTACGGCGTCTTCCGGCCGTCGAACAGCTCCACGGTGACGCCGCCGTCCATGGCGCTCGACAGCAGCCCCTCGGAGCCGTCCCGGTCCAGGACGCGCAGCAGCCGCTGCACGTTGTCGTTCGGGTCGTCGAGCTGCCGCCGCGGCAGCAGGTCCGCCGCCAGGCGCTCGTCGCGGCGGGCGAGGGCGGCACGCAGCTCCGTCAGCAACGGCACGAAGTTCGGCAGCTTCTCGATCATGCCCATGCCGAGCGGCAGCTGGGCGCCGAGGTCGGGCACGGGTTCCGCGGGAGTGCGGGCGGGGTCGGCGGGCGGGACCATCGGCGCGTGGTCCCGCCGGTCCGCCGTCCGCTCGCCGGCCCGCCGGGACCCGGACCCTTCCGCGCCCGCGCCCGCTCCCGTCTCCGCCCCCGTCCGGCCTTGCCGGGGTGTGAGCACGCTGTCCATTCCCAGCGCCTCGGCCGCCGACTTCGGCAGTTTCAGCCCCTGCGAGGACAGCTGCTCCGCCGTCAGCCACACCCCCACCTCGCCCGGCAGCGTCCGCGCCTCCTTGGTCACGTAGGGGCCGCCACCGGTGACCTTGACCTCGGCGACCATGGTGACCAGGAGGTCGCACCGGACCAGGTAGAGCGGGGCCTTGCGCGGGGTGTGGGCGTTGCGCTCCACCGTGCCGGACACCGTGACGCCCCCGGCGGTGCTCCGCCCCTTGCTCCGGGTCACCGCCGCTCCCTGGCCGGTGCGCCACTCGGCACCGTTCTGCAGCCCCATCAGGCCGCCCTGGTACGTCGTGGTGGTGCCGTGCCCCTCCTGGCCGCCGGCCTGGTGCCCGCCGAGCAGGAAGGTCTCCGTGCCGGGTCCCGAACCCTCGTGCATCACCCGCGGATTGGCCAGCGCCAGCCGCATGCCCACGGCCCCGTCCAGCGCGGCCAGCCGGCGCGGGTACTTCAGGTTCTTCACCACCCACCCCGACGACACCGCCTGCCGCAGCGCCCCCGTGATCGCGCCCGGACTGAGCCGTTCCTCGATCGACTGCCGGGGCCCGAGACCCTCGGTTGCCAGCGCCCGGTCCTCGCGGACCCCCTTGTCCCGGGCCGCCGCCCCGGCCAGCAGGTCGAAGGCCAGGTCCCGGATCGGGGCGCCGGAGCCGACGGTCTCCACCAGCGTCCAGTTCCGCAGGGCCCGGCCGCTCGCCGGACGCGGCGTCAGCGCGGCCAGGTCCCCGATGCCGGCGGCCTCGACCCGCCATTCCGGCCGCCGGGGCCTGGCGCCGCGCGCCGCGGTCTCCGCGTCGAGCCGCTGCTTCTCGTCTCCGTCCAGGGTGAACTCCGTCGGAGTGAGCAGCCGTACGTCCTGCTGCTCCACGTCCATCCGGGCGATGCGCTCGGGTTCGGGCACGTCGCGCCCCCGGGAGCCGGGCAGCACCGAGCGCCGGGCCTTGCGCTGCCGGTGCACCATGCTGACCTGCACCTGGAGGTGCAGCGGCGCCGAGAAGACGCTCGCGTTCCCGGAGCCGTTGGTGAGGACGTCGCTGCGGGTGGTGGGGCCGGCCTGGTTGCGGCGGGCGCTGACGTGGTTGCGGTCGCGGCGGGCCGAGCCCGTCAGGACGCCGGGGACGATCCGCACCTGGCCGATCGCCGACCAGCCCGCCGACCTGGAACTGCTCCGCCCGCTCTGGAGGTTGCTGCCGACACCGGAGTGGCTGCGCACCAGCCACTTCTCGATGTCACCGGCGTACTCGGAGTCGCCGAGCGTGCCGGTGACCCGGATCTGCACGTCGTGGGCGTGCATGCGGCTCTTGCGGCGCAGCCGCACCGGGACGCCCGTGGACAGCAACTGGTCCTTGTTCGCCTTGAGGTTGGTCTCCGAGAGCCGGGTGACCAGCTCCTGGTAGTTGTGCCGCTGGGCCTCGGCCTCCGCCGGTGCAGCGCCCGGCTTCGGCTGGTCGCCGAAGGGGGGCAGGAAGCCTTCGAGCCGGGGGTCGGCGGCGAACATCTTCTCGATGGACGCGATCATCCCCGTGGTGTCCAGCCTGTCGAGCGCGACGCTCGCGCCCATCGCCCCGAACGGGAGGTGACGCTCGACGTCCTCCTCCGTCCCCTGCTCTCCTCCGGCCCCCTCCCGGCGCCGCTTCGGCTTGGTGACGAGCGGTCCGGCGGTCACCCCGGGCGGCAGCTCGAGGCCCATGTCCTGTGCCTCGTCCGCCCGCAGGGTCATCCACATCCGGAGGGAGTGGTGGGCCACCCGGGAAGCACGGCCCAGCAGCATCTCCCCGGAACGGGTCCCCGTGCCCTCCACGGTGAGGTCCACGGTGGCCAGGTAGAGCACCTTGTCGCCCCGGACCTCCGCGCCCACCCGGCGGGCCGTCGTCTGGTCGTACTGGGTGAAGCGGGCCTTGCGGGCGGCGGCGGTGGGCATCGCCCCGGCCCGGGCGACGGCGGCGTTCACGGCCACGCCGACACCGACGGCCGGTCCCGCGCCGACCGCCCCGGATCGCCCCTTGCCCGCGGCGTCGGCGGCCGTGTGCTGGGCGTGGGCGTGGGTGCGCAGCTGGGTCTCGCCGGCGGCCCAGCCGGGGGCGAGGCCGGCGATGCGGGCGCTCATCCGGTAGGCGCCGGCCGTACGGGGGTCGGCGCCGGTCAGGTCGTCGCTGACGACGCCGTTGCCCAGCAGCCGGGGCATGTCCTCCAGCACGCTCGTGGTGGAGGTCGCCGCGTACAGGCGGGCCCGCCCGGGGGAGCCGGGCGCGGTGAGCGAGGGGTGCAGCACGGAGGCGACCGCGTCGAACAGCCCGCCGCCGCCCGCGTGCGGCCCGGCGTCTTCGGCGCGTGGCCCGGCGTCATCGGTGCGTGGTCCGGCGTCGTCGGTGACGGCGACCGGGGCGAGGGAACCGGCGTGCCGCAGGCGCTTCGCCAGGGCCGGGTCGTCGAAGCGCCGCGCCGGTGGCGGCGCCGCGGTGTCGTACGGCACCAGGCTCTCGGTCGGCACCCGCATGGTCAGCGTGCCCGCGCCGTACACGGGCGGCGCGGGTGCCGCGTCCTGCTGCCGGATCCGTACGCCGTAACGCACCCTGCGCGGCACCTCGACCGACCCCGACTCGCTGCGCAGCACGCGCGGTTCGGCCACCCCCTTGGTGCCGCGGCTCTCCTGGGAGGACTGCCAGGGCTGGGCCTGGGCCATGCCCACGCCGCCCAGGTAGAGGCCCGGCGCGACGGGCGCGAGCCCGAAGAAGGTGCCCCCCGCGCCGTAGCTCGTCGAGCCGCCCGAACCGGAGCCGACGGCTGCGGCCGAGTTGTGGTGGACGTCGACCTTGGTGGCCTCCTCCCCGGCCTGCGCGAGGGCGGCCGGCTCGATCTCCGGGGGCCGTTCGTCGGGGGCGGCGGTGATGGTGACGGTCACGTCGAACCAGCCCCGCCCCTCACCGCCCTCGACGGCGAACGCGCGGCCCTGCCCGTAGAAGGTCTCGGGCCGCGCGGCCAGCTCCGCCGCGATCTCGGCGACCGTGCCGTCGCCGCGCGCGACGGCGCCGGCCACGACGGTGCGGACGAACTCGTGCCCGGTGAGCCCGTGGGCCGAGGACAGTCCCGGGGCTTGCAGGCCCAGCAGGTACGGGGGGAGGGTCAGGCCGCGCTCGGCGGTCTCCGGCACCGTGCCGAGGCCCGGCCCGCCCGGCGCCGGCGCGCCGTTCGCCGTGCCCGGCCGCATGGCCCGCGTGGCCCGCAGATTTCCGGCGCTCTGCTGGAGGGCGAGCATGGAGCGCGGCCCGGGGCCGTCGGCCGGGGACCGGCCGGGCGCGCGTTCCGCCCGGGGCACCGAGGGCGTCCGCCCACGGGCGCCGTCCTGGCGTTCGTCCGCCTGCCGTCGTCCCTGCCGCTGTCCTCGCACCCGCGTCAGCGTATGGACGCGGAAGCGGCCGTACGGGGCCCGCGACCGGGATCGGGAAGATCGTCGACGAGAGCTCTTCCGCTGTTCAACTACGCTGCATCCGGCGGTTCTTGACAGCTCATGGCGTCCGCAGCAGCCGTCCGATCTCCAGCTGCTCGGTCTGCAGCGGGTCGCCGTCCTCGACGTGCCACAGGCAGTTCTGCAGGACGCGGGCGAGGGACCAGGCGCGGGCCCGCTCCGGGTCCAGCCCGAGGACGTCGGTCATGGCGTCGAAGCGCCACCGGGTCTCACCGGGTTCGTAGCGGTTGCCGAGGGCGGGCAGCAGGTCGAAACCGGGGTCGCCGGCCAGCGGTTTGGGGTCGATCGCGAGCCAGGGGGCGCGCTGGGCGGCGAGGACGTTGTCGTAGTGCAGGTCCCAGTGCAGCAGCCGGTCGCCGGGCTCGTCGGCGACCTCCCGCACGGCGGCGGCGCAGTCGGCGAGCAGGCGGCGGTCCGCCGGGTCGGGGATGTGCTCCATGGCCCGCGGCGTCCGCTCCAGCAGGCCCCGGGCGATGTCGCCGAGGCGGCGCACGCCGGGCGGCGCGGGGGTGGCGGTGAGGCGGGCGAGCAGCCGGGCGATGACGAGGACGGCCTCGCGGGAGTCCTCGACGTGGCCGAGCGTGCGGGCCGCGTCGAGCCGCTCAAGCAGCATGGTGCCGGTGGCCGCGTCGTGGTCCAGCAGCCGCACCGCCCCGGCACCGTCCCACAGCCGCAGGGCGACGGGCTCGCCCTCGGTCTCCTCGTCGAGGATCTGGAGTTTCAGCACGGCCGGGGTGCCGTCGCGGCGTGCGACGGGCAGCACGAGGGCCGCCCAGCCGTGCCTCGGGGGCCCGTCCAGGCGCAGCTCCCAGCGGTCCAGGAAGCCGGCCGCCAGGGCGGGCAGCCCGTCGATGAAGGCGCGGCCCGCCGCACCGTTGTACTTCGCCTGGGCGGCGGCGAACGCGTCCGGAACGTCGATCACGTCGATCACGTCGGCCGACGCTACCGGCGGCCGGCACGGCCGTCACGGGGACATCCGGCTCCCGGCGGGCCCCGAAGCCCGGAAACTCGACGGAATCCGAAGGAGACAGGCGCCGTTCACCGGGGTTAACGTCCTGGCCATGAGCAGCTCGACCAGCGGCGTCGTCAACGGCGGCATCTCCTTCTGGTACGCGGACGACGGTCTCCCGGCGGCGGTGCGGGAGCCGCTCGCCGGTGACGCGTCGGCGGACGTGGTGATCGTCGGCGGCGGATACACGGGACTGTGGACGGCGTACTACCTGAAGCAGGCCGCCCCCTTCCTGCGGATCACCGTCCTGGAGCAGAGGTTCTGCGGCTACGGCGCCTCCGGCCGCAACGGCGGCTGGCTCTACAACGGCGTCGCGGGCCGCGACAGGTACGCGAATCTGCACGGCCACGAGGCCGCCGTGCGCCTCCAGCGGGCCATGAACGACACCGTCGACGAGGTGATCCGTGCCGCCGGGGCCGAGGGCATCGACGCCGACGTCCACAAGGGCGGGGTGCTGGAGGTGGCGTGCACGCCCGCGCAGGCGGCCCGGCTGAAGGCGTTCCACGAGGCCGAGCTGGCGTACGGAGAGAAGGACCGGGAGCTGTACGGCGCCCGGGAGACGGCCGAGCGGATCCGGGTCGCGGACGCGGTCGGCTCGACCTGGACGCCGCACGGGGCCCGGCTGCACCCGGTGAAACTGGTGAAGGGACTCGCGGCGGCCGTGGAACGCCTCGGTGTCACCGTCCACGAGTCGACGCCGGTGACGGAGATCCGCCCCCGGCACGCGGTGACCCCGTACGGCACCGTCCGCGCGCCCTACGTGCTGCGCTGCACCGAGGGTTTCACCGCCTCCCTCAAGGGCCAGCGGCGGACCTGGCTGCCCATGAACTCCTCGATGATCGCCACCGAGCCGCTGACCGACGCGCAGTGGGAGTCGGTCGGCTGGGCGGGCCGTCAGACCCTCGGCGACCTGGCGCACGCCTACATGTACGCCCAGCGCACCGCCGACGGCCGGATCGCGCTGGGCGGGCGCGGAGTGCCGTACCGCTTCGGCTCCCGCACCGACAACGACGGAACGACGCAGGCGGCGACCGTGGAGGCGCTGCGTGCCCTCCTGGTCCGCTTCTTCCCCTCCCTCGCCGGACTGCGGATCGAGCACGCCTGGTCGGGCGTCCTGGGCGTGCCCCGCGACTGGTGCGCGACCGTCACCCTGGACCGTTCGACGGGCCTCGGCTGGGCGGGCGGCTACGTCGGCTCCGGTGTGGCCACCGCCAACCTCGCCGCCCGCACCCTGTGCGACCTGGTCCAGCGGGACTCCGGACAGGGCGGCCGCACCGGCCTCACCGACCTGCCCTGGGTGAACCACCGGGTACGGCGCTGGGAACCGGAGCCGCTGCGCTGGCTCGGCGTGCAGGGCATGTACGCCGTCTACCGTGAGGCCGACCGGCGGGAACGCTCGAGCCACCACGCCGGGTCGTCCCGACTGGCGCGGTTCGCGGACCGGGTGGCCGGCCGGACCTGAGCGTACGCCGACGCGGGCCGTGGACACCCGCCCGGCCCAGGCCCGCGGACACCCGCCCGGCCCAGGCCCGCGGACACCCGCCCGGCCCAGGCCGCGGACGTACGCCGGACGCGGGCCCGGACGCTGGTGGGGCCCCTGCCCCCTAGGCCACCGGCTCCGGCACCGGCCGGTCGGCCGGGGAGCCGTGTTTCGGGGCCTTCGCCGTCACCATCAGGCCCGCGACCAGGGCCGCCAGCAGCATGATGCCGGCGGCCAGCCAGATGGCGACCGTGTAGCCGTGGACGATGCCCTCCCGGACGACCGACTCGCGCTGCGACGGGTCGGTGAGGTGGGAGGTGATGTAGGAGGCGCTGGTGCTGGTGGCGACGGTGTTGAGCAGTGCCGTGCCGATCGAGCCGCCCACCTGCTGCGAGGTGTTGACCGTCGCCGAGGTCACGCCGGAGTCCCGCGGGGCCACCCCGGCGGTGGCGGTGGAGAAGACCGGCATGAAGGTCAGGCCCATACCGAGCCCCATCAGGATCAGCGCGGGCAGGATCTCGGTGGCGTACGCCGAGCCCACGGTCATCTGCGTGAGGATCACCATGCCGCCGGAGGCGAGGAGCATGCCGGGGACCATCAGCATGCGCGGGCCCACGTGGCGCAGCAGCCGGGCCGAGATCTGGGTGGAGCCGAGGACGATCGCGACGGTCATCGGCAGGAACGCCAGGCCGGTCCGAACCGGGGAGTAACCGAGGATGGTCTGGAGGTAGTACGTCATGAACAGGAACATCCCGAACATGCCGATGACGGCCAGCATCATCGTCAGGAAGCAGCCGGCGCGGTTGCGGTCGCGGATGACGTGCAGCGGCAGCAGGGGGGTCGGGGCACGGGTCTGCCACCACACGAAGACCGAGAGGAGTACGACGGCCGCGGCGAACAGCGCCAGTACCAGCGGGTCGGTCCAGCCGCGGGGCTGCGCCTCGCTGAAGCCGTAGACGAGGGCGACCAGGCCGCCGCAGCCGAGGACCACGCCGGGAACGTCGAGGCGGGACCCGCTCTGGCCGGGACGGTCGTAGAGCAGGACGAGGGCGCCGATCACGGCGGCGACGGCGATGGGGATGTTGACGTACAGGCACCAGCGCCAGTTCAGGTACTCCGTGAGCACACCGCCGACGAGGAAGCCGACGGCGGCGCCGCTGCCGGCCAGCGTGCCGTAGATGCCGAAGGCCTTCCCGCGCTCCCTCGGGTCGGTGAAGGTCGTCGCCAGCAGGGACAGCGCGGACGGCGCGAGCACGGCGGCGAAGACGCCCTGGAGGGCGCGGGCGCCGAAGAGCATCGCCGGGGTGGTGGCGGCACCGCCGATCGCGGAGGCGGCGGCGAAACCGATCAGCCCGACGACGAAGGTGCGTCTGCGCCCCACCAGGTCCGCGACCCGGCCGCCGAGCAGCAGCAGCCCGCCGAAGGCGAGGGTGTAGGCGGTGATCACCCACTGGCGGTTGCCGTCGGACATGTCCAGGTCGCGCTGCGCGGAGGGCAGCGCGATGTTCACGATGGTCGCGTCGAGGACGACCATCAGCTGGGCCGAGGCGATCACCACCAGCCCCCACCAGCGGCGGGGATCGGCCTCCGCGGGCGCGGCCGTCTCGCCTGTCCGGGTGCCACTCATCTGGCCAGAAGACCATGAACCCGGACGTATCGCATCCTGTCCACGGGCCGTCACCGCCCGTCGTCGCGCGCCGCCGCCCGTCCTCGCTCATGGCTCGAGGACCACCTTCCCGGTCGTCCCCCGGGTCTCCAGCGCACGGTGCGCGGCGGCGGCCCGGGCGAGCGGGAAGCGGTGCACGGCCGGGATGAGCCGGCCCTCGGCGGCCTCGGTGAGGGCGCGCAGCTCGAGGGTGCGCAGGGGGTCGGGGCCGCCGGCCTTCTCCAGCATCACCGGACCGAGCACCTGCTGGGAGACCCCGTCGACGAGGTGGGGAGCGCCGTCGTGCAGCCCCTTGCCGGACCAGCCGAAGACCAGGTGCCGGCCGCCGGGCCCGAGCAGGGCGACGGCCTCGCGGGCGACGTCCCCGCCGACGCCGTCGAAGACGACGGTGGCCGCTCCGCCGCCCAGGTGGGCGCGGACCTTGGCCGGCCACCGGGGGTCCGTGTAGTCGACGGCGAGGTCGGCGCCGTTCGCGGCGGCCCGGGCGGCCTTCTCCGGACCGCCGGCGAGGCCGATCACCGTGGCACCGGCGTTCTTGGCGTACTGCACCAACAGGGTGCCGATGCCGCCCGCGGCGGCCGGGACCACGGCCACGGCACCGGGGCCGAGCTCGGCGAACTGCACGATCCCCATCGCCGTACGACCCGTGCCGATCATGGCGACGGCCTCGGCGAAGTCCAGGTTCCCCGGGATCTCGTGCAGGCGGGCGAGGCCGGCGACGGCGAGTTCGGCGTAGCCTCCGGGCGCGAAACCGATGTGGACGACGACGCGCTTGCCGAGCAGGCTCTCGGGCGTGCCCTCCCCGACGGACTCGACGACGCCCGCGACCTCGCGCCCGGGCACCGTGGGCAGGGCGGAGAGCTCGGGCGCCGGGCCCTGGACGCCCTCGCGCAGCGCGGTGTCCAAAAGGTGCACGCCCGCCGCGCGGACGGCGATCCTGACCTGGCCCGGTCCCGGCCTCGGGTCCTCGACCTCTTCGAGGGTGAGGTTCTCGGCCGGGCCGAAGGCGTGCAGACGGATGGCGCGCATGGGATCCCCCAACGTCGGGCGGGCTGTGGCGGGCTGTGCCGGCCCCACTCAACGACCTCAAGCATGCTTGAGGTCAAGCTCCCGCCGGCCGAGGGCCAGGGACACCGCCGTCAGGGCGCTGTTGAAGGACACCTCCGACAGCAGCCCCGGCGCGGCGACCTGGTCGCCGGCGAGGCAGACCCCGTCACCGCGGTCGACGGCGGGCCGGTCGCGCCAGGTGGTCCCGGGCAGGTCGACGGCGCCGGTACGGCCGTTCGCGATCGCCTCGCGCCGCCAGGTGAGCCGCTCGCGCCAGCCGGGGAAGCCGAGGTCGAGCAGCTCCTCGGCACGGGCGGTGCCGTCGGCCTTGGACTCGTGGGGTGCGAGGGGAATCTGTCCCTGGACCAGTTGCTCGCCCGCCGGAGCCAGGGTGCGGTCCTGCGCCGTGAACCGCTCGATCCAGCCCGGCGCGTCCAGGTCGGAGACGGCGAAGGCGTCACCGCGCCGGGTCCGCACCGCCAGGTCGATCAGGGTCGTGCGCCCGCTGGGCCAGGTCAGCGTGGCGTCGTTCAGCAGCCGCCGGGCGGCGTCCAGGGAGGTCGCGACGACGACCGGGGTGCCGGTCGGCACCGCGTCGACGCGGGAGAGCGTCTCCACCCGGACGCCGAGGTTCCACGCCAGGGCGGCCATCCGGTCGATCACCCCGGACCAGCCGCCGCGCGGGTAGTGCGCCTCGGGCGGCAGCTTGGCGGCCCGGCGCAGGCGTTCCTGGACGAAGGCGGCGGACAGCGAACCGGGGTCGTGGTGGAAGAGCGCGACTGCGCAGTAGTGGGCGGCGGCCCGGGCGCCCTCCTCACCCGCGATGCCGGTCGCCCAGGTCAGGAAGTCGGTGTCCACGGGGGCCGGTCCGACGCCCCGGCGCAGCAGCTTGAGCATGGCGAAGGGCGGGGTGCGGCGCAGCGCGCCCTTGTGCCGCAGCCGCAACCGGGTGCCCTCCAGCGGCGGAATGGGCGCGAGCGGACCGATCAGGTCCCGCTGCCTGAGCCACGCCCAGTGCGGGCCGCCGTTGTAGAGGGCGTGCGGGCCGTCGTTGGTCCTGTACTGGCCTTCGGCCGTCCGGGCCCGTCCGCCGAGCGTGTGGTGGGCCTCGTGGACGGTGACCTTGGCGCCCGCCTCGGCGGCGGTGATGGCCGCGGTGAGGCCGGCGAAGCCGCCGCCGATGACGGTGATGCGATGCATGGCTGGGGTCTCCCTCGGGTCGGGGGTCGCCTTGCTTGGTGCCTGTCTGCGGGTACGACGGCCGGCGGGGCGTGGAATGTGACATCGAGTCGGCGCAGAGGGCGTTCACGCGGCTCGGCGCCGGTTGTCAGTGGTGGGGTGCAGCATGGGGGGCATGGCGAGGAGAGCGGCGGGCGGCGTGGGTACTGGTACTGGTACTGGTGCGACGAAGGTGCGGGCGGCACGGCGCCCGGAGCTGCGGCTGCCGCCGCTGGAGCCGTACGACGGGGGCGGGCTGGAGCCGGACGGGGACTACGACGGGCTGGAGTTCCGCGAGGCGGACTTCGCCGGGCAGGACGGCGCGGGCGCCCGCTTCATGGACTGTGCCCTCGTGGGGTGCGCGCTGGACGAGGCGTCCCTGACCCGGGCCCGGCTGCTCGACTCGGTCCTCACCGGTGTCCGTGGCGTCGGTACGCGGCTCGCCGAGGCGACCCTGCGCGACGTCGAGCTGGTCGACGCCCGCCTGGGCGGCACCCAGCTGCACGGCGCCGTGCTGGAGCGGGTGCTGGTCCGCGGCGGCAAGATCGACTATCTGAACCTGCGCCGGGCCCGGCTCAAGGACGTCGTCTTCGAGAGCTGCGTCCTGGTCGAGCCGGACTTCGGGGGCGCCCGCCTGGAGCGGGTCGAGTTCGTGGACTGCGCCCTGAAGGGAGCGGACTTCAGCGCGGCGACCCTCACGGACGTCGACCTGCGCGGCGCCGCCCCGCTGGAGCTGGCCCGGGGCGTGGACCGGCTGTCGGGTGCGGTGATCAGCCCGGCCCAGCTGCTGGACCTCGCGCCGGTGCTGGCGGCGGAGCTGGGGGTGCGGGTGCTGGCGGGGGAGTAGGGCGGCCGTGCGCCGGCGCGAAGCAGCCCGAGGCGGTCAGGAGACCCGCGGGAAGCGGGCCTGGAGAGTCCAGATCGCCGGGTTGTCCGCCAGGTCGTCGTGCATGTCGGTGAGGTCGGCGATCAGGTCGTGCAGGAAGTCGCGGGCCTCCCGGCGCAGTTCGGCGTGGGAGAAGGAGAGCGGGGGCTCGGCCGCCGGCAGCCACTCCGCCTCGATGTCGACCCAGCCGAAGCGGCGCTCGAAGAGCAGGCGGTCGGAGGACTCGGTGAAGTCCAGCTCCGCCCGCTGCGGCCGGGCGGCCCGGGAGCCCGCGGGGTCCCGGTCGACGCGCTCCACGATGTCGCACAGCGCCCAGGCGAAGTCGAGCACGGGCACCCATCCCCAGGCTGTGGAGAACTCCCGGTCCGCCTTGGTGTCGGCGAGATACACGTCCCCGCAGAACAGGTCGTGCCGCAGCGCGCGGACGTCCGCGCGGCGGTAGTCCGTCTGCGGCGGGTCGGGGAAGCGGTTGGAGAGGGCGTAGCCGATGTCGAGCACGCAGGTGATGGTGTCATGGCCCCGGGGCCGGCCGTGTCGGCGCGGGCCGGCCGGGAGCCACGGCCGCCGCGTCGCGGATCAGTCCGGAGCCACGGCCCGGCGGACGCTCTCCCGGAGCAGGTCGCGGCGCCGCTCGTGCACCTCCGGGGGCTCCTCGGCGGTCGCCGCGTAGACGTTGCTGACCGGTGACCAGGCCATGGACATCGCGATGACCAGGGCCATCACGTCGAACGGGTCCCCCTGCCGCACCCGCCCCGCCGCCTGGGCCCCGGCGATGGCGCGCAGCTTGGCGTCGTCGAGGCGGTCGGACCCGGGCCCCCGAGGCACGGGGCTGAGGCGGGGCAGTGCCTCACGGCCTCTCCGGCCGGCCCTCCCCGTACAGCCACTCCTCCCAGACCCCCGTGAAGTCCTCGTCCGGCGCCGACTCCTCCACGTACGCCGTGAAGTCCTCGGTGTCCGCGTTGCCGTGGCGGTGAGCGGTGGCCCAGCCACGGAGGAGGTCCGGGAAGGCCTCGTCGCCGACCGTCTGGCGGATCTTGTGCAGGACCATCGCGCCGCGCTGGTAGACGGGACTCGCGGAGATGTGCTCCGCGTCGGGCGGGTCCCCGGGCGGGAACGCCCAGATCGAGTTGTTCGCCTCCTCGTCGGGGTAGTAGGTCCCGTCGTAGAGCGCGTCGAAGGTCTCCTGCGCGGTGTCGCCGCCCTCGTCCTCCTCCCACAGCCATTCGGCGTAGGTGGCGAAGCCCTCGTTGAGCCACATGTCCTGCCAGGTCGCCGGGCTGACGGAGTTCCCGTACCACTGGTGGGCGAGTTCGTGGACGAGCAGGACGGTGTCGGGGGCGCCGGGGAAATAGGGCCGGTTCTGGGTCTCCAGGGCGTAACCGGCGTCCTCGACCCGGTCGACGATCGCGCCGGTGGAGGAGAAGGGGTACGGGCCGAAGTTCTCCTCGGCCCACTCCACGACCTCGGGAATCCGCCCCAGGACCTGCCGGCTCGCTTCGGCCTGCTCCGGGTCGACGGCCGTGTACACCGGCAGGCCGTCGTCGGTGGTGGAGCGGTCGGTCTCCCACTCGCCGACGGCGACCGTGGCGACGTGGCTCGACATCGGCTCGGCGGTGTGCCAGGTGAACGTCGTACGGCCGTCGCGGGTGTCCTCGCCCGTCAGCTCGCCGTTCGAGACGGCACCGAGCCCCTCCGGCACGGTCACCGCGAGGTCGTACGTGGCCTTGTCGGAGGGGTGGTGGCTGCCCGGGAACCAGGCCATCGAGCCCGTCGGCTGGCCGAGCCCGACCGCGCCGTCCTCGGTGGGCAGCCAGCCCTCCTCGGAGCCGTCGGGGTCGGTCACCGTCACCGGATCGCCGGAGTAGCGGACGGTCACGCGGAACGTCTCCCCTTCGTCCAGCTCGTCGGCCGGCCGGACGGTCAGCTCCTGCCCGGCCCGGTTGAAGCGGGCGTCCCGGCCCTCGACGGCGACCTTCTCGACGTCCAGGCCCTTGAGATCGAGGTTGAACGCGGACAGTTCCCGGGTGGCGCGGGCGGTGATCGTCACGGTGCCGGTGAGGTGCTCGGCGTCGGGGTCGTAGGCCAGGGTCAGGTCGTAGTGGCCGACGTCATAGCCGCCGTTGCCCGCCTTGGGGAAGTACGGGTCGCGCACACCCGAGCCGCCGGGGGTGCCGTCGACTCCGCCGCCACCACTGCACGCCGCGAGGGCGGTGACGGTGGCGGCGGCTACGAGCAGACGGGGGGCGTGCACGTCGTGATCATATGAGGCGTTTCACGTGAAACGCCCGTTGGGACCGGCTGTTGGGGCCGGCTGTTGGGACCGGTTGCGGAGACCGCGTCGACACCCGGGCGGGCGCGGTCGCGGTGGCGAAGGAGCAGCGTCTGCTGCCGTGACGCCGTGACGCCGTGACGCCGTGACGCCGTGACGCCGTGACGCCGTGACGCCGTGACGCCCCCGCCGTCACGCCGAAGGCCCCCCGGTGCACGACCGGAGGGCCTTCGTACGGAACGCACGAGCGGGTGAACGTCAGACGTTCACACCGAAGTCCTGGGCGATGCCCACCAGGCCCGAGGCGTAGCCCTGGCCGACGGCGCGGAACTTCCACTCGGCGCCGTTGCGGTACAGCTCGCCGAAGACCATGGCGGTCTCGGTGGCCGCGTCCTCGGACAGGTCGTAGCGGGCGATCTCGGCGCCGCCGGCCTGGTTGACGATGCGGATGTAGGCGTTGCGCACCTGGCCGAAGTTCTGCGAACGGTTCTCGGCGTCGTAGATCGACACCGGGAACACGATCTTCTCGATGTCGGCCGGGAGGCCCGCCAGGTTGACGTTGATCGCCTCGTCGTCGCCGGCGCCCTCGCCGGTGCGGTTGTCACCGGTGTGGACGATCGTGTTGTCCGGCGTCTGCTTGTTGTTGAAGAACACGAAGTGGGCGTCGGAGTAGACCTTGCCCTGCGTGCTGACCGCGATCGCGGAGGCGTCGAGGTCGAAGTCGGTGCCGGTGGTGGTGCGGACGTCCCAGCCGAGGCCCACGGTGACGTCGGTCAGGCCCGGTGCCTCCTTGGTGAGCGAGACGTTGCCACCCTTGGACAGGCTTACAGCCATTGTTGGGAGTCCCTTCCCTCGTTTACGTACGGCAAGAAAGCTACAGCTACCCCCATGAACGACGAGAGGGGTACGCAAGGTTCCAGGTCTCTTTACTTTCTTTACCGAGGCCGGGATCAGGATATTGGGGTGACGCGGGCCGCCCGGGGACGGGAACATGGACGGCATGTCCGGTCCCCATGTCATCCGCGGCTCCGTCTCCCTGCCCGAGGCCGAGCTCGTCTGGCGTTTCTCGCGTTCCTCGGGACCGGGCGGACAGCACGTCAACACCACGGACACGGCGGTGGAGCTGCGCTTCGACCTGGCCCGGACCGAGGCCCTGCCCGAGGTGTGGAAGAAGCGGGCGCTGGAGCGGCTGGCCGGGCGGCTGACCGACGGGGTCGTCACCGTCCGCGCCTCCGAGCACCGGTCCCAGTGGCGCAACCGCGAGACCGCCGCCGTACGCCTCACCGCCCTCCTCGCGGAGGCCACCGCGCCCCCGCCCAAGCCCCGCAGACCGACCCGCATCCCGCGCGGCATCAACGAACGCCGGCTGCGGGAGAAGAAGCAGCGCTCGGAGACCAAGCGGGGCCGCTCCCCGAAGGACTGGAACTGACACCCCGGAGGGCCGGGGCCGGGGCCGGGGCCGACCGGCCAGGGCGGTCCGTCGACGCCCGCGCCGGCCTGCAAAAGCTCGTCGATGGCGGCCCGGTCGCGGTGGCGCGGCCAGCGGGTTACTCCGCGATACCGCCGGTCGCGGGGCCGTCCGGCTGTTCCTGTTCCCCGCCGGGCACGGCGGAGTCCAGCCCCAGCACGCCCACCGTCTCGCCCTCGCTCGTCTCGCCGTTCGGCCGGAACCCCAGACCCAGGTAGAAGCCCTCGGGGCCGTTCGGGCCCGGATGCCACGTCACCCAGCACTCCCCGCCGCCGCGTCGGCGGACCTCCGCCGCCACCGACTCCACGGCGAAGCGGCCGTAGCCCCGGCCCTGCTCCCCGGCCGCGATGTTCAGCCGCCACAGCCCGGAGCGCCGCACGCTGCCGTCCTCGTACCAGTCGATGTCGAAGAAGGCCATGAGGAAGCCGACGGTCCGGTCCCCGTCGACGATCAGGCGGGGCCAGGCGGCCTCGTGATGGACGTAGGCCTCGGCGAGGGACTTCACCACCGGGTCGACGGCGAATTCCTGCTCGGGGCGCACCCGTATGCCGATGGCGGCGTCGAGGTTCGCGGAGGTGATCTTCTCCAGCCGGGGTGAGGGGCGGAGCGTGGTGCCGGTCGTCATGCGCGCACCCTAGGGGCCGCTCTGACGCCGGACGAGCGAATTACGCCCGGCCATTACGCCCGGCCCAGCTGCCGGTACCGCCCCTTGAAGTACGCCAGCGGCCCCCCGTCCGCGCTCGGCAGCGAGGCGGTCAGCACCCGGCCGATCACCAGGGTGTGGTCCCCGGCCCGCACCCGTTGCTCGGTACGGCACTCCAGGGTCGCCAGGGCCCCGCCCATCAGCGGCGCCCCGGACGCCTCCCCCCGCAGGCAGGGGAGGTCCGCGAAGAGGAGCCGGTCGCTGACGCGGCCCTTCATCGCGAAGCGGCCCGCGATGTGCCGCTGGCTCTCGGACAGGACGGAGACCGCCCACAGGGGCTGCTCGTCGAGCAGGTCGTCCATGCGGGAGCCCTCGCGCAGGCTGACCAGCACCAGCGGCGGGTCCAGGGACACCGACATGAACGCCGTGGCCGTCATCCCGACGTCCTCGCCGCGCGGCGCCTGCGGGTCGTCGGGGTCCAGGGGCGGCTCCTGCGCGGTCACCAGGACCACGCCCGAGGCCAGCCGGGACATGGCGGCACGGAACTCCTCGTTGCTCACCCCCTCAGCATGCCCGGCGGCGGGCGACGGCGGCGGGAACGCGGGGGACGCGGAGGACGTGAGGGAAGGAGTGTTCGGCACGCCGCAACGCTAATCGGCGGGCCGCCGGCCGGGAATCGGGCCCGGGTCCGAACCGGGACCTAGGACCACAGGAGGAGACGTGCGCATACCTACAAACTTTGCGTTCAGTAAACGCACAGGGAAAACGCAGAAACACCACTCAATTGTTCATCTTTCGCTGTGACTTGAGTCACAAGGAGCGGTAATTGTTGACCCTGTGTACCGAGTGGGGAGCGCGCTGTGATTCAGTGGCGGAGAACCTGCAAGGGCACCATCAGTAAAGGCGCCGAAGAGAACCCTTGATTCGCTGCGAGGTCTCGGGGGGAGGGCGAGCATGGAGACCGAGTCGGAGCCCTACGTCCGCCTTGCGTCCCTGCGTCAACTGCACCAGGCCATGGCCGACATGAACACGGCCCGCAGCCTGGCCGACACCCTGCAGACCGTGGCCGACGGAGTCGTCCAGGCCCTCGGGTACGAGCTGGCGTGCGTCAACCTGGTCCGCCCCGACGGCGACCTCGTCGTCGCCGCCTTCGCGGGCAACCAGGCCGCCGAGGCGCTGATCACCGGCCGGGTCGGCTCGCGTGACTCCTGGGAGCGCCGGCTCGGCATGGGCGAGCAGTGGGGCGACCTGATCTTCATACCCCACACCGAGGGCTGGATCCTCGACGACGACGACGTCCCGCAGTGGTACACCGACGGGCCCGCGCCCCGCTTCGAGGACGAGTGGCATCCCTCGGACCGGCTCTTCGCCCCGATGTACGCGCCCGGCCCGCAGGGCGGCGGCAACAGCGGCGAGCTGGTCGGCGTCCTGTCCGTGGACCGGCCGCGCAACGGCCGCCGTCCCGGCGCCTGGGGCCGCGAGGCTTTGCAGATGTACGCGTTCCAGGCCGCCATCGCGATCAGCAACGCCCGGCTCCGCTCCAACATGCAGCGCGCCCTGGTCCGCCTGGAGCGCGACCAGCAGGCGCTCAGGGCGAGCGAGGAGAGCTTCCGGCAGGCCTTCGAGTACGCCCCCTCCGGCATGGCCATCGCCGAGATGGGCGGCGACCAGCACGGCCGGATCCTGCGCACCAACGACGCGCTCTGCCGCCTGCTCGGCCGCCCCGCCTCCGCGATGCGCCGTTACGCCTTCTCCGACCTCGTCCATCCCGAGGACATCGGCACCCTGCTGCGCACCTCGGCCGAGGGCGGCCGTGCGGAGCTGCGCCTGGGCCGCCGCGACGGCACCTACGTCTGGGTCTCCCTGCGCAACAGCGTCGTCGCCGACGCCGCCGACGGGCCCCGTTTCCTGCTCACCCACGTCGAGGACATAGAGGAGCGCAAGCGCCGCGAGCTCCAGCTCGCCCACCGCGCCTCCCACGACTCCCTCACCGGCCTGCCGAACTCCGCCGAGCTGCGCTCCCGCCTCGCCGCCCGGCTGTGCCGGCGCCCGCAGTCCGCGCACGCGGCCGTGGCCGACGCCATGGACGCCGCCTACGGGAACTCCGCCGTCTTCGACTCCGGCGGCCACACCTTCGACTTCGGCGCGGTCACCGAGCCGTACGCCGCCTACGACCACCACGTGCACGCCATCGCCCCCGAGGACGGCCGCGACGACGGCGCCAAGGGGCTCGCGGTCCTCTTCTGCGACCTGGACGGCTTCAAGTCGATCAACGACCGGTTCGGGCACAACGCGGGCGACGCCGTGCTCATCGAGGTCGCCCGCCGGCTCAGCGGCGGCGTGCGCGACGGCGACACGGTGGCCCGGCTCGGCGGCGACGAGTTCGTGATCCTCGCCAACGGGCTCGGCCGGGCCGACGCCCAAGACCTCGCCGTACGGCTGCGCAACGAGATCATCCAGCCGATCCGGGCCGAGGGAAGGGCCGTCCGCGTGGGCGCCAGCTTCGGCATCGGATGGGCCCACTGCGGCATGACGGCGGACGAAGTCCTGAAGTCAGCTGACGAACGGATGTACGTCGAGAAACGATCTCGTCCCAAACAGCACCGCCGAGCCGGATGATCAGCAGGTCAGCGCGCTGATGCGGTCTGAGTCACCCGTTTGGGGCAGCCGGAGCGGGTAGGCTCGCCATCTCACCACCCGTACCGCAACACGCACCGCATCTGGTTAGGAGACCTAGGGATGACGCCCGGCAACAACGGCGCGAGCACGCCCGAGGACGACGACCCGTTCGGCTATCTGTACGCCGACGGGCAGGCCAACGGAGCCCAGCCGCCGTCCGGTGGCTACGGCTACCCGAACTCCGTCAACCGGGTGCGTCCCGTCGGTACACGGCAGTACGGGGCACCGCAGGGCCAGGCCGCGCCGGCCGCCGCCTACGGCCAGGCCGCCCCGCAGCAGCAGGGCGCCTACGGCCGGCCGCAGGGCGCCTCCGGACAGTCGAACGCGCACTACGCCGCGCCGGAGACCTTCCCCGGCGGTGGCGGCGGTGCTCCCACCGCCCCCCAGCAGTCGGGGCACGGCGGGGGCGGCGGACGCCGCGGGCCCAACACCAAGGGTCTCCTGATCGGCGCGGTCGCGGTCGTCGCCGCGGTGGTCGTCGGCATCGCCGTGGCCATGACGAGCAGCGGCTCCGAGGACGACAAGGGCGGCAACGAGGCCGGGGGCGGCACCGGGCCCACCCAGTCCCAGACCACCGGCCCGAGCCCGTCGGCGAGCGACGGCGCCGAGGAGGAGGCGGAGCTTCCGGCGATCGACGCCAAGGCGCTGCGGCTGTCGCCCGGTGTGACGCTTGCCTCGGAAGTCGAGGGCGCCCGGTCGGACGGCGGCGTCTATGTGGCCAATCTCAACCAGCCGGGTGCCTCGGTCACCTGGACCGTGGACGGCATCCCCGAGGACGGCCTCTACACCCTCTTCGCCGGATACAGCGCGGCCGGCGAGGACCAGTCGATGACCCTGACGGTCAACGGCAAGGAGTTCGGCAGCAAGCTGAACCTGGGCAACTTCACCGGCGCCAAGGACGGCGACTTCGCCAAGGGCTGGACCAAGACCTACGCCTGGCCCACCCTGAACGAGGGCACCAACACGATCACCCTCTCCTGCGGCGACGGCGACAAGTGCAACGTCCTGCTGGACCAGTTCTCCCTGAAGAAGGGCCAGGCCAAGGACTAGCTGGGGTCTGTCGTAACGACAGGTCCCGGGCCCCCTGGCCCCCAGGCCCCCGAGCCCCCAGACCCCTGGATTCCCGAGGGCCCCGGGCCTCACGCCGCGCCCGCCTCCGCGGTCACCGCGACCCCGCGCCCGACCAGTTCCTCGTAGGCCGCCCGGTCGAACTCGCCCGCCACCGGTGCCGGCACCGTCGCCGCCGACAGGGCGACCGCGCGGGCCAGGCGGTCCGGCCAGGGCAGGTGCTCGACCAGGCCGGAGAGCAGCCCCGCGACCGCCGAGTCGCCCGCGCCCGTCGGGTTGCCGCGGACGCGGGCGGGCGGGGCGGCCCGCCAGCGGCCCTCCGGGGTCACCGCGAGCAGGCCCTCGGCGCCCAGTGAGGCGACCACCGAGCGGGCGCCGCGGCGCCGGGCGGCCTGAGTGGCCCGCAGCGGCTCGTGCGAGCCGGTCAGCTCGGCCAGCTCGTCGGCGTTCGGCTTGATCAGGTCCGGGCGGGCGGCGACCCCCCGGCGCAGCGGCTCCCCACTGGTGTCCAGCAGCACCGGCACGCCCGCGGCGCGCGCGGTGCGCACCAGACCGGCGTACGCGCCCACCGGAACGCCCGGCGGCAGGCTGCCGCACAGGGCCACCGCGGCGGCGCCGGCGAGCAGGCCCTCGTAGGCCTCCTGGAAGGCGTTCCACTCGGCGGGGGCCACGGCCGGGCCCGGTTCGTTGAGCTGGGTGGTGTCGCCGGTGCGCTCGTCGACGACGGCGACGGTGCGCCGGGTCGCGCCGGAGACCGGCAGCAGCGCGTCGGTCAGTCCGCGCACGCCGGTGAGTCCCTCGCGCACGACGTCTCCGGTGGTGCCGCCCGCGAAGCCGGTGACCGTCACGTCGTGCCCCAGCGCCGCCAGCACCCGCGCCACGTTCAGACCCTTGCCGCCGGGCCGCTCCGTCACCTCGGTGACGCGGTGGGAGGCGTGGGGCCTGAGGCGTGGGACGCGGTAGGTGATGTCGAGAGCGGTGTTCAGCGTGACGGTGAGGATCATCCGTGTCGCCCGTGTCACCTGTGCCGACCTCCCCCGACGCCTGTGGCCGCCTTCCGTGAACACGATCATGCCAAAAGGACGGCGGCCGGCCCACCCCCCGGGTCGGCCACCGTGGGCCGCCCGGGTTCGGGCTCGGTCCGCACTCGGTCCGCACTCGGTTCGGGCTCGGGCCCGGACTCGTGGCCGGACTCCCGGACAGATCAGCCCAGTTGTGGATCGACGACCCACTCGCCCCGGCGCATCACGCCCACCAGGTCGAAGGCGGCGTCCAGGACCACCAGGTCGGCGTCCTTGCCGGGCTCCAGGGAGCCGACCCGGCCGTCCAGGCCGAGCAGCCGCGCCGGGTTGGCGGAGATCGCCGCGACGACGTCCCCGACGGGCAGCCCGTCCACCGTCACCGCCCGCTTGAAGGCGCGGTCCAGGGTGAGCGTGGAGCCCGCGATCGAGCCGCCCTCCACAAGGCGGGCCACCCCGTCCGCGACCTCGACCTCCATCGGGCCGAGCAGGTAGCGGCCGTCGCCGAAACCGGCCGCGTCCATCGCGTCGGTGATGAAGGCGACCCGGGCCGCGCCCGCGTGGTGGAAGGCGAGCCGGAGCGCGGCCGGGTGCAGGTGCGTCCCGTCGTTGATCAGCTCGACGGTGATCCGCTCGTCCTCCAGCAGCGCCGCGATCGGACCGGGGGAGCGGTGGCCGAGCGGTGGCATCGCGTTGAACAGGTGCGTGGCGACGGTCGCGCCCGCGTCGACGGCCTGGAGCGTCTGCTCGTACGTCGCGTCCGTGTGCCCGACCGCCGCGATCACGCCGTGCTCCGCGAGCAGCCGTACGGAGTCCAGGCCGCCCGGCAGCTCGGTGGCCAGCGTCATCATCTTCGCGTGCCCGTGCGCGGCGTCGATCAGCTTGCGGACCTCGGCCGGGTCCGGGTCGCGCAGCAGTTGCTCGTCGTGCGCGCCCTTGCGGCACGGGGAGATGAACGGCCCCTCGAAGTGGATGCCGGCGATGTCGCCCTGCTGGGCCAGCTCGGCGAGCACTCCGGCGCGCCGGGCGAGGAAGTCCAGGTCGCCCGTGACGGCGGAGGCGACCACCGTCGTCGTGCCGTGCCGGCGGTGGGTGCCGACGCCCTTGAGGATGTCCTCGGGGCTGCCGCCGGTGAAGGAGGCTCCGCCGCCGCCGTGGTTGTGGATGTCGACGAAGCCGGGGACCACCCAGTGGCCCGACACGTCGAGGACTTCGGCCTCAGGGGGAGCCGTGTCCGCGATCCGCGTGCCGTCGACGATCACGCGGCCGTCGTCCACGGTTCCGGTGGGCAGTACCACCCGGGCACCGGCGAGAACCTTGCTTGGGGCCATCAGGTGGTTACCTCCGGGGGAGTCGCGGTTGGGGGAGTGATGCCGATCGGACCGGTGCCGAGCAGGTCCCAGGCCATGAGCCCGGCACCCAGGCAGCCGGCGGTGTCCCCCAGCGCCGCGGGGACGAGTTCCGGCAGCTTCTGGAAGGTGACGCGCCGCCGGACCGCGTCCCGCAGCGGTGTGAACAAGGTTTCCCCCGCCTCGGCGAGGCCGCCACCGATGATCAGGACGCGCGGGTCCAGCAGAGTGAGCGCGGTGACCAGCCCGTCGGCGAGCGCGTCCACGGCGTCCTGCCACACGGCCAGGGCGCGGGCGTCGCCCGACTCGACCGCCTTGGCGCAGTCGGCGGCGTCCGCCCGCGGGTCTCCGCACGCCTCGGCCCACGCCTGGCCGACCGCCGAAGCGGACGCGAACCGCTCCAGGCAGCCGCGCTGCCCGCACGGGCACGGGGTGCCGCCGGGGCGCACGACGACGTGGCCGATCTCGCCCGCGAAACCGTGGGCGCCCGACTCCACCCGGCCTTCGATGCCGATTGCGCCCGCGATGCCGGTGCCCAGCGGCACGAACAGGAACCGGTCGGCGCCCCGCCCGGCCCCGATCCGCCCCTCGGCGAGCCCGCCGGCGCGCACGTCGTGGCCGAGGGCGACCGGGATGCCGCCGAGCCGCTCGCCGAGCAGCGCCCGCAGCGGTACGTCGCGCCAGCCGAGGTTGGCCGCGTACACGGCGGTGCCGTGCTCCTCGTCGATGATGCCGGGGACGGCCACACCGGCGGCACGGGCGGGCTCGCCGAACCGGGCGGCACCGTAGGCGCGCAGCTCGGCGGCGAAGTCCAGGATGCCCGTGACGACCGCCTCGGGCCCGCGGGCGCGTCCGGTGGCCCGGCGTGCCTGGTGCAGCAGCTCGCCCCCCGGCCCCGCCAGGGCGGCCTTCATCCCGGTGCCGCCCACATCGAGGGCGATGACATGTCTCACGGGGACAGTGTGGCCCGTTGACCCGGGAGAGGTCTAGTCCACTGCCGTGGTGTAGACCTTAATCCGTTAAGCGAACAAGCGAACAAGCGAACAAGCGGCAACGAGCGGCAACGAGCGGCGGCGAGCCGCAGCGAGCAGCAAGAGCAGCGAACGACGTGTCGTCGGCAGGGTTGGGGAATCAGGGTGCAGCGGCGTAGGACAGGAACGATCGCGGTGGTGTCCGCACTGGGCATGACGGCGGTCCTCGGCGGCTGTGGGCTCACCGGCGACTCGGAGGAAGTCACCCTCAGGCTGGTCGCCGCCGACTACGGCGACAGCAAGGCCAACAGCTCCCAGAACTACTGGAACGACCTGGCCAAGGCGTACGAGGCCAAGCACCCCGACGTACACGTGGACGTCACCGTCTACTCGTGGAACGACGTCGACCGCAAGGTCCGCGAGATGGTCGAGGCCGGCGAGGCGCCCGACATGGCGCAGATCGGCGCCTACTCCGACTACGCGGACAAGGACCTGCTCTACCGGGCCGACGACGTGCTCTCCATCCCGGTCCAGGCCGGCTTCGTCTCCCAGCTCGCCGGTGCCGGCCAGGTCAAGGGCGTGCAGTACGGCCTGCCCTTCGCGGCCTCCACCCGCGTGCTCTTCTACAACAAGACCCTCTTCACCGAGGCCGGCGTCACCCCGCCCAAGAGCTGGGACGACCTCGCCGACGCCGCCGAAGCGCTCAAGGCCGAGGGCGTGAAGTACCCCTACGCGCTGCCGCTGGGCGCCGAGGAGGCGCAGGCCGAGACGATGCAGTGGATGCTCAGCGGCGGGGGCGGTTACACCGACGACGTCGGCACCTACTCCGTCGACTCGCCGCAGAACGTCACCACCTTCACCTGGCTGCGGGACGAACTGGTCGGCAAGGGCCTCACCGGACCGGTCGCCCCCGGCGAACTCGACCGGGCCGACGCCTTCGCCGCCTTCGCGAACGGGGACGTCGGCATGCTCAACGGACACCCCTCGCTGATGAAGGCGGCCTCCGACAAGGGGGTGAAGTTCGGCATGGTGACCACCCCCGGCATCGACGGCGAGAGCAGGAACACGCTCGGTGTCACCGACTGGATGACGGCCTTCAAGAAGAACGGCCACCAGGAGGAGATCGGCGACTTCCTCGACTTCGTCTACAGCGACGAGAACGTCCTCGGCTTCTCCCGCCAGTACGACCTGCTGCCGGTGACCACCTCCGCGTCCCAGGTCATGAGCACCGCCGAGGAGGACAAGAACCTCAAGCCCTTCCTGGACGAGCTGCTGCTCTCCGAGCTCTACCCGGTCGGCAAGACCTCCTGGGCCTCGGTCAGCGCGGACGTCAAGAAGCGCATCGGCCAGGCGGTCGCCCCCGGCGGCAGCCCCGAGGAGGTACTCGGCCGGATCCAGACGACGGCGATGCGGGCGGGCAGCGCGGAGTAGCCGAGCAGCGGCCCGCCGTCGGTGGCGGGCGTTACGGTGCCGTACATGGACCTGGGACAGAGGGAGCGCGACATCCTCGCGCTGGAGCGCCGCGGCTTCCCCGGCCCCGGCGCGAAGGAGCGCGCGATCCGCGAGGAACTGGGCCTGGCCCCCGTCCGCTACTACCAGCTCCTCAACGCCCTCCTGGACGACCCCCGCGCCCTGGCCGCCGACCCGGTGACGGTCAACCGCCTGCGCCGTGTCCGGGAGTCCCGCCGCTCCGAGCGGTGAGGCGGCGGTGAGGCAGTGGTGAGGCGGCGGGGAGATTGCCTTCCGCCCCGGCGGGATAGGTTCGCGGTATGGGCAGCCACCAGGACTCCACTCGTGACGACTCCCCGGACCACCTGCCGACCCCCGCGACGGCCGCCGGACGCGAAGGGCTCGACGCCCTCCTCGCCGACCCCGGCCGCGCGGTGATCGCCCTCGACTTCGACGGCACACTCGCCCCGATCGTCGCCGACCCCGACCGGGCCCGCGCCCACCCGGACGCCGTACCGGCGCTCGCGGCCCTCGCCCCGAAGGCCGCCTCCGTCGCGGTGATCACCGGCCGCCCGGCCGAGGTCGCGGTCCGCCACGGCGGCTTCGCCGGCGTCCCCGGCCTGGACCACCTCGTCGTCCTCGGCCACTACGGCGCCGAGCGCTGGGACGCCGCCACCGGCACCCTCACCGCCCCGGAACCGCACCCCGGCGTCGCCGCGGTCCGCGCCGAGCTGCCGGGCCTGCTGGAGCACTCCGGGGCCGGCCGGGGCACGTGGGTCGAGGAGAAGGGCCACGCGGTCGCCGTGCACACCCGCCGCGCGCCCGACCCCCAGGCCGCCTTCGACGCCCTGCGCGCCCCCCTCACCGGCCTCGCCACCCGCCACGGCCTCATCGTCGAGCCCGGCCGCATGGTCCTGGAGCTGCGCCCACCCGGCATGGACAAGGGCGCCGCGCTACGGCGGCACGCCCGCGAACTCGACGCGGGCTGCGTCCTCTACGCCGGCGACGACCTCGGCGACCTCCCCGCCTTCACAGCCGTCGACACCCTCCGCGCGGAGGGCACTCCCGGCCTCCTCGTCTGCAGCGGCAGCGACGAGGTCCCGGACCTCAGGGAGCGAGCCGACGTGGTGGTCGACGGCCCGACGGGAGTGGTGCGACTGCTGCGTTCCCTGGCCGCGCGGCTCGCGTAGCCGCCCCCTCAGCCCCGCAACGCCCTCAACTGCTCCAGGAACCACCGCGCCGGAGGCAACGCCGTCCCCGCCGCGGCCAGCCGCTTCGACCGCTCCGCCCGCTCCGCGGGAGCGACCCCCAACGCCTCGTGCAGCGCGTCGGCCGTACCGGCCACGTCGTACGGATTCACGACGAGCGCGTCCTCCCCCAGCTCCTCGTACGCTCCCGCCTCCCGCGAAAGCACCAGCACACACCCCTCGTCGGAGACGACCGGCACCTCCTTCGCGACGAGGTTCATCCCGTCCCGGACGGGATTGACCAGCGCCACGTCCGCCAGCCGGTAAGCCGCCAGCGACCGCGCGAAGTCGTCCTCCACGTGCAGCACGACCGGGGTCCAGCCGGCCGTCCCGAACTCGTCGTTGATCGAGTCCGCCACCCGCCGCACCTCGGCGGTGTAGTCCCGGTACACGGCGAGATCCTGCCGCGACGGGTACGCGAACGCGACGTGCACGACCCGCTCCCGCCACTCGGGGCGCCCCGCCAGCAGCTCCCGGTACGCCAGCAGCCCCCGCACGATGTTCTTCGACAGCTCGGTCCGGTCCACCCGCACGATGGTCCGGCGCGCGCTCCCGTCCGGACCCTGGCCGATCTCCGTCCGCAGCGCCGCCATCCGCTCGTCCACGTCGGCCTCGTGCGACCGCTGCCGCAGGAAGTCCGCGTCCGCGCCGAGCCCGTGCACGCCGATCTCCGTGCCGCCGACGCCGCCCACCACGGCGTCGCAGCACGCCGTGAACGCGTCCGCCCAGCGCCGGGTGAGGAATCCGAGCCGGTCGGCGCCGAGCATGCCGCGCAGCACCCGCTCGGCGATGTCGTCCGGCAGCAGCCGGAAGTAGTCGACCGGCGCCCACGGCGTGTGCGAGAAGTGGCCGATGCGCAGGTCGGGCCGCAGCTCCCGCAGCATCCCCGGCACCAGCGTCAGGTGGTAGTCCTGCACGATCGCGACCGCGCCCTCGGCGGCCTCCTCGGCCAGCGCCTCGGCGAAGGCCCGGTTGTAGGCCTCGTAGGAGGCCCACTGCCGCCGGAACTCCGCGTCGAAGACCGGCTCCAGGGGCGTCTGGTAGAGCATGTGGTGCACGAACCACAGCACGCTGTTGGCGATCCCGTTGTACGCGTCCGCGTGCACGTCGGCCGGCACGTCCAGCATCCGTACGCCGTCCTCGCCGACCCCGCGCCGCACCGCCTCGCGGTCGCCGTCGCCGAGCGCGGAGCACACCCACAGCGCCCCCGCGTCCGGCCCGATGGCCGACAGTCCGGAGACCAGCCCGCCACCGCCGCGTCTGGCGTGCAGCGAACCCTCCTCCCGCACCTCGTAGGAGACCGGCCCCCGGTTGGAGGCGACCAGTACCTGAGCAGCACCGAAGCTTGAAGCCATACGCCTCAACCTAGCCCGGCCCCGAAACCCTCAAACGTGGGCGGACGGCCCCTCGGCATCGATTGCGTCACGCGCCTCGTGTGCCACGCCGACAGCCGGTTCCGCGCCGAGAGGCACCGCGGGCCGAGCACCCGCGGCCGCGGCGGCGAGTACCTGACCTGCGAGCGGGACTCCGGCGGCGTCCGTCCCCGGCCGGACGGCGTCCCCGGCCGGCGCTCAGGCCACCCGCCGGGCCGCGTACTCCGCGATCTCCGTCATCGGGGGCCGTTCCTCGGTGTCCACGGAGTACGTGCGCGGCTCGAAGCCGTCGGCGCCGCGTTCGAACTGGGTGAGGGACGGCCGGACCAGGTGGCCGCGGGCCAGCCGGAGCTGGGCGGTGCGGTAGATCGCGGCGGCCATGCGGCCCAGGGCCTGGCCGTCCTGGTGCCGGTGCCTGCGGACGCCGACGTCGACCTGTGCGAGGGCGTCCAGACCCACCAGGTGCAGGGCGTCCACCAGCATGCCCAGCTCGACGCCGTACCCGACGGGGAAGGGGAGCCGTTCGAGCAGGGAGCGCCGGGCCGCGTACTCGCCGCCGAGCGGCTGGACGAAACCGGCCAGCCGCGGCCAGTGCAGGTTGAGCAGCGGGCGGGCCATCAGCTCCGTGACCCGGCCGCCCTGGCCGGGAGCGGCGCCCAGCGGGCGGTCGTACATCGCCTTGACGAGGTGCACGTCCGGGTCGGTGAGCAGCGGGCCCACGATCCCGGAGACGAAGTCGGCCGAGAACTCGCGCAGGTCGGCGTCGACGAAGCAGACGATGTCGCCGCCGGTGACCAGCAGCGAGCGCCACAGCACCTCACCCTTGCCGGGCACGGCCGGGAGGCGGGGGAGGATCGCGTCCCGGTGCACCACCCGCGCGCCCGCCGCCGCGGCCACCTCCGACGTACGGTCGCTCGAACCCGAGTCCACGACCACGATCTCGTCGACGAGCGGCACCCGGCCCATCAGGTCCCGGCGGATCACCGAGACGATGTCGCCGACGGTCGCCTCCTCGTCGAGGGCGGGGAGCACCACGCTGACCGACTGCCCGGTGGCCTGTTTGGCGGTCAGGATCCGCTGGATCGGCCGGTCCGACACGGACCAGGAGCGTGCGCCCAGCCAGCGCTCGACTTCTTCCAGCACGTTCGGAGGCTCCTTTGTGATCCATCTCGCGGTACGGACGACTATCTCAACCGCCGTGGCCTTCGGTTACAGTCTTGAACAACGCGGCGGACCACCGCATGCCGGGGTCAGGCGCGTACCACCGCAAAACAACCACATACCGCTCATCCAGAGGGGCAGAGGGATACGGCCCGTTGAAGCCCCGGCAACCCTCCAGTCGGTTCTTGTCACGCGGACGTGGCGAGGCTCCCGACTAGGGAAGGTGCCAAATCCGTCTCACGGCGAGATGCGTCGTGAGGAAGATGAGGAGAAAGGGCCTCGCCTCACATGGCTGTGCAGACTGTCGCAAGCAACACCGACACCACCGCTTCCCCCACCTCCGCCGCCTCCCCGGTCGACCTCGGTCCCGCCGCGGCGCTCTCCTGCCGCGAATGCGGCCACCGCGTACCGCTCGGTCCGGTCTTCGCCTGCGAGGAGTGTTTCGGCCCGCTGGAGATCGCCTACGACTTCTCGGCCTACGA
Source organism: Streptomyces sp. NPDC028991 (assembly GCF_055564775.1). Lineage (NCBI taxonomy): Bacteria > Bacillati > Actinomycetota > Actinomycetes > Kitasatosporales > Streptomycetaceae > Streptomyces > Streptomyces sp. NPDC028991. Next base: position 178,410 of record NZ_JBVHVP010000006.1, on the reverse strand, counting down.
CACCGAGGAGCTGCGCGCGCGCATCGAGGCGGGCCCCGCGAACATCTGGCGTTACGCCCCGCTGCTGCCCGTCCCCGCCGACGTGGCCGACAAGCCGAACATCAACCCGGGCTGGACCAAGCTGGTCAAGGCCGACAACCTGGCCCGCGAGCTCGGTGTCACCGGCGGTCTGTACGTCAAGGACGACTCCGGCAACCCGACGCACTCCTTCAAGGACCGCGTCGTCGCGCAGGCCATCGAGGCCGCCCGCGCCTTCGGCTTCACCACCCTGTCCTGCTCCTCCACCGGCAACCTCGCGGGTGCCGTCGGCGCCGCCGCCGCCCGCGCCGGCTTCCGCTCCTGCGTGTTCATCCCGCACGACCTGGAGCAGGGCAAGGTCGTCATGGCCGCCGTCTACGGCGGTGAGCTGGTCGGCATCGAGGGCAACTACGACGACGTGAACCGCTTCTGCTCCGAGCTGATCGGCGACCCGGCCGGCGAGGGCTGGGGCTTCGTCAACGTCAACCTGCGGCCGTACTACGCGGAAGGCTCCAAGACCCTCGCGTACGAGGTCTGCGAGCAGCTCGGCTGGCGGCTGCCCGACCAGATCGTCGTCCCGATCGCGTCCGGCTCCCAGCTCACGAAGATCGACAAGGGGCTGCAGGAGCTGATCAGGCTCGGTCTGGTCGAGGACAAGCCGTACAAGATCTTCGGTGCCCAGGCCGCCGGCTGCTCGCCGGTGTCCACCGCGTACAAGGCGGGCCACGACGTCGTACGCCCCCAGAAGCCGGACACCATCGCCAAGTCCCTGGCGATCGGCAACCCGGCCGACGGCCCCTACGTCCTCGACATCGCGCGCCGCACCGGTGGCGCCGTGGAGGACGTGACCGACGAGCAGGTCGTCGAGGCCATCAGGCTGCTCGCCCGCACCGAGGGCATCTTCGCGGAGACGGCGGGCGGCGTGACGGTCGGCGTCACCAGGAAGCTGATCGAGAACGGCGTGCTCGACCCGGCGAAGACCACCGTCGTCCTCAACACGGGCGACGGCCTGAAGACCCTCGACGCGGTGGCCGGCACCGGCCTCAGCGCGACGATCCGTCCCAACCTGGACTCCTTCCGAGAGGCTGGCCTCGCATGAGCGTGACCGTTCGCATCCCGACCATCCTGCGCACCTACACCGGCGGCAAGGCCGAGGTGCCCGCCGAGGGCGCCAACCTGGGCGAGGTCATCTCCGACCTGGAGAAGAACCACACCGGCATCGCCGCCCGCGTCCTGGACGACCAGGGCAAGCTGCGCCGCTTCGTCAACGTGTACGTCAACGACGACGACGTCCGCTTCGAGCAGGGCCTGGAGACGGCGACCCCGGACGGCGCCGGCGTCTCCATCATCCCCGCGGTCGCCGGCGGCTGATCCGCACCTCCGTTACCTTCGGTAATCAAGGTAACGCTCGGTTTATCGAATTGCCCCCTCCGTAAGAGAAGCGGAGGGGGCAATTCCATGTGGTTGAGCACGGTAGAGTTGGGGAACGCGCTCCCGATCGCAAGGTCGGGAACCCTGAATTCCTGCCGCCCGTCCGACAAGATGTAGCCAAAGTGTGGGCGTGTTTCGCGGCTTTTGCTCCTTTTGTGTGCCCCGACTTGACCCGAATTCAGGCGAATTCTCGCCACATTCCGGACCGGGTGCGTCCGGATTTCTCGTCCGATTGACCTGTTGCAGACGGCAGTTGGACAGATACATTCAGCCGCGGTCGACGCGTTCCGGCGCACGCCCCCAGTCGTGGGGGGTGAGGTCTGACCCGGATCCGCGAAGTGCGGATCTGTGCAAGGGCCAGTAATAGGGGAGTTAGGCATGGCTCAGGGCACCGTCAAGTGGTTCAACGCGGAGAAGGGGTACGGCTTCATCGCGGTCGACGGTGGTGCGGATGTTTTCGTCCACTACAGCGCGATTCAAATGGACGGCTACCGCACCCTCGAAGAAGGCCAGCGGGTCGAGTTCGAGATCTCGCAGGGTCAGAAGGGCCCGCAGGCCGACATGGTTCGCCTCAGCGCCTGAGACGCGCGGCCACCGCAAGCGAAGGTCTTCTCTGAAGGGCCCGCATCCCCCCGGGGGATGCGGGCCCTTCGGTCTGCCCGGACGCCTGTCCGGACGCCTGCCGGACTCACGCCCGGACGCCGGCCGGACGCCGGTCCCGAAGGCCGTTCCTCGGCGCCGATCCCCGAGAGGCGCTTGCACTCGACAGGGGCGAGTGCTAATCATTGCGTTAGCACTCTGAAGGTGAGAGTGACAACGAAGGACCGGGTCGGTGAGGCCCGCAGGCCGGGTGGGGAAGGAACCGCACGGCAGGCGAGCCGTCCGTCGCGGGCGCGGGCGCGGTCCGAAGGAATCACCCCCAGTCCTGGAGGGACCACTTCACATGGCCAAGATCATCGCGTTCGACGAGGAGGCGCGGCGCGGCCTCGAGCGCGGCATGAACCAGCTCGCGGACGCCGTCAAGGTGACGCTCGGCCCCAAGGGCCGCAACGTCGTCCTCGAGAAGAAGTGGGGCGCCCCCACGATCACCAACGATGGTGTGTCCATCGCCAAGGAGATCGAGCTCGAGGACCCGTACGAGAAGATCGGCGCCGAGCTGGTCAAGGAAGTCGCCAAGAAGACGGACGACGTCGCCGGTGACGGTACGACCACGGCGACCGTTCTCGCCCAGGCCCTGGTCAAGGAAGGCCTGCGCAACGTCGCGGCCGGTGCCAACCCGATGGCCCTGAAGCGCGGTATCGAGAAGGCCGTCGAGGCCGTCTCCGCCGCCCTGCTGGAGCAGGCGAAGGACGTCGAGACCAAGGAGCAGATCGCCTCCACGGCCTCCATCTCCGCCGCCGACACCCAGATCGGCGAGCTCATCGCCGAGGCCATGGACAAGGTCGGCAAGGAAGGCGTCATCACCGTCGAGGAGTCCCAGACCTTCGGTCTGGAGCTGGAGCTCACCGAGGGTATGCGCTTCGACAAGGGCTACATCTCGGCGTACTTCGCCACCGACATGGAGCGTATGGAGGCGTCGCTCGACGACCCGTACATCCTCATCGCCAACTCCAAGATCGGCAACGTCAAGGACCTGCTGCCGCTCCTGGAGAAGGTCATGCAGTCGGGCAAGCCGCTGCTGATCATCGCCGAGGACGTCGAGGGCGAGGCCCTGTCGACCCTGGTCGTCAACAAGATCCGCGGCACCTTCAAGTCCGTCGCCGTCAAGGCCCCGGGCTTCGGCGACCGCCGCAAGGCCATGCTCGGCGACATCGCCATCCTCACGGGTGGCGAGGTCATCTCCGAGGAGGTCGGCCTCAAGCTGGAGAACGCCACGCTCGACCTCCTGGGCAGCGCGCGCAAGGTCGTCATCACCAAGGACGAGACCACGATCGTGGACGGCGCCGGCTCGGCCGACCAGGTCCAGGGCCGCGTCAACCAGATCCGCGCCGAGATCGAGAACAGCGACTCGGACTACGACCGCGAGAAGCTCCAGGAGCGTCTGGCGAAGCTGGCCGGCGGCGTGGCCGTCATCAAGGCCGGTGCCGCCACCGAGGTCGAGCTCAAGGAGCGCAAGCACCGCATCGAGGACGCCGTTCGCAACGCGAAGGCGGCCGTCGAGGAGGGCATCGTCGCCGGTGGTGGCGTGGCCCTGCTCCAGGCCTCCCAGGTCTTCGAGAAGCTGGAGCTGTCGGGTGACGAGGCGACCGGCGCCAACGCCGTGAAGCTCGCCCTGGAGGCCCCGCTGAAGCAGATCGCCGTCAACGGTGGTCTCGAGGGCGGCGTCGTCGTGGAGAAGGTCCGCAACCTGACCGTCGGCCACGGCCTCAACGCCGCGTCCGGCGAGTACGTCGACATGATCGCCGAGGGCATCATCGACCCGGCGAAGGTGACCCGCTCTGCCCTGCAGAACGCCGCCTCCATCGCCGCGCTGTTCCTCACCACCGAGGCCGTCATCGCCGACAAGCCGGAGAAGGCCGCCGCGGGCGGCGCTCCGGGCGGCATGCCGGGCGGTGACATGGACTTCTGATCGACCTCTGGTTGATCGACCGTCCGTCACGTACCGAGGGCGGCACCCCCTGTTCCGGCAGGGGGTGCCGCCCTCGGGCGTTTCCCGGGCGCCGGGGCCCCGGGAAGCCCTCGGGAAGCCCCGTGCGGCACTCGGGTGTGCCCCGGATCACACCGGGCCGCAGGGATCGGACGGAATGACGGCGCCGGGTGGGCCGGTTGTCGCTGGAGTGCGGTCAATGCATGCGCACATACCGACCGGTATCACCTCAAGGAGCCCCCCACGTGACCACCACCGCCCCCGACGCCGCCACGCGCGCCGCCCGGATCCTCGCCCGCCCGGCCACCATCAACGGCCTGACCGTGCCCAACCGCATCGCCATGGCCCCGATGACCCGGATGTTCTCCCCGGGCGGCGTCCCCGGCGACGACGTGGTCTCGTACTACTCCCGGCGCGCCGCCGCCGGTGTCGGTCTGATCGTCACCGAGGGCACCTACGTCGGCCACGACTCCGCCGGACAGAGCGACCGAGTGCCGCGCTTCCACGGCGAGGAGCAGCTCGCCGGGTGGGCGAAGGTCGCCGAGGCGGTGCACGCGGCGGGCGGCACGATCGTGCCGCAGCTCTGGCACATCGGCATGGTCCGCAAGCAGGGCGAGCCGCCCTTCGCGGACGCGCCCGCCGTCGGCCCCTCCGGCCTGCGCATCGGCGAGGACGAGGTCACCGGCAAGGCGATGACCCGGCGCGACCTGGACGACGTCATCGGCGCCTTCGCCGAGGCCGCTGCCGCCGCCGAACGCATCGGCTTCGACGGCGTGGAGATCCACGGCGCCCACGGCTACCTCGTCGACCAGTTCCTGTGGGCGGGCACCAACCGCCGCACCGACGCCTACGGCGGCGACCCGGTCTCCCGCACCCGCTTCGCCGCCGAGATCGTGGCCGCCGTACGGGAGAAGGTCTCGGCCGAGTTCCCCGTGATCTTCCGCTACTCCCAGTGGAAGCAGGAGGCCTACGGCGCCCGCCTCGCCGAGACCCCCGAGGAGCTGGAGGCGATCCTCGCCCCGCTCGCCTCGGCCGGCGTCGACGCCTTCCACGCCTCCACCCGCCGCTACTGGCGCCCCGAGTTCGACGGCTCCGACCTCAACCTCGCCGGCTGGACCAGGAAGCTCACCGGCAGGACCGCCATCACCGTCGGCTCGGTCGGCCTCGACGGTGACTTCACCAAGGCGTTCCTGGGCGAGGGCGCCCCGATCGGCAGCCTCGACAACCTCCTCGACCGCCTGGAGCGCGACGAGTTCGACCTCGTCGCCGTCGGCCGCGCGCTGCTCCAGGACCCGCGGTGGGCCGAGAAGGTCCTCGCCGGGAACTTCGACGCGCTCGCCCCGTACGACGCGGCGTCGCTGAAGACCCTCAGCTGAGCCGGGCGCGCACCACGGCGTAGGGTCCGGAGATCACCAACTGGCGTCGTCCAGCGGTAACCAGTGAGGAGTGATCGATGAGCACGGCCGAACCCGTGGTGCGCACCGCCGCCGGTGCGGTGCGCGGACGGACCGAGAACGGTCTCACCGTCTTCCGCGGCATCCCGTTCGCCGAACCGCCGGTGGGCGCGGCCCGGTTCGCCGCCCCGCGGCCCGTCCGCGCCTGGGACGGCATACGCGAGGCCCACGCCTTCGGCCCGCCGCCCCCGCAGGACATGGGGGTCGCGGGCCCGGCCGTCGACCTTCCCGAGGGCGACGACTGGCTCACCGTCAACGTCTGGACCCCCGCCCCCGACCCGGCCGCCCACCGCCCGGTGATGGTCTGGATCTACGGCGGCGCCTACAAGCTCGGCCACTCCGGCAGCCCCGGCTACGACGCCCGCCGCATCGCCGCCGACGGCGACCTCGTCGTCGTCACCTTCAACTACCGCGTCGGCATGGAGGGCTTCGCCCACATCGAGGGCGCCCCCGCCAACCGGGGGCTGCTCGACCAGGTGGCCGCACTGGAGTGGGTACGGGACAACATCGCGGCATTCGGCGGCGACCCGGACCAGGTCACCGTCTTCGGCGAGTCGGCGGGCGCCGGTTCCGTCGCCTCCCTGCTGGCCATGCCCCGCGCGGCGGGACTCTTCCACCGGGCCATCGCCCAGAGCGTCCCGGGCACCTTCTTCTCCGCCGAACTCGCCCGGGACGTCGGCACCGCCCTCGCCGCCGAGCTCGGCCTGCGGCCCACCGTCGCCGACCTGGCGGCCGTGGACCCGGGCCGACTGGTCGGCGCGGGGCAGTCACTCGTCCCGAAGATGCCCGGGCGCGTGGACCGCTGGGGGCAGGCCGCGCCCACCGTCACCCCGTACTCGCCGGTCGTGGACGGCGACGTGCTGCCGGTCATGCCGTGGCAGGCGCTGGCGTCCGGTGCGTCGCGGGACGTCGACCTCGTCGTCGGCCACAACCGCGATGAGAACCGCCTCTTCACCGCCATGGCGGGCAAGCTCGGCCAGATCGGCGAGAAGCGTGCGAGTGCGGCGCTGAGCCTGTACGCGCCGGGTGGCGAGGCGGCCTACCGGGCCGCCTACCCGGGCGTCTCCGCGGGCGACCTGTACGAACGCGTCCAGACCGACTGGCTCTTCGCCATGCCGTCACTGCACCTGGCCGAGGCCCATCTCGCGGGCGGCGGCCGGTCCCACGTCTACGAGCTGACCTGGCCGGCGCCGGGCGACGGCGGTGTCCTCGGCGCCTGCCACGCCCTGGACATCCCGCTCCTGTTCGGTACCTTCCAGGCCGACGTGGGGCTGCTCCTCTTCGGCGGAACGGAGCCGTCGCCGGAGGCGCTGGCCCTGTCCGCCCGGTTCCGGACCTCGTGGACGTCCTTCGCCCGCACCGGCGACCCCGGCTGGCCCGCGTACGACACGGAACGGCGCCTGGTCCAGGTCCTGGACGCCGAGCCGGTGGTCGCGCCCTACCCCGAGGAGACGTCCCGACGCCTTTGGGAGGGGTACGAGTTCGCGCCCCTGCCGCTGCTGGCTCCGCGGGCCTGAACGTCCGGTCTCCTGTACGGGGAGGCGGAGCGCGCTCCGGGCCCGAACGCCGCCGTGCCTGAGGCGCGGGTCTTGGGCCGTCTCGGGCACCCCCGACTTCCACGTGGCCCCACGGTCACGTGGAAGCAGGGGCCGCCTTGATGCCGTCGACGAAGACCGACCAGGCGTCGGCCTGGAAGCGGAGCATCGGGCCTTCGGGGTTCTTCGAGTCCCGGACCGGGATGGCGGTGGTGACGGCGGCGACTTCGAGGCAGTCGCCGCCGTCCCCTGCGCTGTAGCTGGACTTGCGCCAAGTGGCAGCTGAGAGTTCGGCCTCAGGAGTGCTGTTCATGCTCGTAAGTCTGCGCCACCGACTGAATCAGGACCAGTGAGTCGGGTGGGGACAGGGCGGTGGCCTGGAGGAGGCTGAACGTCAGGCTGTGCCGGGCGACAGTGCTCGGATCCTCCAACAGCGCGCCCATGTCCAGTCCCTCGACGAAGCAGAGGGTAGGGGCGTCAGTGAACTCCATGAGCTTCAGGGAGCCGCCCATCGCGGCGTGCGTTCCGGCGCTGAACGGCAGAACTTGCGCGATGATCCGATGCCTGGCCACCAAGTCCGCGACGTGGCGCAGGGTTTCCGCCATGGCCGCCGTGCCGCCCACCGGACGACGGAGCGCGGCTTCGTCAAGCACCACCCACAACAGCGGGGTTGTTGGATTGTTCAGTAGCCGCGCCCGCTCCATTCGGTTGGCCACCAGCTGCTCGACCTCGGAGTCGGACGCCATGGGCCGATACGTGCGGAACAGTGCCTCGGCGTAGCCCGGGGTCTGCAAGAGGCCGGGAATCAGAAGCGGCAGGTAGTGCCTGATCGTTGTAGCAACAGCCTCCGCCTCCGCGGCCTCAGCGAAGTGCTCCGGATACTTCGACTTCGCCGACGCCGCGCAGTTGCGCCGGAAGAAGTCGTCCGTGCGCAGGACGTCGTCGAGTAGCCGCGCGTACTCCGGCTGCATCCTGCGCGTACCGGACTCCAGTTGGCCGATGAACGAGCCGCTGACGAACAGCCGCCCGCCCAGCTCCTCCTGGCTCAGCCCGGCCTTCTCGCGGGCGTGGCGCAGCTCGGCGCCCAGGAGGGCGCGGGGGGACGAGGACGGGTCGAGGTCTTTGGGTCCTGGCATGGTGACGGAACTCCCGGTCGCACAGCAGGGGTTGTTGGGACGCCCTGTATGGCCAGGTTAGGGGCGGAGTGGACACGCTGTGTCGTGAATCACGAACTCAGCGTGGAGGTGAGGAAGGGTGCGGTCGACCGAAGAAGTCGTCGAGTCCCTGCGGCAGGCCCTCGTGGGCGCCGGTGTCGTACTGCCGTCCCTGTGCGTCGATCCGGTGACCGGCGCGAGTGACGAGCCGTTCGCCCTGGTCGACCTGGGGCGGTGCAACGTCCGGGTCGCGGAGCGGCTGGCGTCGGTGGTGCGGGGCGAGCGGCCGGCCGTCGGCACGCATGCCGTGGACGCCAGGGACGGGCGTGTGGGGGAGGTGATGGGACACGGGGGAGGCAGTGTGCGGCTGCGGCCGGTCGCGGGAGGCCGGGAGTGGGACTGCCCGCGGGCGTCCGTGGCCGTGGCGCAGCCGGAGGAGGTGCTGAGGGCGCGGCTGCGCCGGACGAACCACGAGAGCGTACGGCCCTAGAGAGGGTGCCGTCAGGCGGGCGGCCAGTCGCGCAGGGCCATGTCGGCCACCCGTTGGAGGTCCTCCCGGGTGGCGCCCCCGGTGGCCTGTACGGAGATGCCGTTGGCGAACGTCATGAGGTAACGGGCGAGGTGCAGCGGGTCGGTGCCGGGGGGCAGGTCGCCGTCGTCGACCGCCTGCCGGAACCGGTCGCGGAGTTGGGCGACACCCCCTTCGCGCCAGTCGGCGAGCAGGTCACGTGCGGAGCGTCCCGTCTCGCCGGAGGCCAGGGAGCCCTGGACGCCGAGGCATCCGGTCGGGCAGTCGGGGCGGGTGCTGACCTCCACGGCGCCGTTCAGGAACGCCGTGGCCACCTCGCGGGCGGTGGGCTTGCGCAGGGCGCGGGCGACGTACGAGGCGGGGCCCTCCTCGTAGCGCTCGAGCGCCTTGCGGAACAGCTCCTCCTTGTTGCCGAAGGCCGCGTACATGCTGGTGCGGGTGATGCCCATGGCGCTGGTCAGGTCGGTGAGGCTGGCGCCCTCGTAGCCCTGCTCCCAGAAGATTCGCATGGCCTTTTCCAGGGCCTCGTCGGCGTCGAAGCCCCTCGGCCGGCCGGTCGGCCCCTTCTGTCGCGTCTCCATGGTGCCCAGTCTACGTCTTTCGTATCGGTCGGTACAGATGTGCTACGGTCGCTTTCAGTACCGCTCGGTACTGAATGTCATCGGAGGTCATTCACCATGGGACAGCTCGAAGGCAAGACCGCCGTCGTCACCGGCGGCGGCACGGGGATCGGCCTGGCCAGTGCGGTGCGGCTGGCGGACGAGGGCGCGCATGTGTTCATCACCGGCCGGCGCAAGGCCGCGCTGGACGCGGCCGTGGAAGTCATCGGCGCGCAGAGGGTCACCGCCGTGGCCGGTGATGTCTCGGACCCGGCCGACCTGGACCGGCTCTACGAAGCGGTCCGCGCTCGCGGCCGTGGGCTCGACGTGGTCTTCGCCAACGCGGCGATCGCCGCGCTCGTGCCGCTGGAGGAGATCACCGAGGAGCAGATCGACGAGATCTTCGGCGTCAACGTGCGGGGCACGCTCTTCACCGTGCAGAAGGCGTTGCCGCTGCTGAACGACGGTGCCTCGGTGATCCTCAACGCCTCCACCGCCGCGGACAACGGCGCGGAGGCGTTCAGTCTGTACGCCGCCTCCAAGGCCGCCGTCCGGACCTTCGCGCGGGGCTGGGCCAATGAACTCAAGGGGCGTGGTGTCCGGGTCAACGCGATCTCCCCGGGGCCGGTCGACACCCCCGGGATCACCAACCTCTTCGGCGGGGAGAACGCGTCCTCCGTCCTGGAAAAGCTCGCCGGGGACACGGCCATGGGCCGGATGGGGCGCCCCGAGGAGGTCGCCGCGGTGGTGGCCTTCCTCGCCTCGGGACAGAGCAGCTTCGTCCTCGGCGCCAACTGGTACGTCGACGGCGGTGAGAACCAGATCTGACCGGGCGGGGGATCAGTCCCGGTCCGGTCCGTCCGGCACCACGATGCGTTCGACCGCCGCCGCCACCAGCTGGTCCCGCTCCTCCTCGGTGAACACGTCCGGCAGGGTGAGCTGTTCGACGATCAGCCAGTTCAGGGCGAGGTGGAGCAGCTTGACGGCCATGGCGTCGCCGGGGAGGCCGGACGCCTCGTGGTAGGCGACGCTGGCGGCGACGTCCTCGCGGACGCGTTCGGTCAGCACCGCGCGCAGGCCGGGGCGCCGGGTGGCCTCCAGACGTAGTTCCAGCAGGGCGAGGTAGCCGGTGCGGAACGAGGCGACGCGGTCGACCAGTTCACGCATCAGCTCGACGTAGGTGTCCCGGTCGCGACCTGCCGTGCGCCGGCGGGCGAGGGCGGCCTCGTCGGGGTGCAGGCGCTCGTAGACGCGGGCACCCGCCTGGGTGAGCAGGTCGTCGCGGTTCGCGAAGTAGTTGGACGCGGTCCCGGCCGGTACCGCGGCCTCCGTGTCCACCGCCCGGAAGGTCAGGCCCCGCGCGCCCTGCGCGGCCAGCACCTCGATCGCGGCGTCGACGAGGGCGGCGCGGCGCTGGTCGTTCCGTCGCACCAGTCAGAAGCCACCCATCGGCTCGATGTCCACCCGGACCGGCGTGCCCCACACCCGCAGCACCTCGTAGTCCGTGAACTCGTGGACCAGCCGGTACGCCATCGCGGCACGCGGACCGCGCAGTTGGGCCGCGATGTACAGCTCGGCCTCGCGGCGGTCGCGGCGCGGGGTGCCGCACAGCTGCCACGCCTGGCCGTTCCACAGCTCGGGCAGCCAGCGCTGCTGGGGCTGCGGCCGCTCGCCGCGCGTCCCGTACCGGGACTGGACCGGTTCGGTGGGCCGGGCCGGGAGCGGGCCGCCGTTGTACTCGGCGCGGCGGGCGGTGCGGCGGCGGGTCTCGCACAGGAGGCACAGGTCGGGGGCGGCCTTGTCGACCGGGCCGTTCGGGTGCTCCGGGCAGCGGGTGCTGGGGGCCGCCGTCGAGACGCTCTCCTCCAGCTGGTCCATCGCCCGCTTGAGGTCCGCGCGGATCTCGTGCACCTTGGCGTCCGGCGTGTCGGCGGTCAGGGCCTCGCCGTGCTCACCGAGGAGACGCAGGGCGCGGCCCAGGGCGGTCAGCTGGGCGTGGTTCATGTTCCCCAGAGTCGCACACGGCGCGGACGGCGCCGTCGTCCAGGCCGAAGAAGTACGTGGCCGCGAAACCGACCGCGTACCCGGTGAGCAGCCCGCCGCCGTACACCCCCGCCGTCGCCGCCCAGCCTCCGCCGCCCGCGAGGAGCGGGAACAGCGCCCAGCCCGAGGGGCCGATCGCCGTCGCGCCCACGTCGGTGCCGAGCATCGCGAACAGACCGACGAAGGCGCCGCCCGCCGCCCCGCCCACGCAGGCCGTGAGGAACGGGCGGCCCAGGGGAAGGGAGACGCCGTAGATCAGGGGTTCGCCGACGCCGAGCAGGCCGGCCGGGAGCGCGGACCTGATCGTCGTACGCAGAGACGTGTCGTGGCGCAGACGGACGTAGACCGCCGCCGCCGCGCCCACCTGGCCGGCGCCCGCCATGGCCAGGATGGGGAGCAGGACGGTGTGGCCCTGCTGCTCGACGAGGGTGGTGTGGATGGGGATGAGGGCCTGGTGGAGGCCCAGCATCACCAGGGGGAGGAAGAGGCCGCCGAGGACCAGGCCGGCCAGGGGGCCCGTCGTCGTCAGGAGCCAGTTCGAGGCCGTCCCGATGGCCGTGGCGACCTCGCCGGCCGCGTACATGAGGACGTAGAGGGTGACCAGGCCGGAGACCAGGACCGTCAGCGTCGGGGTGAGCAGGACGTCCAGAGTGCCGGGGAGGCGGGCACGGCACCACTTCTCGACGCGGGTGCCCAGCAGCGCGGCGGCCAGCGCGCCGAGGACGCCGCCCTGGCCGGGGGCGAGCGCGACGCCGAACGCGGTCACGTTCGCCACGCCCGGATAGACGACGACGGCGGCGACCGCGCCGCCCAGCACGGGCGTGCCGCCGAACTCCTTCGCCGTGTTGTGGCCGACGAACACCGCGATCAGCGCCATGAAGGCGGAGGAGAGGGCGGCCAGGGCGGGGGTGATGCCGGGGAGCCGTCCCAGATTCGTCAAGAGGCCGGCGACGCCCGCCAGGATGCCGCAGCCGATCAGGGCGGGGATGAGCGGAACGAAGATGTTCGCGACGCGGCGCAGGGCCGTCTTGAGCGGGGTCGCGTTGCGCCGCCTCTGCCGCGCCTTCAGCGCGGCGCCGCGCAGGGCGAGGGCGTCCGCCGTGCCGGCGGGAGTAACCGGTGTGCCTGTGCCGCCGGCCGTCGTGCCTGCGCCGCCCGACGTCGTGCCTCTGCCACCGGTCGTCGTGCCTGTGCCGCCGGTCGTCGTGACGGTGAGACCGTCCGCCGTGTCGCCTCCACCGGTCCCCAGCAGTGCCTCGAAGGCCTCCGCCACCCGCCCGACCACCCCCGGCCCCAGCACGACTTGGTACGAGTCGCCGTCCTCGACCACCCCGAGCACGCCGGGCAGCGTCCGCAGCGCCGCGTCCTCCACCCGGGCGCGGTCGGCCAGGCCCAGGCGGAGGCGGGTCATGCAGTGGGCGACGGAGGTGACGTTCGCGGCGCCGCCGACCAGGGGGAGGAGGACGGCGGCCGTGGTGGTGGGGTCCTTGTGCACCCCCCGAGCGTGCGGTCAGCCCTTCGCCGCCGCCAGCGCGGCGCGCAGGTGGCCGCCGGAGTCCTCCAGAAGGCGGGCGGCCGTCGGGCCGTCCACATCGGCCAGCAGGGTCAGGATCGCGTGCTTGACCTCGCCGTCGGTGGCGGTCAGCGCGCGCTCGATCTCGTCGTCGGCGGCTCCGGTGGCGAGTGCGACGATGCGGCGCGAGCGGGCGCGCAGCTTCTCGTTGGAGGCGCGGACGTCCACCATCAGGTTCCCGTACGTCTTGCCGAGGCGGATCATCGTGATCGTCGACAGCATGTTCAGGACCAGCTTCTGCGCCGTACCGGCCTTCAGGCGGGTGGAGCCGGTGATCAGCTCGGGCCCGGTGACGACCTCGATGCCGTGCTCGGCGGCGGCGGCCAGGGCGCTGCCCCGGTTGCAGGCGAGGCCGACGGTCAGGGCGCCGAGGGCGCGGGCGTGCTCGACGGCGCCGAGAGCGTACGGCGTGCGGCCGGAGGCGGAGACGCCGACCACCGCGTCGTCCGAGGTCAGGGCGAGGGCGTCCAGGTCGGCGCGGGCCAGCTCGGCCGAGTCCTCGGCGCCCTCGACGGAGGTGACCATGGCCTCCGGGCCGCCCGCGATCAGGCCGACCACCTGTCCGGGGGCGGTGCTGAAGGTGGGCGGGCACTCCGAGGCGTCCAGCACGCCGAGCCGGCCGGCCGTACCGGCGCCCGCGTAGACCAGCCGCCCGCCGCGCGCCATCCGGGCGGCCACGGCGTCGATGGTGGCGGCGATCTCGGGCAGCCGCTCGGCGACGGCGGCGGGCACGGCGGTGTCCTCGCCGTTCATCACCCGCGCGATGTCCAGGGTGGGCATCCGGTCGATCTCGGCCAGCTCGGGCCGGAACGCCTCGGTGGTCAGCGTCTCCAACTGGGAACGGAGGTCGGGGTGGTGGGGGGTTGCAGTCATGAGGAAGCCGCTCTTTTCAACTTCGGTGCCTGTGCTTGCCCGAGGGCTCGGTGCCTACGGTCTACCGCGATGCCCATGCCGGTGCGCCAACGCCTCGTAGGAAGCCGCCAGAGCCGGCGCGGCCGACTCGTACGTCCGCTGCGCCACCCCCACGAACAGGCAGTCCACCACCAGCAGCTGACTGGTCCGCGACGACATCGCCGCCGGCCGCAGCTCGCTCTCCCGCGACGTGGACGTGGTCAGCACGTGGTCGGCGTACTGCGTGACGGGGCTGTCGGGCCGGCCGGTGATGGCGACGGTCGTCGCGCCGCGCTCGAAGGCGACCCGCAGCGGTTCGATGACGTCGCCCGTCGACCCGGAGTGCGTGATGGCGAGGGCGACGTCCCCGGCGCGCAGCTGCACCGCGTTGGTGACGGCGAGGTGCGGATCGCCGGGGGCGTGGGCTATGAGCCCTATGCGCAGGAGTTTCTGGGTGAGGTCCTGCGCGACCAGGCCGGAGGCGCCGATGCCGTACACGTCGGTGCGGCGGGCGGCGGCGAGCGCGGCGACGGCCGCGCCGAGCTGGACGGTGTCCAGGGCGGCGGCGGTGTCGGCGAGGGTCTGCTGCTCGTCATAGGCGAGTTTGGCGACGACGTCGGCGATCGGGTCGTCGACCGCGATGTCGGTCGTGATGGCGGGCGCGCGGCCGGACTGCTGCTGGGCGGCGAGTCCGGCCAGCGCGAGGCGCAGGTCGCGGTAGCCGGGGTAGCCGAGCAGCCGGGCGGTGCGTACGACGGTCGCCTCGCTGGTGCCGGTCAGCTCGGCGAGGCCGGTGACCGTGAGGGCCGCGCAGCCGGCCGGGTCGCCCGCGACGGCCTCGGCGACCCGCTGCATGGAACGGGTCATCGAAGGCGCCAGCGTGCGCACCTTGGCCGCGAGGGCGGCGGGCGCGGGCGGCGCGCTCCCGGTTCCGCTCCCGCCCCCGCTTCCGGCGCCGCGGCGGCCACCGGTCGCGTTGCCACTCGCACTGCCGAAAGTTTCCTTCACTTCATCGGTCACTCATGAAAGATATTTTCGTTTCGGTGCGCGGGTCAAGAGTGCGCACAATGGGTGCATGGACCCCATCAGCCCCCTGGAGCAGGTGTTGCACGCCGCGCGCGCCCTCGTGCTCGCCGACCTGGTGGCGGGCCAGGTCGCCGAGCCGGACGTCGTGTCGCTGGTCGAGGAGTCCGTCGTACAGCGGCGCTGGTGGGTCGAGCAGTGGCCCGAGGGCGCGGAGTTCGTGACCGGCCTGGTGGCGCAGGACGTGCAGGACGCCCTGCTGGAGCGGTACGGCCGCTGGCCGCTGTGCCCGGTGTGCGGCTCCGGCGACCCGCACGCGCTGGACGTCGAGCCCGAACTCGGCCCCGACCCGCACTGGGTGTGCGGCAAGGCGGGCGTCAAGGTCGCGGCGGTCGGCTCGCTGGGCGCGGCCATCGGCGGCACACCCTCGTGAGGACGAACCGGTGACCGTCTACATCGACCCGCCGGCCTGGCCGGGCCACGGCCGCATGTGGTCGCACCTCGTCAGCGACGTCTCCTACGCCGAACTGCACGCGTTCGCCGCGGCCCTGGGCGTGCCGCGCCGCGCCTTCGAACGCGACCACTACGACATCCCCGCCCAGCGGTACGCCGAAGTCGTGTCCGCCGGTGCGCTGGAGGTCAGCAGCCGCGAGGTGGTGCGGCTGCTGCACGGGGCGGGGCTGCGGCGCAGGAAGGGCGGGACTCGACAGTGCGGGACTCAGCCGCGCGGGCCCCGCAGCTCGTAGGCGAGCTGCTCCTCGTCCCCGGCGACCTGGCGGAAACCGGCGCGGACGATCACGGCCTGGGAGGCGAGGTTGGCGTGCTCGGTCGTCGCGCAGACGGACGTGACCTCCTCGCGCGCCAGCGCCCACGCGGACAGCGCGCGCAGGCCCTCGGTGGCGTAGCCGTGGCCGCGGGCGGTCTCGGCGAGGTCGTAGCCGATCTCCACCCGGCCGTCCTCGTCCGGCGGCCCGTGGAAGCCCATGCCGCCTACCGCGCGGCCGTCCTGCCGGCGCACGAGTGCGAACACGCCCCACTCCGGCCGGTGTACGCCCGCCTCGTACGCCTTCAGGAGCATCCCGGCGGCGTCCCGGGTGCCCTGGAAGGGCCCGCCCTCGACCCATTCGAAGCCGCCGTCGCCGCCCGCGGCCAGGTCGGTGGCGGCGGCCGGGCAGACGCCCTGGAGGGTGAGGCGCTCGGCGGGGATCACCAGGTTGTTGCGCCAGCGCCAATCGGTGACCGGGGCGCGTTCGGGCAGTTCACCGCGGCCGGTGGCCCACAGCAGGGTGCGCCAGGGGTCGGCGCCGGGCCGGACGTGCGGGAAGAGCCGGGCGAGGACGTCCGCGCACAGCTCGGCGGGCGGCTCGTAGGCCAGCCCGAGGCCCTCGGCGATGTCGTGCGTGTGCACGAGCACCTCGGTGACCCCCATGGCGGCGAAACCCTCGCGGTTCGCGCTGCGGAAGGGGTACGGGTGGAAGGCGCGGACCTCGCGCGGGATGGTGCGGAGGGTGGCGGCGAGCAGCGCGCCGGTCGTCTCGACGACGTGCAGGACGCCCTCGTTGTCCGTGCCGTCGTCGAGGGTGATCTCGAAGGGGACGTAGGCCTCGGTGGCGCGTCCGGCGAGCTGGCCCGCGTAGGTGATGAGGTCGCCCGCGATGTGCTCCGCCGTGTACCGGCAGCTCCACTCCAGCCGCCCGGCCGGCGCCGCCTCCCAGTCCCGGTCCACCGCCGTCCGCAGCAGCGCGACGGCGCCCGCGACGGCCTCCTCCACCTGTTCCCCACCCATGCTCCGCATGCCGGGCAGACTACGGGGCCGGGCTGTCCCCGAGCGACAGCATTTCCAGCTCGCCGGTGAGGTTGTAGCGGGCGGTCGCCTCCCACTCCCGCTGCCCGTGCGGGGTGTGGAACAGCCGGGGAAGGTCGAGGAGTTGGCGGAGGACGGCGGCCCGGCCCTCGCGGAAGGCGTCGTCCGGGACGAAGTGGTACTCCTGCCGTACGGCCGCCGTGTACGCGGCGTACGCCGACGGCGGCGAGGCGAGGATCGCCAGGTCCGCGTCGCACAGCACCCGTCCGTCCCGGTCGTCGCCGGCGGGGGCGTGGGTGACGGTGAGGCGGACCAGCCGGGCCACCTCGGCGGTCTTGTCCGCCGGAACCCCGGCCTCGGGCAGCGCTCGCTCGGCGAGGCGGGCCGAGCGTTCCTCGTTCTCGGATCGCTCGGGGAGGTAGACGGCGTCGTGGAACCAGGCGGCGAGGCGCACGACGTCGGGGTCGTCGGCGTACTCCTCCAGTACGTCGACGTGGTCCAGGACCGCGGTGAGGTGCGCGAGCGTGTGGTACCGCCGCTGGGGCTCCTGCCAGCGGGCGAGCAGGTTGTCGGCGTACGGCGCCGGATCGGGACGGCCGGAACCGGGGGCGGCGGCTCCGTCCAGGGCGCGGGCGAAACGGGAGCGCAGGGCGTCGAGATCGGCCATGCGCCCATTCTTCCAGCGAGGGTGGCGCACCGGCCGTTCGCTTTCGTGACAGTATCTAACTGAATCTTGGCGTCGCGGTCACACGGAAGCCCGGAAGCCCGGAAGCCGGAGTCAGGAGTCCGGAAGCCGGAAGCCGGAAGCCCGGAAGCCCGGAAAAGCCCGGAAGAGGAGAGGCGGCGGATCATGACGCAGGCGCGCACGGGGACTCCGCGCGAGCGCTACCGCACACAGGTGCGCGCGGAGATCAAGGAACACGCGTGGGAGCAGATCGCCACGGCGGGCGCGTCCGCGCTCTCGCTCAACGCGATCGCCAAGCGGATGGGCCTGAGCGGACCCGCCCTCTACCGGTACTTCGCCGGCCGCGACGAGCTGATCACCGAACTCATCAGGGACGCCTACCGGAGCCTCGCCGACACCTTCCGGGCGGCGGGCGAGGCCGGTGCCGACCTGGCCGGGCTCGCGCACGCCCTGCGCGCCTGGGCCCTGGCCGACCCCCAGCGGTACTTCCTCATCTACGGCACCCCCGTCCCGGGCTACCGCGCGCCCGACGACGTCACCGAGATCGCCTCCGAGACCATGGCGGTCATCCTCGACGCCTGCGCCGCACTGCCCTCGGACCGCCCCGCGACACCGTTCGGCACGCACCTCGAAGGCCACCGGGAATGGGCGGACGGCCACCCCGCCGCGCCCGCCGCCCTCCACCGCGCCCTGACCGTCTGGACCCGCCTGCACGGTGTGCTGTCCCTGGAACTCGCGGGCCACTTCACCGGCATGGCGTTCGACCCCGCCCAGCTCTACGCCGCGGAACTGGACGACCTGCTGGAACGCTGACCGGGAGCCGGGCCGGGCCCTACCGTGGAGCCCATGACGACTCCTGCTGACGTGCACGACGTACGCGACCCCGAGGTCCCCGGGCGGCTGCTGGCCATCGAGCGGGACGAACTGCTGCCGCTGCTGCGCTCCCGGCCCGACGGGGACTTCGCGCTGCCGGTGGCCGCGTGTCCCGGCTGGACCGTGCGGGACGTGCTGGCGCACTGCTCCAGCGCGCTGATCCGGGTGGTGGAGAAACGCTACGAGGACGGTGTCTTCTCGCCCGCCTCCAACCACCGCGACATCGACGAACGCGCCGACTGGACGAACGCCCGGATCCTCGACGAACTGGAGCGCGGCATGACCGAGGCCGGTCCGCTGATCGGCCGCGCGGGCGGTGTCCTGGACGCGATCGCGCTGGGCGAGTGGGTGCACGCGGGTGATGTGCGGGCGGCCCTCGGCGAGCCGGGTGCGTACGCGGGGCGTGGGCTGCCGGACGCGCTGGCGCTGCTCGGCACGCTCACCCGCGACCGCGGTCACGTGCCGCTGCACGCCGACCTCGACGACGTGGACGAGCCCCTGAAGCTGGGGGCGGTCAGCGGTGAGCGGCCGCCGGGGCGGTTCATCGGGGACGCCGCCACCCTCGTACGGCTGTACGCGGGCCGGTCCGTGGACGACGCGGCCGGATACGAGCTGGCCGGGGTGGAGGCGGAGGAGCTGAACCTCTTCGGCGGCTGAGCGTGGCCGTCCGAGGGTGAGGGGGAGCCCCGGCCGGCTGTCTGGGCGTAGTCTTAGATTGGACTAGACCTGTAGCAGGCCGACGAATGGGGTCCCATGAGCAAGCGTGCAGTCCTGGAGGTGATCGCCCTCGACGTCGAGGACGCGGTCGCCGCTCAGGCCGGAGGCGCGGATCGCCTCGAACTGGTCACCGACATGGCGGCCGACGGACTCACCCCGTCGGCCGCGACCGTCGCCGCGATCCGCGCCGCCGTCGACATCGACGTACGGGTGATGCTGCGGCTCGCGGACGGGTTCGCCGCGGGGGACGCCGAACGGCTGGCTCGGGTCGCCGCGGAGATGCGGGAGGCCGGGGCCACGCAGTTCGTGCTCGGGTTCCTCGACGCGGACGGTGAGGTGGACCTGGACGCGGTGGAGCGGGTCGCCGGGGTGCTGGGCGGGTGCCGGTGGACGTTCCACCGCGCGATCGACCGCGCCTCCAACCGGGACGCCCTGCGCAAGCAGCTCGCGGACTTCCCGGGCCTGGACACCTATCTGACGGCGGGGGCGGCCGGCGGCGTGGACGACGGCCTGACCGTACTGCTCGCCGAGGCGCGGCGGCGGGGGGAGCCGGGCTACGAGCAGCAGCTCCTGGTCGGCGGCGGCCTGCGGCTGGACCATGTGCCCGGCCTGCTGGACGCGGGAATCGACGGCTTCCACATCGGCGGCGCGGCACGGCCCGCCGGGTGGGACGGGCCGGTGTCGGCGGAAGCGGTCGCACAGTGGCGGCGGGTCCTGGGGACGTGACCGCGCCCCGTGCGACCGCGTCCGCGTGATCGCGTCCTGTGCGACCGTGGTCCGTGTGACCGCGTCCGTGTAACCGCGTCCGTGTGACCGCGTCCGCGTGAGCGCGTGATCGGGTCCCGCGTGACCGCGGGCGATCGTGCCGCCTGGGGCGGCACGGGTGGGCGCGGCGGCATCCGGCCGGTGCCGGGCCGCGTGGCCCACGTCCCCGGCGGCGACTGCGGTCCCCGCTCGAGCGGCCCCGCCGGCTACGCCGCCAGCTGCGGCGGCAGCCCCGCCCCGTGCGTCACGATCAGTCCCGACACCGCGCGGGTCAGCGCCACGTACAGCCGTCGCAGCCCGGTCCGCTCGTCCGGCTCCCCGTCCACCACGGCCCGCGGCTCGTCCAGGACCACGTAGTCGTACTCCAGGCCCTTGGCCAGCGACGCCGGCACCAGGGTCAGGCGGGTGGCGTGGGTCGTCTGCTCGCCCGGTCCGACGAAGCCGATCCCCGCCGACCCGAGGGCCTTCGCCAGCTCCGGCACCCGCGCGTCGGCGGCGATCAGGCCGACCGAGCCCTCGCGCTCCAGCAGCTCGCGGCAGGCGGACACCACGTCGGCCGTTCCCTCGGCGGTCGTACGGACGTCGAAGAAGCCCGGGTTCTCACGGATCGACGCCACCGGCGTCAGGCCCGGCGCGATGTACGGCAGCAGCCGGGAGGCGTACGCGATGACGTCCGTCGGCACCCGGAAACCGGCCGTCAGCTCCTCGACCACGGCCTCGCCCTTGCCCAGGTGGGCCAGCGCCTCGGCCCAGCTGCGGGTCGCCCACGGCGTGGTGCCCTGCGCCAGGTCGCCGAGGACGGTCACCGAGCCGGTGGTGCAGCGCCGGCCCACCGCGCGGTACTGCATCGGGGACAGGTCCTGCGCCTCGTCGAGGACCACGTGCCCGAGGGAGTGGGTGCGCTCGATCAGGTCGGTCGCCTCGTCGATCAGCACGGCGTCGGCGGGTGCCCACCTGGCGGACTTCACGGAGCGCGGCGGCTTCACCCACAGCACCGCCTTCCGCTCCTCCTCGGTGAGGACACCTTCGGCGTGCTCGGCGAGGAAGTCCGCGTCGGAGAGCAGGCGCAGAACGAGCCTCGCGGGGTCGACCTGCGGCCAGACGGTCTTCACCAGCGCCTTCACGGCCGCGTTGCGCGCCACCGCGTTCTGCACCCGGTCGTCCGGCGCCTCACCGGCCCGCTCCATCTGCACCAGCACGGCGTGCGCGATGCGCTGGGGGAGGGCCTCGCGGGCGGCGCCGTAGCGGATGTCCCGGGCGAGCAGCTCGCGGACGATCTCCTCCACCTCGTACGCGGCCACCCGCCAGCGGCGTGCGCCGCGCACCACGACGACGCCCTCGGTGGGCAGGGTCACGTGCGAGTAGAGGGCCTTGCGCAGGACCTCCGCCATCCGCGCGTCGCCTTTGATCACCGCCGTCGTCGCCTCGTCCGCGCCGCTCACCTCGACGTGTGCCACCAGATCGTCGACGGTGGCCTGGCGGACCGTCAGCTCGCCCAGGGCCGGCAGGACTTGCTCGATGTAGTGCAGGAAGGACTTGTTCGGCCCGATGACCAGGGTGCCGGTGCGGGCCAGGCGCTCGCGGTGGGCGTACAGGAGGTAGGCGACCCGGTGCAGGCCGACGGCCGTCTTGCCGGTGCCGGGACCGCCCTGCACACAGACCGAACCGGCCAGCCCGGCGCGCACGATCTCGTCCTGCTCGGGCTGGATGGTCGCCACGATGTCACGCATCGGACCGACGCGGGGCCGCTCGATCTCCTGCTGGAGCAGCTTGCTGGTGACCGCCGCCTCGGCCGGGTCGGACAGATGCTCGTCCTCGTACGCCGTGAGGTCCCCGCCGGTGTAGCCGAAGCGGCGGCGCAGCGCGATGTCCAGTGGGTCCTTCTTCGACGCGCGGTAGAACGGCTGCGAGACCGGTGCCCGCCAGTCGACCACCATCGGGTCGCCGTCCGCGTCGTGCACGTGCCGGCGCCCCACGTGCAGTGTCTGATAAGCGGCCTCCGGCGGCGGGCGCTCCCCCTCGCCGCCCGCCGCCCGCTCGGCACCGGGAGCGTGCAGGTAGTCGAGCCGGCCGAAGAACAGGGGCGTCTCGCTGAGGTCGGCCAGCGCTTTGATGCGCTGCTCGATCTGGCTCTCCAGGACCGCGGCGTTGACCCAGTTCGCGGTGACGTCGGTGATGTCCAGGGACTCGACGTCCTCACGCATGGTGCGCAGGGCCGAACGGGAGGCGGCCAGGTGGCGGCGCTCCTTGTACAGAGGGTCGTCGTGGACGGGCGTGGACAAGGGGGTGCCTCCGGGTGACCTGCGGTGTGGTGGGCGCGGGCTTCGCGCGGTGGGCCGACCGGTTTCCGTCCGGACGGCGGCACTCCGTGGGGAGGCGGGCAAGAGCGGAGATTCTAGGGGAGCGCGGGCCGGGCGGGCCAACGGGTTTTCCCGACCCCTAGGGGTCGGCGCCCTCCGACCTGAGGGGAAGGCGTCCCCCCGGAGGCGTACCCGGGGGTGGAGGAGGCTCGGTCCGCAGACCGATGCCGGTCCGGTGCCCGCGGTCGCACCATGGAGACATGAGCGCAGCAACCATCTCCCCCGCCCCGGCACCGGGCCGCGCGTCCGGTGCCACGCCCGTGGCCGGCAGCCACCGGCACCGGCTCGGTGACGCCGTGCGCGCCGTCAGGGTGTTCGCGGGCGCCGCCTTCGACGTGGTCGTGCTCGGCGAGTACGGCGAGGAGGCCGGCGTCCGCCGCCGCTGAGCGCCGGCCCCTGGACGCCGTCGGCTCAGCTCTCCGTCAGCAGCTCGTCCGCGTCCATGATCCTGTAGGCGTAGCCCTGCTCCGCCAGGAAGCGCTGCCGGTGGGCGGCGAAGTCCTGGTCGAGCGTGTCGCGGGCGACGACCGAGTAGAAGTGCGCCTGGTGGCCGTCGGCCTTCGGGCGCAGCACCCGGCCGAGCCGCTGGGCCTCCTCCTGCCGGGAGCCGAAGGTGCCCGACACCTGGATGGCGACCGTCGCCTCCGGCAGGTCGATCGAGAAGTTCGCGACCTTGGAGACGACGAGGACGCTGATCTCGCCCTGGCGGAAGGCCTCGAAGAGCTTCTCCCGCTGGGCGTTGGACGTCTCGCCCTTGATGACCGGCGCGCCCAGGTGCTCGCCGAGTTCGTCGAGCTGGTCGATGTACTGGCCGATGACGAGGATCTGCTGCCCGGCGAAGCGCCGCACGATCGCCTCGGTCACCTTCCGCTTGGTCGCGGTCGTCGCGCAGAAGCGGTACTTCTCCTCCGTCTCGGCGGTGGCGTACGCGAGGCGCTCGGAGTCGGTGAGGTTGACCCGGACCTCCACGCAGTCGGCGGGCGCGATGTAGCCCTGCGCCTCGATCTCCTTCCACGGCGCGTCGAAACGCTTCGGGCCGATGAGGGAGAACACGTCCGACTCGCGGCCGTCCTCCCGGACGAGCGTCGCGGTCAGGCCGAGCCGCCGCCGGGCCTGGAGGTCGGCGGTGAACTTGAAGACCGGCGCCGGCAGCAGGTGCACCTCGTCGTAGACGACCAGCCCCCAGTCCCGGGAGTCGAACAGCTCCAGGTGCGGGTAGACGCCCTTCCGCCTGGTCGTCAGCACCTGGTACGTGGCGATGGTGACGGGCCGGATCTCCTTCTTCGTCCCGCTGTACTCGCCGATCTCGTCCTCGGTCAGGCTCGTGCGCTTCACCAGCTCGTGCTTCCACTGCCGGGCGGAGACGGTGTTGGTGACCAGGATCAGCGTCGTCGACTTGGCCTGCGCCATCGAACCCGCCCCGACCAGCGTCTTGCCCGCGCCGCAGGGGAGCACGACGACACCGCTGCCGCCGTGCCAGAAGTTCTCCACCGCCTGCTTCTGGTACGGCCGCAGCGCCCACCCGTCCTCGGCCAGCTCGATGGGGTGCGCCTCGCCGTCGACGTACCCGGCGAGATCCTCGGCGGGCCAGCCCAGCTTCAGCAGCGTCTGCTTGATCTGCCCGCGCTCGGAGGGGTGCACGGCCACCGTGTCGGGATCGATGCGGTTGCCGACCAGCGGCGCGATCCGCTTCGACTTCAGGACCTCCTCCAGCACCGGCCGGTCGGTGGTCGTCAGGACCAGCCCGTGCGCCGGGTGCTTGGACAGGGTGAGGCGGCCGTAGCGGTCCATCGTCTCGGCGATGTCGACGAGCAGCGCGTGCGGCACCGGATAGCGGCTGTACTCGACGAGGGCGTCCACGACCTGCTCGGCGTCGTGGCCCGCCGCCCGCGCGTTCCACAGGCCCAGCGGGGTCACCCGGTAGGTGTGGATGTGCTCCGGCGCCCGCTCCAGTTCGGCGAACGGCGCGATGGCCCGACGGCAGTCGCCGGCCTGCTCGTGGTCGACTTCGAGGAGCAGGGTTTTGTCGGACTGGACGATCAGCGGACCATTCACGGGCGGCACCCCTTCGCGTGCGTACGGCCGACAGCGACTGGACGGATCGGCCAAACGTCCAGTGTGCCTGATCGCGGGGCCGGGCTACCGGATGGCGATGTTGTTGATCAGTGGCCCTTCGATGGTGACCCCCTCCGTGACCAGGGACTCCACACCGGTGGCCGGCGGGGGCAGCGGCAGTGCGGTGGCCTCGGGGGCGAGCGCACCGAACAGCGCCGCGGCGGTGATCAGAGCGGCGACGGAGACCGCGACGGCGGAACGGGCGGCGGAACGGGCGGGATCGGGGAGCTCGGGACGCATGGGGTGTCCGGCCTTTCGGGTTCAGCGGGTTCAGGGAAGGGCGAAGGAAGGGTGGGGGAGGAATCCGGAGCGGGCCGGGCCCAAGGGGACTGGGGGCCCGGCCCGCCGACGGGGACGCCGACCGGATGGATCAGCGGGGGATCAGAGAGCGATCAGAGAGCGATCAGAGAGCGATCAGAGAGCGATCCGCGGCGATCGGACGGCGGTCAGAGGGTCACGCCTCCGCCGAGGTCGATGCCGACCGCGGCGGCCTCGGCGGCGAACGCCGCGACCAGCGCGGCGGTGGAGGTCAGGACGGTGGCGACACGGCGAACGGCAGTACGCATCGGGTTCTCCCTTTCGGTTCGACTGCAGGGCACCCGGTGGCTGCCCGACCGCCGACGACTCGATGCGGAATATGAAAAAAGCTCCCTCGCAGGTGCGAATCACCCGGCGTGGCGTGCATGAACCACGCCGTACACCCGAAAGTGCGCAAGAAGGCGGAGTTCCGGCGCGAGCGCGTAGGACTGGGGGGTCACAACGCGTCGTCGGCGAGTTCGGCCACGCCGGTGACCCGGTGCAGCGGATACGTGCGCACCTCGTCCGCCGTGTGGTCGTACGCCGTCACGAAGCCGCCCTCGACCCGGATCGGGGCGATGACGCGCTGGCTGGCGGCGCCCTCGGCGTTCACGTAGCCGATCCACAGCGCCTCGCCGGTCATGACGGCCGCCTGCATGGTGGCGAGGGTTTCGGCGGCACCCGTGCGCGGCAGCTCGCCGCCCGCCGCCGGGACGCCGTCCGCATCGCTCCCGGCGCCCGGTTTGCGCGGGGCCGTGGCGGCCAGGTCACCGGCCCGGACGGCGCGGATCGCCGCCGTCAGGAGCGTGTCGTCGGGAACCGGCGGACCGTCCGGAACCGGCTCCGGGGCCGCCCGCGGCGGCGTGCGGTGGGCGTCGGCACGGGTGATCAGCACATCGCCCGCGGCGGACTCGGCGGCCGGTGCGAACCCCATGGCGCGCAGCCCTTCCAGCAGCGCCGCCGGGTCGGCCTGCGCGGCCAGCACGGTCGGCGCGAGGCGGCGCAGGCCGAGGCCGGCGGACCGCTTGTCGGCGAGGATCTCGTCCAGCGTCGCGTCGTCGTCGCAGCGCACGTACGCCGACGCCGCGCCCACCCGCAGCCGCCCGTGCCGCCGGGAGACGTCGTCGATCAGGTACGTGAGCGGCTGCGGCACCGGCGTGCGGGAGTGCCGGGCGAGAAAGGCATGCAGGTCGGCGGCGGTCTGACCGGCGTCCAGCGCGCGGCGCACCGAGCCCGGCGTGAACCGGTAGACGGTCGCCCCGCCCTTGGACTCCACATCCGCGAGCACCCCCAGCACGTCGGCCAGCCCACGCTCCAGCGGCCCCGGAGCCACCGCGGTCAGGTCGGCCTGGAGCAGCACGTGGTCCAGCGGTTCGGGGAGCAGCGGCGCCAGCAGCCGGGCGGCCCGCGCGGTGGCGGCGGCCTGTTCGGCGGGGCTCGGGGGAGCGGGGGCGGCAGGCGTGCGGTGGTGGACGGGGAGCTTGTCGCCGGGCCCCTCGGCCGCCTCGGGCGCCTGTGCCGGACGAGGCGGCTCGGGCGCCCCGATCAGCGCCCGCCCCGGCGCCGCCAGCGCGCCCCGCCCGGTGACGCCCAGCAGCTCGGCCTCGGACAGCGTCCAGCGGGCCAGCCGGGTGCGCAGGTCGTCGTCCTGCCCGTCCCGCCCGTCCCGCCGGGGCCCGCGCAGCGGACGCTCCCAGCGCAGCCGGGCCAGCACCGACTCCTGCGTGGGCGAGGCACCCTCCGGCAGCCCCGCCAGCAGGGCCAGCACCCGGTGCCGTACCTCCGGCGCCGCCGAACGGTCCAGGTTCGGGCCGAGCGCCGAGAGCGTGCGGTCCTTCGCGTCCCGCCCGCCGACCACCCCCGGCGTGCGGGTGGCCGTCAGCCACGTCCCGGCGAGCCGCGCCCAGCGCTCCGCGGGAGGCAGCTCCCGCCACTCGTCGTACGCCGGGGTCGCCGCGTACCGCTCCTCGGCCTCCCCGTCGGAGGCGATCAGCCCGGCCGCGTAGGCCAGTTCGGCCCAGAAGGCGGCCACCGGTTCGGGCACGTCCAGGGCGACGGCCGTCCGCTTCAGGTCGCGCACGCTCAGCCCGCCGGCCCGCAGTACCACCGGGCCGCCCTCGTCCCACTCCTTCAGCAGCTCCTCGACGGTCGCCAGCGCCGCCAGGGCCTGCCCGGCCGCGGTGGCGTCCACAACCTGTGGACGATGCGTGGCGGCGGCCTCCACCGGCGGCGGCACCGGCTCGGGCGTGCGGTGCGCGCGGCCGGCGCGCAGGTGCAGGGCGACCTCGCGGGGCAGGACGACCGTGCCGGGCGCGGTCGGCAGCAGCAGGCCGCTGTCCAGCAGGTGGCGCAGGTGCGCCGCCGGATCATGGGTGACCTGGCCGTACGGCGGGCCCCACACCAGCCGGGCCAGCACCTCGCGGGACTCGCCGGGCAGTCCGGCGAGGAGCCTCGCCATCCGGGGCCGGTCGGCGAACAGGTCGCCGAGCGCCGACACGGCGGAGACGGAGTCGTGGGTCGAGGGCAGGCCGGCGGCGGCCAGGATCTCCTGGATCCGGCCCGGCGACATCCCCGCCGTCGCCTCCCGCACGGTGGGACCAAGCCCCGTCGGGGACGGGTGCTGCGGGGACGGCGCGAGCAGCTCACGGGCGGTACGCACCAGTCGCAGCCGGTCGTCGGAGCCCCACACCAGCGCCTGTTCGCGCAGGAGGGCGACGGCCCGGGGCAGGGCCGCCGCGACGACCGGGTCCCGCTCGTCACCCGCCATGAGCCCGAGCAGTTCGTCGTACGGGGCCGGGTCCGCCGCCACCGCCAGCGCCTCCGCCGTCTGCAGCGCGAACCGGTCCAGCCGCTCCAGCGCCCGGACGACCGACGCCCGGGTGCCGGCCCGGGTGGCGAGCTGCGTGAGGTCCGTGGGCACGGGGGTGACGAGGTCGGGACGGCTGCGCAGGAGGGCGGCCAGCGAGACGTCGTCCCTGACGCGGAGCGCCTCCGCGAGGGACCGGGGGGCCGCGGACTTCTCCTCGGTGCTCATCCGGCCCACGTTAGCGGGTGGGTACGACGGCGGGGTGCGCGTGCGGTCGCGCGGTGCGCGTCCGCCGCACACGGGAGGATTCGGTACCTTCGTGCGACGGCGTACCACAACACACCGCCCCGGAGGGCTCCGTGGGGATCGAGAGCGACCAGGTCGTCTACGAGTACCTGAGCCGCGTCGGCGACGTGGCCCAGCAGCGGCAACTGCCGTCGGCCACCCGCATGCGGCTCGTCTCCGAGCTGCGCGACGAGATCGACCGGCACCGCGCCAGGACCACCGTGGACAGTCCCGCCGCCGTCCGCCGCATCCTGGACCGGCTCGGCAGCCCGGACGACGTCGTCGACGCGGCGGGCGGTACGAGCGGAGTCCGGCGGCCGTCGGTGCCGCCGCCCACCGCCGTGCCCGTCCAGCGCGAGGGCGGGCCACGCAAGGCGGAGCGGCCCAAGGGCCTGCGGCGCGCCGTACCGCGCCCCCGCCCGGCCGCGCCCGAGTCGGCATCCGCGCCGGCTCCCTCGCCTCCGCACCTGGCGAGCGCGCACGAGCTGGGGGACAGCGGCACCCGGCCGGACTGGTGGCGCGTGGACAACGGCCCGTTCGGGGGCGGGGTCGACAGCGTGCCGGGGTTCGTCGGCGGCGTGGAGATCCCGGAGCTGCTCAAGCCCCCGCCGCGGGACGAGGACGAGGACGAGACGGGCGGGACGGCCGGAAGGGCCGGGAGGGCCAAGAGGAACGGGGCCGCTGGGAAGGTGGCCGCGGAGGCGGTGGAGGAGGCGGCGGAGGAGGTGGTGGAGCCGGTCGCCGGGAAACCGGGCGGAGCCGCGCGCCGCCGCCTGCCCCGCCTGTGGCCCGAGGGCGGCTGGAACAACCCGCTGTTGCTGCTCGCCGCCGCCCTGCTGGTCGCCGGCGCCGTCCTCGGCGACCTCCTCCCACTGGGCCTGGGCTGGCTGATCGCCTACCTCTCGCGCCGCCTGACCCCGGCCCAGTCGAAGTGGGCGGTACTGGGCCTGCCCGGCACGGTCGCCGCCGCCGGCGCCGTCTGGCTGTGGGGCCGCACGAAGGGCCACTGGGGCGAAACGATCACCGAGGGCCACATGAACGACGCCGTCGCCGAGACCTGGCCCTGGGTCCTGCGCAGCGCCGCCGTCGCCACGGCCCTGTACCTCCTGTGGCGCTCCCGCCGCCCCCGGGCCTGACCCGGCGGAGCGGCGTACCGGGCGTGTGCCCCGGTGCGTCCGTGCCCGTAGGCCCGACCGGCACAATGGGGCCCATGGCCTCCTCCACCACCCGTCCCGCGCCCACCGTCGGTTTCGATCTCGACATGACGCTGATCGACTCACGCCCCGGCATCCGCGCCTGCTACCTGGCGCTGACCGAGCGGACCGGGACGTACGTCGACGCCGATCTGGCCGTCACGCGGCTCGGGCCGCCGCTGGAGGAGGAGCTGGCCCACTGGTTCCCGGCCGACGAGATCGCGGCCACCGCCGACCTGTACCGGGAGATGTACCCGACGTACGCCGTCGCCGCCACGCCCGCGCTGCCCGGCGCCCGGGAGGCCGTCGCGGCCGTGCGCGAGGCCGGCGGACGGGCGATCGTCGTCACCGCCAAGTACGAGCCGAACGCCAAGCTGCACCTGGCCCACCTCGGCATCGAGCCGGACGCCGTGATCGGCGGCCTGTGGGCCGAGCGGAAGGCCGTGGCGCTGCGCGCACACGGCGCGGACGTCTATGTCGGCGACCACCTCGGCGACGTACGCGGCGCACGCACCGCCGGCGCCCACTCCGTGGCCGTCCCCAGCGGACCGTGCAGCGCCGAGGAACTGCGCGCGGCCGGCGCCGACGTGGTCCTCGCCGACCTGACACGGTTCCCGGCATGGCTCGCGGGCTACCGCGACGGCGCCGCCGACGGGCCGGCCGCGGCGCGCGCCTGACGCCGGCCCGCCGCGATCGACTGGAACACCCCCGCACCGGCGATCAGGAAGCCCACTCCCATCAGCATGCTCAAGCCGAACATGTAGGTGGGAAAGGGCGTCGTCCCCAGAAGCAGCGGGGCCACCGTGACCAGAGTGGCCACGGTACCGATGAAGAAGACGATCGCACCGGCGCGGATCAGTCGGTCACCGGGCGCGGCGGAATTCGTTTGGGTTTTGTCACGCACCCGACCAGGGTAGTTCCCAGGCCTGGGGAACGACCGGGGGACGTCTTGTCACCGGCCTGAAGACCATTAGCCTTGGTACCGGCGGGTCCGGACGACCCGCCCAAGTGCTATCAAGAGCCGTTTCCGAGCAGTTTTCCGACGAGTACGAGGACGAGGACAGACGTGCCTACCGGCAAGGTCAAGTGGTTCAACAGTGAGAAGGGCTTCGGCTTTCTCTCCCGCGACGACGGCGGTGACGTCTTCGTCCATTCCTCGGTCCTCCCCGCCGGAGTCGAGGCACTGAAGCCGGGCCAGCGCGTGGAGTTCGGCGTCGTCGCCGGGCAGCGCGGCGACCAGGCACTGTCCCTCACGCTGCTGGACCCGGCTCCCTCGGTCGCGGCGGCGCAGCGCAAGAAACCCGACGAGCTGGCCTCCATCGTCCAGGACCTGACCACGCTCCTGGAGAACATCACCCCGATGCTGGAGCGCGGCCGCTACCCCGAGAAGACCGCCGGCAAGAAGATCGCCGGGCTGCTCCGCGCGGTGGCGGACCAGCTCGACGTCTGACCGGCACGACGTCTGACCGCCACGACGTCCGACCGCCACGACGTCCGATCGCCACGACGTCCGACCGCACGCCGCACGTGCTACGGGAAGGCCAGCGCGTCCGGGCCGAGGGCCGGTACCAGTCCCTCGGCCGCCGCGCGGGTCAGCAGGCCCCGGACCGCCGCGTAGCCGTCCTCACCGAGGCCGGCGGTGAACTCGTTGACGTACAGCCCGATGTGCTGGTCGGCGACGGCCGGGTCCATCTCCTGGGCGTGCTCCATGACGTACGGCCGGGACGCCTCCGGGTCGTCCCAGGCCGCGCGCACGGACGCGACGACCGAGTCGGCGAGGCGGGTCAGCGTCTCCTCGCCCAGCGACCGCTTGGCGATGATCGCGCCGAGCGGGATCGGCAGCCCGGTCGTCCGCTCCCAGTGCTCGCCCATGTCGGCGAGCTTGTGCAGGCCGTAGTTCCGGTAGGTGAAGCGCGCCTCGTGGATCACGAGACCCGCGTCGACCTTCCCGTCCCGCACGGCCGGCATGATCTCGTGGAACGGCATGACGACGATCCCGCCCACCCCGCCGGGCACCGTGTCCGCCGCCCACAGCCGGAACAGCAGGTACGCCGTCGACGTCTCGCTCGGCACCGCGACCGTGCGGCCCCGCAAGTCGGTGCCCGCCTCCCCGGTCAGCACCAGCGGCCCGCAGCCACGGCCCAGCGCACCCCCGCAGGGCAGCAGGGCGTACTCGCCGAGGACGTGGGGCAGCACGGCGTACGACACCTTCAGTACGTCCAACTCGCCGCGCTCGGCCATGCCGTTGGTGACGTCGATGTCCGCGAACGTCACCTCGACGGCGGGGGCGCCCGGGACGCGGCCGTGGGCGAGGGCGTCGAAGACGAAGGTGTCGTTGGGGCAGGGGGAGTACGCGATCCGCAAGGGCTCGGTCGTCAAGGGCTCGGTCGTCAAGGGCTCAGTCGTCATGTGGGTTCCAACTCGTGAGGACGGGTGCGAGCTTCCCGAAGGCGTCCGTCAGGGCCGCGAGTGCGTCGCCGACGCGCCAGGCGGCGCGGTCACGCGGGCCGACCGGGTTGGACACCGCGCGCAGTTCCAGCACGGGCACCCCGTGCGCGGCGGCGGCCTCGGCGACGCCGAAGCCCTCCATCGCCTCGGCCAGCGCACGCGGGTGGCGGGCGCGCAGCAGCGCGGCGCGTTCGGCGGTGCCGGTGACGGTGGACCCGGTCAGGACGGTGCCGGGGCGGGCCCCGGCCGCGGCGGCCACGGCGGCGACGAGACCGGCCGGCGGGTGATGGGTGACGGTGCCGAAGCCGAGGTCCGTGACCGGCAGGAAGCCGTCGGCCGTCTCGGCCCCCAGGTCGGCCGCGGTGATCTCGTCGGCGACGACGAGCGAGCCGACGGGCGCCCCGGGTGCGAAGCCGCCGCCGATGCCGGCCGAGACGACCAGGCCGTAGGGCGCGGAGCCGAGGGCCGCGGCGGTGAGGGCGGCGGCGGTGGAGGCGGCGGCGAGGGCGGGGCCGACACCGGCGGCCACCAGGTCCCAGCCGCCCGGAAGCCGCCGAACGCTCACCCCGGGGCAGGACACCTCGGTGCCCCGTTCCGGGAACGCCCGGGCCACCGCGTCCCGTTCGACGGGGACCGCGGTGGCCACGAGGACGCGCACGGAGGACGTGGTCAGTCGTCCTTCTTCAGTTTGAAGGACCACAGGCCGGTCGCCTTCTCGCTGTCGTCCTTGCCGTCGCCGGCCTTGATGGTGACGAGCGTCGAGTCGCCCTGGGCGCCGTACTGGGCGTTGAAGAACACGCTGCCCGGGACCGTGCGGTACGTGTTGTCCGTGTCGTCGGTCAGCTGCTGACCGTTCATCAGGATCGTCCAGCGCTCGTCGGCGACCTCAGGGTCCACGCCGAAGCGCACCGTGTCGTCGGGGTTGACCGTGATGGACTCGACGTTGTCGTTCTGCAGGCACTTCTGGATCTCGGCGGTCTCCAGGACCTTGCCCTCGCCGCCGCAGGTGGCGTCGGAGCTGACCGAGTCACTGCCGACCGTGACCGTCGACATCGGGGTCGGCTGGTCACAGGCGGACAGCAGGAGCAGTCCAGCGGATACGGCGCCGGCGGCGGCGACGGCGCGGCGGCGTCGCACAGAGGATTGCAACGTGGTCATGGGCGAAGGCTATACGGCGCTTCGAGCCGTCCCCCCACCTGGGTACGGCGTGGCGTGGTCACGCCACCCTCGGTCGCGCCGGCCCCCCGTGCCGGGCCGAGCCGATCAGCCCCCGTACGGTCGTCAGCCACCCGGCGGCGATGATCGCGGCGGCCACCGACAGGCCCAGCGTCCCGTTCAGCGGCAGCACGATGCCCGCCGCACCGCCGAACACCCAGGAGACCTGGAGCAGCGTCTCGGAGCGGGCGAACGCCGAGGTGCGGACCTGCTCGGGCACGTCCCGCTGGATCAGCGCGTCCAGGGACAGCTTGGCCAGCGCCTGGGCGAACCCGGCGACCGCGGCCAGGCACGCCACCAGCACGGTGCTGAAGAACACCGCGGCCGTGACCGCCGTGCCCAGTACGACCGCGACGACCGTCACGATGATGATCTCCGGCGCGCGGGAGCGCAGCCACGCCCCGACCGCCGTGCCCAGCGCGTTGCCCGCACCGGCCGCGACGCCCACGATCCCCAGGGACACGGCCGCGCTCTGCCCGGACAGCGGATGCACCCGCAGCAGGAACGCCAGGAAGAAGATCAGGAAGCCGGACAGGCAGCGGATGCCGGCGTTGGCGGCCAGCGCGTGCGTCACCGCCGGGCCCACCGTGCGCAGCCCGGGACGCTTGACCGGCCTGCGGTGCGGGCCGTGCAGATGCCGCTCGTCCGCGGCGAGCAGCGCCCGGTCCTCGCCGCGCGCCGAGTCCACCTTCGGCGGCAGCGTGAACGACAGGACGGTGCCCGCGATGAAGATCATGAAGGCGCCGTACAGCGGCCAGCGCGGTCCGACCTGCTGGAGTGCCACCGCGATCGGCGCGGCGGCGCCGGTGGCCAGCAGCCCGCACAGCGTGACCCGCGAGTTCGCCTTCACCAGGGAGAAACGGGGCGGCAGCAACCGCGGCACCACCGCGCTTCTGACCACGCCGTACGCCTTCGAGGCGACCAGCACCCCGAGCGCGGCCGGGTACAGCTCGAGGCTGCCGCCGATCACCGCCCCGGACAGCACCAGCGCGAGCACCGCCCGGGCGCCCATCGCGGCCGCCATCGCCGCGCGGCGGCCGTGCGGCAGGCGGTCCAGGAGCGGGCCGATCACCGGCGCGAGGAGCGTGAACGGCGCCATGGTGATCGCGAGGTAGAGCGCGACCCGGCCGCGTGCCTCGTCGGTGGGGACGGAGAAGAAGACGGTGGAGGCGAGAGCGACGGTGATCATGACGTCGCCGGCGCCGTTCACCCCGTGCAGCTCGATCAGCTTGCCGAGGCCGGACTCGCCCGCGCCGTGCGCGTGCGTCGCCCGGCGGATGCCGCGCGCGGTTCCGGTCACCGGCAGGCGCAGGGCCCGGCCGACCGCACGGAACCGGGAACCGGGGCCGCGCCTCCGGCTCCCGCCCTTGAACTCCGTCCGTGCGGCTGCCACCCCGTCATAGTGCCCCGAGAGCGGGGGCTATAGCGTCGATACGGCACGGATGGCGGTGATCGAGTCGGGTGACACGGGCCCCGGCACCACCGCGGAACGCCAGGCCGTACCCCGCCGAAACTCCCGTCGGTGTAGGCCCAGCGCACATGAGCAGGTAGCGTGCCTAGCGCGCCGTGGCGAACGTTCTCGGCCGCGCGCCTTACGGCCATCCCGCAGAATGGATGACGTAGGTGTGCCCGAGCGCGATCGGGCGCGGACGTCGACGCGGTCCACAGGTCCGCTCCGTCCGCCCCTCGCAGGCAGCGGCGCACTCGTGAGACGGCGTATGGAGAGAAGCGATACCTGTGAGCGCAGCGACAACGCGAAGCCGCACCCCTGACCGTCTGTGCGCCGAGGCCGTCGACCTCGCCCGCGCGGCAGCCGAGGAGGCCGCCGCCCCCGGCGTCGTCGGCGAGCACGAGGGGCTGGTGTCGGAGGGCGACCGGGTCGTCACGCACTACTTCGCCTGCAAGGAGCTGGGGTACCGCGGCTGGCGCTGGGCGGTGACCGTGGCCCGCGCCTCCCGCGCCAAGATCGTCACGGTGGACGAGGCGGTGCTGCTGCCCGGCCCCGACGCCCTCCTCGCCCCCGAGTGGGTGCCGTGGAGCGAGCGGCTGCGCCCCGGCGACATGGGCCCCGGCGACCTGCTGCCCACCGACGCGGAGGACCTCCGGCTCGAGCCCGGCTGGACCGGCGAGGACGAGCCGCCGCCGAACTCCGCCGTCTCCCACGAGATGGCCGACCTGGTGGAGGCGGAGGACGCCGAGGTCACGGCCGGACCGCCCGCCGAGCTGTCGACCGTCCCGGCCCGCGGCACGATCTCGGCCGTCGCCGAGGAACTGGGCCTGCGCCGCACACGGGTGCTCTCCCGGTATGGCCTGCATGTCGCCGCGGACCGTTGGGAGGAGGACTTCGGCCCGAAGACCGCGATGGCCCAGGCGGCCCCCGCGTCCTGCGCGAGCTGCGGCTTCCTGGCGCGTATCGGCGGCTCGCTGGGACAGGCCTTCGGGGTGTGCGCCAACGAGTTCTCCCCGGCGGACGGACGGGTGGTGTCGCTGGCCTACGGGTGCGGTGGCCACTCCGAGGCCGCGGTCATGCCGAAGCCGCCGCGGGTGGCTCCACCGGTGATCGACGAGACGCGGGTGGACCCGTTCCCGCTGCGGCCGGCGCCGGACTCCGGATCGGTTCCGGTGGCCGAGGACGAGGCGTCGGCGGAGCTCGGGCATTCGTAGGGGCGGCGGGCCCGGAGGGCCCTGACCGGCGTTCGGACCGGTGAGGCCGTGTCCTCGCGGTACCTTCGTGGTCCGTCGATGAGGAGAGTCACCGTGAGCATGTTCGTGCGGCCTGCCGCCGAGGGCGCCGATCCGTTCGGTACGGCACGTCTGCGGCGCGGGGTGCTGGACGCCTGGGCGACGAGCCCGGCCCGGTTCCGTGAGGACGCCAACGCGGAGGAGGACCTCGTCCTCGGCGGCTACCGCGACCGGCTGGTCGTCGAGCTGGCGCAGAACGCCGCCGACGCCGCCGCCCGGGCCGGTGCGCCCGGCCGGCTCCGGCTCACCCTGCGCGACGGCGTCCTGGTCGCCGCCAACACCGGCGCCCCGCTGGACGCGGCCGGCGTCGAGTCGCTGTCCACCCTGCGCGCCTCCGCCAAGCGGGACGCCGCAGACGTCGCGGTCGGCCGGTTCGGGGTCGGTTTCGCCGCCGTCCTGGCCGTCACCGACGAGCCCGCCGTCGTCGGCCGGCACGGCGGGGTGCGCTGGTCCCTGGTCGAGGCCCGGGGCCTGGCCGCCGACACCGCACGGCACAGCCCCGGCCTCGGCGACGAGATCCGGCGGCGCGACGGGCACGTCCCGCTGCTGCGGCTGCCGTTCCCGGCCGAGGGCACCGCCCCCGGCCCGTACGACACGGCCGTCATCCTCCCGCTCCGCGACACGGCCGCCGCCGGCCTCGCCGAACGGCTCCTGCACGCCGTGGACGACGCCCTGCTCCTCGCCCTGCCGGGCCTCGAGGAGGTCGTGGTGGAGGTCGCGGACGAGGCGCGCACGCTGTCCCGCCGTACCGAGGGCCCCCTGACCGTCGTCGAGGACTCCCGTGCGGGTGCCACCCGCTGGCGCACCGCCGCCGCGCACGGGCCCCTCACCCCCGGCCTCCTCGCGGACCGGCCCGTGGAGGAGCGGCTGCGCCCCCACTGGTCCGTGACGTGGGCGGTGCCCGTGGACGCCGACGGCGGCCCCGCGCGGCCCCGCACCAGTCCCGTCGTCCACGCGCCCACGCCCAGTGACGAGCCGCTCGGCGTCCCCGCGCTGCTCATCGCCTCCTTCCCCCTGGACTCCACCCGCCGGCACGCCGCGCGCGGCCCGCTGACCGACTTCCTGACGGAGCGGGCGGCGGACGCCTACGCCGGGCTGCTCGCCGACTGGCGCCCGGTCGGCGCCGGCCTCATCGACCTCGTACCCGGCCCGCTGGGCAAGGGGGAGCTGGACGGGGTGCTGCGGCAGGCGATCCTCGACCGGCTGCCGCGCACCTCCTTCCTGCCGCCCGCCGCCGGACCGCGCGAGGACGACCCCGACCTGCCCGAGTCCCTGCGCCCCCGCGACGCCGAGGTGGTGGAGGGCGCGGGCACCGACACCGTGCGGGTCCTCGCCGAGGTGCTGCCGACGCTGCTCCCCGCCGGTCTGGAACGCCGCGTGGAACTGCGCACGCTCGGCGTGGCCCGGGTGCCGCTGACCGACGCGATCGACCGGCTGGCGGGTCTGGAGAAGGCTCCCGGCTGGTGGCGGCGGCTCTACGACAGCCTCGCCGGCGTCGACCCCGACCGGCTGTCCGGCCTGCCCGTCCCCCTCGCGGACGGCCGCACCACCATCGGCCCCCGGCAGGTGCTGCTGCCCTCCGGGGACGCCGCCTCCCTCGACCCGGAGGTCCTCACCCGCCTCGGACTGAAGGTCGCCCACCCGGATGCCGCCCACGGCCTCCTGGAGAAGCTCGGCGCCCTCCCGGCCACCCCGCGCGCCGTGCTCACCACCCCGCAGGTCCGGGCCGCCGTCGCCGCCTCCCTGGAGGACGAGGGCGGCACCAACTGGGAGGAGGACACCCTCGACGCCGACGAACTGGCCGACACCGTCCTCGGCCTGGTCCGCGACGCCGGCCTCGACGCCGGGGACGAGCCCTGGCTCGGCGCGCTCGCCCTGCCCGACGAGGACGGCGAACTCTCCCCGGCGGGCGAACTCGTCTTCCCCGGCGGCCCCTTCGCCAGGGTCATGCGCGAGGACGAACTCGCCGCCGTGGACGCGGAGCTGGCCGAGAAGTGGGGCCCGGAGCCGCTGGCCGCCTGCGGCGTCCTCGTCACCTTCGCCCTGGTCCGCGCCACCGACGTCGTCCTGGACCCGGACGAACTGGAGCCCCGCGAGGGCGACTTCGCCGTACCGGACGACGCGGGTCTGCTGGACGCCGTGGACGTGTGGAGCGAGGACGTCCTCGACCGCTTCCCGGACACTCCCGTCCCGCCGGTCGCCACCGAGATCGTCGCCGTGCGCGACCTGGACCTGGTGGACGACGACCGGTGGCCCGAGGCCCTCGCCCTGCTGTCGCGGCCCCCGTTGCGCGACGCCCTCGTACAGCCCGTGCGCATCCTCCTGCCCGACGGAACCCACGAGGTCGTACGGCCGTACACCGCCTGGTGGCTGCGCGGGCACCCGGTGCTCGGCGGACGCCGCCCGGCGGGTCTGCGCGCGGCCGGCGGCGACCCGCTGTTGCGCGGCCTGTACGACGAGGCCGACGCCACCGGGTTCGAGGACGAGCAGGTGCTGCGGGCGCTGGGCGTGCGGACGTCGGTGGCCGCCCTGCTCGACGAGCCCGGCGGTGCGGCGGAACTGCTGGACCGCCTCGCCGACCCCGGCCGCCCGGTCACGGCGGCCCAGCTGCACGCCCTGTACGGAGCCCTGGCCGAGCTGGACCCGGAGCAGGTCACCCTGCCGGACGACGTGCGGGCCGTGGTCGACGGCCGGGTGGAGGTGGTGGACGCCGCCGACGCCGTGGTGGTGGACTCGCCGGACCTGCTGCCCTTCACGTCGGGCGTGCCGCTGCTGCCCGTACGGCCGGACCGGGCCGCCGGGCTGGCGGAGCTGTTCCAGGTGCGGCGGCTGAGCGAGTCCGTCACCGGCGAGGTGGACTCCGAGGGCGCCGAGCACGACGTCCCGGAGCCGGTGCGGGTGCTGCTCGGGACGCGGACTCCCGCGTCGTACGTGGAGCACGAGGAACTGGTGGTCGACGGCGTGGAGATCGACTGGCGGCTGACGGACGACGGCGTGCTGCACGCCGCGACGCTGGAGGGCGTGGCCGCGGGGCTCGCCTGGGCGGCCGGCCAGTGGCCGCGCCGCTTCGAGGTCGCCGCCCTGCTGGAGGACGAGTCCCGCACGGAGGAACTGGCCCGGGACCGCTGGTTCGACTAGGGCCTTGCTCGCCGGCGTGAGCACTTGGCGGCCAAGTGTCCTCCGTGCGCTCAGATGAGCGCCACGAGGACACTTGGGGCCGGAATGCTCACGCTTTTCGGACCGGGTGTCCTCCCCGCGCGGCAACCGCCGGGCGGTCGGCTAGGCCGGTACGCGGCGGTCGACCCACCTCCACAGGAGTTCCAGCACGGCCGCCGTCACCGCCGCGATGCCGACGGCGGCCCACGGCATGGTCACGCCCACCAGCTTCAGCGCGAAGAAGTCCTGGAGCCACGGCACCACCAGCACCACCAGGAAGCCCGCGCCCATCGCCGCCACCAGCGCCACCCGCCACCACGTGTAGGGCCGCGCGATGATCGCCAGCACCCACATCGAGATCAGGAACAGCGTCAGCGTCGCCGCGCTCGTCTCCGCGTCCAGCGCCCCCGGACCGGAGTAGTGCTGCCGGGCGACGAGGTACGTCGTGAAGGTCGCCGCCCCGGCCAGCACCCCGCCCGGGATCGCGTACCGCATCACGCGCCGTACGAAGTGCGGCTGGGCCCGCTCCTTGTTCGGGGCGAGGGCCAGGAAGAAGGCCGGGACGCCGATGGTGAGCGTGGAGAGCAGGGTGAGGTGCCGGGGGAGGAACGGATACTCGACCTGCGAGCAGACCACCAGGATGGCCAGCAGCACCGAGTACACGGTCTTCACCAGGAACAGGGTCGCGACCCGGGTGATGTTGCCGATGACCCGGCGGCCCTCGGCCACCACCGACGGCAGCGTGGCGAAGCTGTTGTTGAGCAGCACGATCTGAGCGACCGCCCGCGTGGCCTCCGAGCCCGAGCCCATCGCCACGCCGATGTCGGCGTCCTTGAGCGCCAGGACGTCGTTCACGCCGTCGCCGGTCATCGCGACCGTGTGGCCGCGCGACTGGAGCGCGCCCACCATGTCCCGCTTCTGCTGCGGCGTGACCCGCCCGAAGACCGTGCCCCCGTCGAGCGCCTCGGCCATCCCCTCCCGCTCGGCGGGCAGCCGGCGCGCGTCGACGGTCGCGCCGGACAGCCCGAGCTTGGTGGCCACCGCGCCGACCGACACCGCGTTGTCACCGGAGATGACCTTGGCGCGGACGTCCTGGTCGGCGAAGTAGCGCAGGGTGTCGGCGGCGTCCGGGCGCAGCCGCTGCTCCAGGACGACCAGGGCGGCCGGCGTGACGTCCCCGGCCACCTCGGGGTCGTCCAGGTCACGGGTGGCGCGGGCGAGCAGCAGCACCCGCAGGCCCTGCTCGTTGAGGAGCGTGGTCTCGGCCAGGGCGGGGTCGTCCTCGGCCAGCAGCACGTCGGGCGCGCCCAGCAGCCACGTGCTGGTGACGCCGTCGCCCTCGCTGAACGAGGCGCCACTGTACTTGCGGGCGGAGGAGAAGGGCAGCGACCGGGTGCAGCGCCACTCCTCGGTGAACTCGGCGACCGGGTAGGCGTCGACGATCGCCCGCAGGGAGGCGTTCGGGCGCGGGTCGGACTCGCCGAGGGCGCCGAGCACCGTGCGGACGTATCCGTCGTCGGTGCCGCCGAGCGGGCGCAGTTCGGTGACGTCCATGCCGCCCTCGGTGAGGGTGCCGGTCTTGTCCAGGCAGACGGTGTCGACGCGGGCCAGACCCTCGATGGCGGGCAGCTCCTGGACGAGGCACTGCTTGCGTCCGAGGCGGATGACGCCGATCGCGAAGGCGACGGAGGTGAGCAGGACCAGTCCCTCCGGGACCATCGGCACGATGCCGCCGACCGTCCGCGCGATGGAGTCGTCCAGCTCGTTGTCCTTGGCGACCAGCTGGCTGAGGATCAGGCCGATCGCGGTCGGGACCATCATCCAGGTGACGTACTTCAGGATGGTGGAGATGCCGGAGCGCAGCTCGGACTGGACCAGGGTGAAACGGGAGGCCTCCTCGGCGAGCTGCGCCGCGTACGCCTCGCGCCCCACCTTGGTCGCCCGGAAGGCGCCGCCGCCCGCGACCACGAAACTGCCGGACATGACCTGGTCCCCCGGCTGCTTGACGACCGGGTCGGCCTCACCGGTCAGCAGGGACTCGTCGATCTCCAGCCCGTCCGCCTCGACGCACACACCGTCGACGACGGCCTTGTCCCCGGGGCCGAACTCGATGACGTCGTCCAGCACGATCTCCGACGTGCTGATCTCGGCGGCCGTCCCGTCCCGGCGCACGGTCGGCCGGGCCTCGCCGATCAGGGCCAGGGAGTCGAGGGTCTTCTTCGCCCGCCACTCCTGGACGATGCCGATGCCGGTGTTGGCGAGGATCACGAAGCCGAACAGGCTGTCCTGGATCGGCGCGACGAACAGCATGACGACCCAGAGCACGCCGATGATCGCGTTGAACCGGGTGAAGACGTTGGCGCGGACGATGTCGGTCAGCGAACGGCTGCTGCGCACCGGCACGTCGTTGACCTGACCGCGCGCGACCCGTTCGGCGACCGCGGCGGCGGTCAGCCCGGTCGCCGGGGAAGGGACGAGAGCGGGGTCCGCGGGATCGAGCCGGTCGCCCGCGTCGAGATGCGTCATGAGTTCGACGTTACGTGCGGACTTACGGCTTCACCCGCCGACTGCGGGGAAGATCCGACCTGGGCAGGACGGGGCGGCCCGTCCGGTGCTGCCGTGGTACTACGCGGCGTCCCCCGCCGCCCGCTTGAGCGCGGCGTCGCGCCTGCGCACGTACCAGATGCCGATCAGGCCGAGTCCGGCACCGGCCAGGCAGGTCCACACCCACCAGGCGTGCCCGTGGTCGTCGAACCAGCCGTAGAACGGCAGCTGCGCGAGGAAGAGGACGAACCAGAGGACGGTGCCGCCGACGATGGTCGGAACGACGGGGCCCTCCAGGGGCTCCGGCGCCTCGTGCGTGGGTGTCCACTTCTTCATGCGTACAGCTTACGAGGCGGCCGACCGCGCGTTCACCGGGCGCGTCACAGCAGTCGCACCATACGGGTCTACGCGCGGAGATAGCGCTCGGCGGCTCATACGTTCATACTGAACCCGTTTGTCTCTGACCGCTTTCATTCGTAGGAAGCACCAATAAGGCCGTGGGGGAACCTGTTGGTGATGAGGTCCCGCATGTCCACCTCGGCCTCCGCCAAGGTCCCCCCGTCCCCCGAGTCGCCCGAAGACAGGCGGCCCCCTCAGAACGGCCTCGACCGCTACTTCAGGATCTCCGAGCGCGGCAGCACGCTGCCCCGTGAGATCCGGGGCGGTTTCGCCACCTTCTTCGCGATGGCCTACATCATCGTGCTGAACCCGATCATCCTGGGCAGCGCGAAGGACATGTACGGCCACCAGCTCGACAACGGTCAGCTGGTCACCGCGACCGCCCTGACGGCGGCGTTCACCACGCTCCTGATGGGCGTCATCGGCAACGTCCCGATCGCGCTCGCCGCCGGTCTCGGCGTGAACTCCGTCGTCGCCCTCCAGCTCGCCCCGCGGATGTCCTGGCCGGACGCCATGGGCATGGTGGTGCTGGCCGGTTTCATCGTCATGCTGCTGGTCGCAACCGGCCTGCGCGAGCGGGTGATGAACGCCGTGCCCTACGGCCTGCGCAAGGCCATCGCCATCGGTATCGGCCTGTTCATCATGCTGATCGGCCTGGTCGACTCGGGGTTCGTCACCCGGATGCCGGACGCCGCCCAGACCACCGTGCCCCTCCAGCTGGGCACCGGCGGTCATCTGCTCGGCTGGCCGGTGCTGGTCTTCGCCCTCGGTGTGCTGCTGACCCTGGCGCTGATCGTCCGCAGGACCCCTGGCGCGATCCTGATCTCCATCGTCGTGATGACCGTCCTCGCGATGATCATCAACGCGGTCGCGGACATCCCTTCCTGGGGACTGACCACCCCGGAGTGGCCCGGCAACCCCGTCGCCACCCCCGACTTCGGCCTGGTCGGAGAGGTCAGCCTGTTCGGCGGGTTCGGGAAGGTCGGCCTCCTGACCGGCGTGCTGTTCGTCTTCACCGTCCTGCTGTCGTGCTTCTTCGACGCCATGGGCACGATCATGGCCGTCAGCGACG
Organism: Streptomyces sp. NPDC028991; assembly: GCF_055564775.1. Taxonomy (NCBI): domain Bacteria; kingdom Bacillati; phylum Actinomycetota; class Actinomycetes; order Kitasatosporales; family Streptomycetaceae; genus Streptomyces; species Streptomyces sp. NPDC028991. The sequence goes on along the minus strand of NZ_JBVHVP010000006.1, from coordinate 136,097 downwards.
AGGCGAAGCTGACCGACGCCCAGGGCCAGATGCCGGGCATCAACAAGGTCCTCTTCGTCGACGGCGTCGCGGTCGCCGCGGGCGGTGCCAGCTCCGCCTCGGCCACGACCTGCTTCGTGGAGTCCACGGCCGGCGTCGGCGAGGGCGCGCGCACCGGGTTCGCGAACATCGTCACCGGCGCGCTCTTCGCCATGGCGCTGTTCCTCACGCCGGTCGCGACGATGGTCCCGTCCCAGGCGGCCACGCCGGCGCTGGTCGCGGTCGGCTTCCTGATCCTGGCCGGCTCGATCCGGGAGATCGACTGGGCCGACTTCACGATCGCCGTCCCGGCCTTCGTGACGATGCTGATGATGCCGTTCACCTACTCGATCACCAACGGCATCGGCATGGGCTTCATCACCTTCTCGGTGCTGCGCCTGGCGGCCGGGCGGGGCCGGGAGGTCCCGGTCACGATGTACGTGGTGTCGGCGGTGTTCGCCTTCTACTACCTGATGCCGGCCCTGGGTCTCACCTGACCGGTGGGGCTCACGTGACCCCGTAGAACCGTTCCGTCTCCTCCACGGCGGACTGGAACCGCTCGTCGAAGTCATCCCGAATGAGCGTCCGGACGACATAGTCCTGGACGCTCATTCCCCTTTTCGCCGCATGGTGCCGGAGCCGGTCGAGCAGCTCCCCGTCCATCCGCAGGCTGAGCACGCTGGTCCCCATGAGCACGAGGGTCGCCCCCACCGACCGGGTGATGCTCCGATTTCCGGAAGCAGCTCACTCGTACGGGTGAAGTCCCGTTTTCGGTGGCGGGTGTCACGGGCACGCGGTTGGTTGAGCGGTGGTATTTCGCGAGACTAATGAGTTACGCTAAGGAACATGCCGGACCTCAAGCATGGCGACGACGCCGCCGCCGTGAACTCCCTGCGCTCCGCCGTGATGCGGTTGTCCCGTCGGCTCAAGCACCAGCGGGTCGACGAGTCGCTCAGCCCGACCGAGATGTCGGTGCTGGGCACCCTGTCCAACTGCGGCCGTGCGACCCCGGGCGAGCTCGCCCGCAAGGAACACGTCCAGCCGCCCTCGATGACCCGCATCGTGGCGCTCCTGGAGGCGAAGGGGCTGGTCCGGCTGGAGCCGCATCCCGAGGACCGGCGCCAGAAGGTCGTGACGCAGACCGAGCAGGCCGTGGTGATGCTCGAGGAGAGCCGCCGCAAGCGGAACGCGTTCCTGGCCACGCTGGTCGAGGGACTCGACGAGGACGAGTGGGCGAAACTGCGCGCCGCCGCCCCCGTGCTGGAGAAGCTCGCACACCGGTAAGCAGCGATCGCGAGGAGGCGAAACCTTTTGAGTACGGGATCCGGAGCAGCTTCCGCCCCCGCACCTGACGGCCACGACGACCCGACCACCCCCGACGGCCCTCGCAAGACCTCGATGTTCGCCTCCCTGAGGGTCCGGAACTACCGCCTGTTCTTCCTGGGCCAGGTCGTCTCCAACATCGGCACCTGGATGCAGCGCATCGCCCAGGACTGGCTGGTGCTGAGCCTCACCGGCTCCTCGGCCGCCGTCGGCATCACCACCGCCCTGCAGTTCCTGCCGATGCTGCTCTTCGGCCTCTACGGCGGCGTCCTCGTCGACCGCCTGCGCAAGCGCCCCACGCTGCTGGTCACGCAGTCGTCGATGGCCGTGACCGCGCTCTTCCTCGCCGTGCTCACCCTGACCGGCCACGTCCAGGTCTGGCACGTCTACGTCGCCGCCTTCGCGATGGGCCTGGCCACGGTCGTCGACAACCCCGCCCGCCAGTCGTTCGTCGCCGAGCTGGTCGGCCGCGACCAGCTCCAGAACGCGGTCAGCCTCAACTCGGCCAACTTCCAGTCCGCCCGCCTGGTCGGCCCCGCCGTCGCCGGTCTGATGATCACCGGGGTGGGCACCGGCTGGGCGTTCCTCGCCAACGGCCTGTCCTTCGTCGCGCCGCTCGGCTGCCTGCTGCTGATGCGCGCCCGCGAACTGCGTGCCGTCCAGCGAGCCCCGCGCGGCAAGGGACAGCTCCGCGAGGGCCTGCACTACGTCGCCGGACGCCCCGAGCTGATCTGGACCATCGTGCTGGTCGGTTTCATCGGCACCTTCGGTTTCAACTTCCCGGTCTTCCTGTCCGCCTTCGCCGACGACGTCTTCGACGCGGGCGCGGGCGCCTACAGCCTCTTCAACACCCTCATGGCCGTCGGCTCACTCGCCGGTGCCCTGCTCGCCGCCCGGCGCGGCACGGCCCGGCTGCGCGTCCTGATCGCGGCGGCGCTCGCCTTCGGCGCCCTGGAGATGGTGGCGGCGACGGCACCCGAGCTGTGGCTGTTCGCGCTGCTGATGGTCCCGATAGGCGTCTTCAGCATGACGGTCAACGTCACGGCCAACACCAGCATCCAGATGTCCACCGACCCGGCCATGCGGGGCCGTGTGATGGCCCTGTACATGATGGTCTTCCTCGGCGGCTCCCCGGTCGGCGCCCCGATCGTCGGCTGGGTCACGGACACCTACGGCGCCCGGGCCGGGTTCGCCGCGGGCGGCGCCGTGGCCGCGACGGCCGCGATCGTCATCGGCCTGGTCCTGGCCCGCGTCGGCAACCTGCGCCTGTCGGTCGGCTGGCACCGCGGGCATCCGCGGGTGCGGTTCGTGCCGCGGGAGCGGCGCGAGGAGCTGGCGCCGGCGGCGTAGCCGGCCCCGGGCGGTCGCGGGGAGGCCGTCGGCCCTGTCCCAGGGGGAGACTGACCGGCATGAGACTGTTCGCCGCCGTACTGCCCCCGAAGGACGTCACCGCCGCCCTCGCCGCCGAGGTGGCCGCGCTGCGGAAGCTGCCCGGCGCGGACGGGCTGCGCTGGACCGGCCGCCCGGGGTGGCACTTCACACTGGCCTTCTACGGTGAGGTCGACGACGACCTCGTACCGGACCTGTCGGCCCGCCTGGAGCGAGCAGCGCACCGCACCGCCCCCTTCGAGCTGGCGCTGCGCGGCGGCGGTCAGTTCGGGCACGGGCGGGCCCTGTGGGCGGGGGCGGAGGGCGATCTCGCCACTCTGAGGCTGCTGGCCGGCCGGGCGGAGGCGGCGGCGCGCAAGGCCGGCGTCCCGATGGGGGAGCACCGCCGCTACAAGCCCCACCTGACGGTCGCCCGCAGCCGGGAGGCGTTCGACGTACGTCCCTACGTCGAGGCGCTGGAAGGCTTCACCAGCCGGAGCTGGACCGTGGGCGACCTGGCGCTGGTGCGCAGCCGCCTGCCCGGGTCCGGGGTGCCGGGCGAGCAGCCCCGTTACGAGACGGTCGCCCGCAGCCCGCTCGGCGCCTCCGGTTAGGCTCGGGGACGTGGACCCGAAGACCCGTAACCGGATCATGGCCGGTGTGCTCGTACTGATGCTCGTGGTGGTGGCGGTGGCGGCGGCACTCGGCTGAACGGCCGTCAGGTGGCCGCCGCCCCGTTCACGCCCGCTACCAGGCGAACGCCTCCGGCGACGGGCCCGGGCCCGGGAAGATCTCGTCCAGCCCGGTCAGCAGCTCCTGCGACAGCTCCAGCTCCACGGCCCGCAGCGCCGACGCGAGCTGCTCCGCGGTGCGCGGGCCGACGATCGGGCCGGTCACGCCGGGCCGGGTCAGCAGCCAGGCCAGCGCGGCCTCGCCGGGCTCGATGCCGTGCTTGTCGAGCAGGTCCTCGTAGGCCTGGACCTGGGCGCGGCCCGCGGGGTCGGCCAGGGTGTCGGCCGCCCGCCCGGAGGCACGTCGTCCGCCCTGGACCTCCTTCCTGATGACCCCGCCGAGCAGCCCGCCGTGCAGCGGCGACCAGGGGATGACGCCGAGCCCGTAGTCTCGCGCGGCCGGGATGACCTCCATCTCGGCGCGGCGCTCGGCGAGGTTGTACAGGCACTGCTCGCTGACCAGCCCGATGGTGCCGCCGCGCCGGGCGGCGGTCTCGTTGGCCTGGGCGATCTTGTAGCCGGGGAAGTTCGAGGACCCGGCGTAGAGGATCTTGCCCTGCTGGACCAGTACGTCGACGGCCTGCCAGATCTCGTCGAATCCGGCGGCGCGGTCGATGTGGTGGAACTGGTACAGGTCGATGCGGTCGGTCCGGAGCCGCTTGAGGCTGGCGTCGACCGCCCGCCGGATGTTCACCGCGGACAGCTTGTCGTGGTTGGGCCACGCCTCGCCGTCGGCTGCCATGTTGCCGTACACCTTGGTGGCGAGGACGGTCTTGTCGCGCCGGTCGCCGCCCTTGGCGAACCAGTTGCCGATGATCTCCTCGGTACGGCCCTTGTTCTCGCCCCAGCCGTACACGTTGGCGGTGTCGAAGAAGTTGATGCCGGCGTCCAGCGCCGCGTCCATGATGGCGTGGCTGTCGGCCTCGTCGGTCTGCGGGCCGAAGTTCATGGTCCCGAGGACGAGCCGGCTGACCTTGAGTCCTGTGCGTCCGAGCTGCGTGTACTTCATGGCCCCAAGCCAACGACTTGGAGTGCGCTCCAGGCAAGCGGGGCGGGTGGTCAGTTGCGGGGAAAGACGTCGGTCCTGAGAGTGAGGCCGAGGACGGTGCCGGTGAGATCCAGCTCCTCCCCGGCTGACCCAACGACGAGTACAGCCGCGCGGTACAACGATACGCACGGCGACCAGGGCACGGGAGAGCGTGCATATGCCAGAACGCCACCTGGTCCGGGAGATCCGGGCCGCGTCCTACGAGGCGGCGGCGTAGGGCCCGCCCAGCCCCCACTCCTCGTCCATCGCCTCCGCGAACGCCTCCGCGATCTTGTGCTCGCCGCTCTCGTTCGGATGTGTGCCGTCGTACGTGTCCGTGTGGAAGTCGTACGACACCGGCGGCGGTACGAGGAGCAGCGAGGAGCCCGGTTCGTCGAGGCCGGCGATCGTCTTGGCCAGGAGTTCGTTGAAGCGGTGGACCTGCTCGGCGAAGGTCTCGTCGGCCTCCACCCGGATGTTCGGGATCACCGGCATCACGGCCATGCGCACGCGCGGGTTCGCCGAGCGTGCCTCGGACACGAAGGCCCGGACGTTGTCGGCGGTCTGCTCCGCGTTCGTGTAGAAGCCGAGGTCGATCAGGCCCAGGGAGACCAGGAGCACGTTCGCGCGGCAGGCCCGTACCGTCTCGCCGATCAGCGGGGCCATGTGGTGCCAGCCCTCGCCCCAGCCGGCCAGGTGGGCGCGGGGGAAGCCGGGGTCGGCGTAGGCGTACGAGGTGGGGGCGTCCGTCGACTGGTCGTGCAGCGTCTCGCGGGGGCCGACGAACGTGAACGGGCGGCCGTAGGAGTCGCGCAGGTGCTGCCACATCCGGTAGCGCCACGTGTGTTCGCCGGCGCTCCCGATCGTCATGGAGTCACCGACGAACATGAACCTGAGCATCCGCTCATCATGGACGATCCGCCTGGTCGGCGCGATGTGAGCCCGGCCACCCGGGCAGGCCCGCAGCCTGAACGCCCGTGCGGGATGGCAGGCTTGGCGCATGCGCCGATCCTTCGCCCTCCTCGCCTCGGCCCTTCTCGTGGGCGCGTTCGCCGCGCCCGCCTCCGCCGCCGACGGGGACGGCGGGAGCGACGGCTTCACGATCAAGGACCCGCGCATCACCGAGTCCAGCGGCCTCGCCGCCTCCCGACTGCACCCCGGCGTCTACTGGACCCACAACGACCAGGACAACGGGCCCTACCTCTACGCCGTGGACGGCTCCACCGGTGAGACCGTCGCCCGCGTCGCGCTCTCCGGCGTCGGCACGCCCCGGGACGTCGAGGCGGTCTCCATCGGGCCGGACAACCGGATCTTCGTCGGCGACATCGGCGACAACCTCGGCGGCACCTGGCCCCACGTGTGGATCTACGAGCTGCCCGAGCCGAAGGAACTGAAGGACCAGACGGTCGAGGCGACGCAGTACGTCGTGAAGTACGCGGACGGCGCCCGCGACGCCGAGTCGATGGCCGTCCACCCGAAGACCGGGCGGGTCTACCTCATCGACAAGAACGAGGACGGCGGGCACCTGTACGAGGGCCCGGCGAAGCTGTCCTCCTCCGGCACCAACGTCTTCCGGCGTGCCGCTCCCGTCGAGCTCTGGGCCACCGACGCGGCCTTCTCCCCGGACGGCGAACGGCTCGCCGTGCGCGGCTACCTCGGGGGCATCTGGTACGAGTGGAACGGCGGGAAGATCCAGCGCAAGGGGCGGATCAGCGTGCCGCTCGGGCAGGGCGAGTCCGTCACGTACACCACCGACGGTGAGAAGCTGCTGCTCGGAATGGAAGGCGCGGGCAGTCCCGTGAAGGCCGAGAACGCGCCCGGGGGCGGCGGCGGGTCGTCGGGGGGCGGCTCCGACGCCTCCGGCGAGGACTCCGCAGGGGCGGACGGTCCGGGCGGGGACACGCTCAAGGTCGGGGCGGTCGGGCTGATCGTCGCGTGCGCCGCCGTGTTCTTCGGGCTACGACGGCTCTTCCGCCGCCGCTGATCCGCCGGCCGCGCGCCGCGCGGCCACCAGCACTTCCAGCCCGTCCAGGATGCGCTGCAGCCCGAACTCGAAGTGGTCGAAGCCGGCGCCGAACGCGTCCTCGGTGAGGGAGGCCAGGACGGGGTAGCGCCCGCTGGTCATGGCTTTGACCAGCACCGGCTCCTGGGCCTCCCAGAACTGCGCGTCCGTCAGTCCGGAGGTGCGCTCGGCCTCCTCCGCGTACACCTGCGTGCGGGCGGCTCCGACGACGTACCCGTCGATCATGATGATCGCCGACACCAGCTCGGGGTCGGTCAGGCCCATCGGTCTGATCCGGGTGAGCACCTTCTCCATGCCGTCCAGCGCGCTCGGGCCGAGGATCGGGCGGGACTGGTTGACCTCCAGCAGCCAGGTGTGGCGGCGGTAGAGGGCGAGGGTGGCGCGGCCGAGTGCCTCCAGTGCCGAGCGCCAGTCGCCGTCGCCGAGGTCGCCGGGGTTCTCGGACGGGCGCTGTACGCGGTCCAGCATCAGGTCGATCAGCTCACCCTTGCCCGGGACGTAGCGGTAGAGGGACATGGTTCCGGTGCCCAGCTCGGTGGCGATCCGGCGCATCGAGACCGCGCCGAGTCCGTCCCGGTCCGCGACCTCGACGGCGACCTCCACGATCCGCTCCAGCGTCAGGCCCGGTTTGGGCCCCCGGCTGGGCCGTCGGCCGGTGTCCCACAACAGGTCGAGGGTGCGGCCGATGTCACCGCTGCCGCTGGTCTCCGTACCGCTTGCCATGAGGTCAGTCTAAGTCCGCGAGAAAAAACTGGGTACGGTGTACGCGTAATCGGGTACGGTGTACTCAGTTAGGGAGCGAGAGGGGGTCCCATGAGCGACGCATACGACGCATACGCGGTACGGGCCGAGGGCCTGGAGAAGCGTTACGGCGAGAAACGCGCCCTCGACGGCTTCGATCTGGCCGTGCGCGAGGGCACCGTGCACGGCCTGCTCGGGCCGAACGGCGCGGGCAAGACCACCGCCGTGCGCATCCTGTCCACGCTGGCCCGGCTGGACGGGGGACGGGCCGAGGTGGCGGGCCTGGACGTCGCCCGGCAGCCGCGCGAGGTACGGGCGCGGATCGGCCTCACCGGGCAGTACGCGGCCGTGGACGAGGTGCTCACCGGCCGGCAGAACCTGGAGATGTTCGGGCGCCTGTTCCACCTGGGCGGCAGGCGGGCCCGTGCCCGCGCCGTCGAGCTGCTGGAGCGGTTCGACCTGGCCGACGCCGCCGACCGGGGCGTCGGCAAGTACAGCGGCGGCATGCGGCGCCGCCTCGATCTCGCCGCGTCGATGATTCTCGCTCCGGCCGTGCTGTTCCTGGACGAGCCGACGACGGGTCTCGACCCCCGCGGTCGCGGCGAGGTCTGGGAGTCCGTCCGCGCGCTGGTGGCGAGCGGCACGACCGTGCTGCTGACCACGCAGTACCTGGAGGAGGCCGACAAGCTCGCCTCGCACATCACGGTCATCGACCAGGGCAGGTCCATCGCCGACGACACCCCGGACGGCCTGAAGAACCTGGTCGGCGGCGACCGCGTCGAGGTGGTGGTCGCCGAACGGGCCGAGATGCCGCGGGCGGTGAAGGTGGTCGCCCGCGTCTGCGACGGCGAACCCGAGGCCGACGAGGAGGCGCTGCGCGTGCACGCACCCGTCACCGACCGGGTGTCCGCGCTGACCGAGGTGGCGCGCACGCTCCAGGACGAGGGCGTCCGGGTGGAGGACATCGGACTGCGCAGGCCGAGCCTCGACGACGTGTTCCTGCGCCTGACCGGTCACCGTACGAGTACGGAGAACTCGAGTGCTGAGAAGCCGAGTGCGGAAGAGGAGGCGGTGGCGGCATGAGCGCCCTCGACCTGACGACGGCCCCGCGTGAGCGCGGGCGGCTGTACTGGCTGCTCGCCGACTGCGGCAACATCGTCCGCCGCGGCCTGACCCACTACCGGCGCCAGCCCGTCAACATCGCCTGGCAGCTCGGCTTCCCGATCCTGTCCGTCCTCCTCTACGGCTATGTCTTCGGCAGCGCGATGACGGTGCCGGGCGGCGGGGACTACAAGGACTTCCTGATGCCGGGCATGTTCGTGATGACCATGGCGTTCGGCTTCATCAACACCGCGACCGTCGTCGTCTACGACGCCACCAAGGGCGTCATCGACCGTTTCCGCTCCATGCCGATGTCCTCCTCGGCCGTGGTGGCGGGGCGCGGTGTGACCGACCTCGTGGTCGCCTGTGCCGAGCTGGCCATCATGATGCTCACCGCACTGGCCATGGGCTGGCGGCCGGACGGGGGGTGGGGCTTCCTGGGCGCCTTCGGACTGCTGCTGTGGCTGCGGTTCGCGCTGATCTGGATCGGGGTCTGGCTGGGCCTGCTGGTCCCCAACCCGGAAGCGGCGGGCGGCCTGTTCGCGGTGGCGTTCCCGCTGACGATGATCTCCAGCATCTTCGTCGCCCCGCAGCTGATGCCCGACTGGCTGGGCTGGGTGGCCGCGTGGAACCCCATCTCGTCCACGGCGGCGGCGGCCCGCGAGCTGTTCGGCACGCCGGTCGGCGGCGGCGACTCGTGGGTGGAGCAGCACGCGCTGCTGATGGCGGGCGTGTGGCCGGTGATCCTGACGGCGGTCTTCCTGCCACTGGCGGTGCGTCGCTTCCAGCGGCTCAGCAGGTAGGAGCGGGAGAGCGATGAGGGGCGCCCGGCATTCGCCGGGCGCCCCTCATCGTCGTACTGCGGGAGTGCTGATCAGAGCTTCTCGATCACGTAGTCGACGCACTTGGTGAGCGCCTCGACGTCCGCGGGGTCGATCGCCGGGAACATCGCGACGCGCAGCTGGTTGCGGCCGAGCTTGCGGTACGGCTCGGTGTCGACGACGCCGTTGGCGCGCAGCACCTTGGCGACGGCGGCGGCGTCGACCTCGTCCGTGAAGTCGATGGTGCCGATGACCTGCGAACGCTTGGCCGGGTCGGTGACGAACGGGGTGGCGTACTTGGCATCCTCCGCCCAGGCGTACAGGCGGGACGAGGAGTCCTTGGTCCGGCCGGTGGTGAAGTCCAGACCGCCCTGGCCGTTCATCCAGTCGAGCTGCTCGCCCAGCAGGAACAGGGTGGCCAGCGCCGGGGTGTTGTACGTCTGGTTCTTGCGGGAGTTGTCGATCGCGGTCGGCAGGGAGAAGAACTCCGGGACGTGCCGGCCGCTCGCGTGGATCCGCTCGGCGCGCTCGATGGCGGCCGGGGAGAAGACGCCGATCCACAGGCCGCCGTCGGAGGCGAAGGACTTCTGCGGGGCGAAGTAGTAGACGTCGGTCTCGGCGATGTCGACGGGCAGTCCGCCGGCGCCGGAGGTCGCGTCGACCAGCACGAGGGAGCCCTCGTCGGCGCCGGCCACGCGCTTGATGGGCATGGCGACGCCGGTCGAGGTCTCGTTGTGCGTGAACGCGTACACGTCCACGCCGGCCTCGGCACGCGCGTCCGGGTGCGTGCCCGGGTCCGAGGAGACGACGGTCGGCTCGGCCAGCCAGGGGGCGAGCTTGGCCGCCTTGGCGAACTTGGAGGAGAACTCGCCGAAGCTCAGGTGCTGCGACTTGTTCTCGATCAGGCCGTGGGTCGCGACGTCCCAGAACGCGGTGGAGCCGCCGTTGCCGAGGATCACCTCGTAGCCGTCGGGGAGCCGGAACAGCTCGCGGATGCCCTCACGGACCTTGCCGACCAGGTTCTTGACCGGGGCCTGTCGGTGGGAGGTGCCGAGAAGGGACGTACCGGTGGCGGCCAGGGCGTCCAGCGCCTCCACCCGCACCTTGGAGGGACCCGCGCCGAATCGACCGTCCGCGGGCTTGATGTCAGCAGGAATCTGGATCTCAGCCACGAGCCGGAGGGTATCTCCTCGGCGAAACCGGACGGAGACATGTCCGTCCGATGAGACGAGATCTCCGCCGTGCGGACCTGTACCGAGCTACAAGAGCCCATGCTGGATGACATGACCGATCTGGAGGCAGCACTGCGCGGGGCCGTCCGGGGCGAGGTCGGGTTCGACGTCACCGCCCGGGCCCTGACGACGATGGACGCGTCCAACTACCGGCGGGTCCCACTGGGTGTGGTGGCACCGAGGGACGCCGACGACGTGGCGGCGGTACTGGAGGTGTGCCGGGCGCGCGGGGTGCCGGTCGTGGCGCGCGGCGGCGGCACGTCGATCGCGGGTCAGGCGACCGGCACGGGCGTCGTCCTGGACTTCACCCGGCACATGAACCGGCTGGTCTCGCTCGACCGGGAGGCGCGAACGGCCGTCGTCCAGCCGGGGCTCGTCCTCGACCGGCTCCAGCGGGCCGCCGCCCCGCACGGCCTGCGTTTCGGCCCCGACCCGTCCACTCACAGCCGCTGCACGCTCGGCGGAATGATCGGCAACAACTCGTGCGGCTCCCACTCGGTGGCGTGGGGCACGACGGCGGACAGCGTGCGCGAGCTGACGGTGCTCACCGCGCGGGGGCGGCGGCTGCGGCTCGGGCGGGAGTGGGCAGGGGCGCCGGAGGGCCTGCGCGAGCTGGTGGACGGCGACCTGGCACGGCTGCGCACCGGCTTCCCCGACCTGCCCCGCCGTATCTCCGGCTACGCGCTGGACGCCCTGCTGCCGGAGCGGGGCGCGGACGTGGCCCGCTCCTTCTGCGGCTCGGAGGGCACGCTGGGCGTGCTGACCGAGGCGGTGGTCCGGCTGGTCGAGGCACCGCGCGCGCGTGCGCTGGCGGTGCTCGGTTACGCCGACGAGGCCGGGGCGGCGGAGGCGGCGGCCGGGCTGCTGCCGCTCGGGCCGCTGACGGTGGAGGGCATGGCGGTGGACCTGGTGCCGCCGGCGTCCGCGGCCGGGCTGCCCCGGGGCGGGGCGTGGCTGTTCGTGGAGACGGGCGGGGCGTCGGAGGCGGAGGCGCGTGCGCGTGCGGAGGCGGTGGTCCGGGCGGCCGACGTCGTCGACGCGCTGGTGGTGGCCGACCCGGCCGGGCAGCGGGCGCTGTGGCGGATCCGGGAGGACGCGAGCGGGACGGCGACGCGGATGCCGGACGGCTCGGAGGCGTGGCCCGGCTGGGAGGACTGCGCGGTGCCGCCGGTCCGGCTGGGCGCCTATCTGCGGGACTTCCGGGCCCTCCTGTCCGCCCACGGCCTGCGCGGCACGCCGTACGGGCACTTCGGGGACGGCTGCATCCACGTACGCATCGACTTCGACCTGCTGACGGACGCCGGGGTGGCCCGCTTCCGCCGCTTCTCCGAGGAACTGGCCGACCTGGTCGTGGCACACGGAGGGTCCCTCTCCGGGGAACACGGGGACGGCCAGGCGCGGGCGGAGCTGCTGCCGAGGATGTACGGCGATGAGACGGTCGCCCTCTTCGAGCGCGCGAAGGCCGTCTGGGACCCGGACGACCTCCTCAACCCGGGGATGCTGGTCCGCCCGGCGCCGCTCGACGCGAACCTCCGCTTCTCCGTCCTGCCGCGTGAGCCGGTGGACGTGGCGTTCGGATACCCGGCCGACGGCGGCGACTTCTCGGCGGCGGTGCGGCGCTGTGTCGGGGTCGCCAAGTGCCGTACGACGTCGGCGGCGGGCTCCTCGGTCATGTGCCCGTCGTTCCGGGCGACCGGTGCGGAGGAGCACTCCACGCGCGGGCGTGCCCGGCTGCTGCACGAGATGCTCGCCGGTGAGCTGGTGACCGACGGCTGGCGCTCCACGGAGGTCCGGGACGCCCTCGACCTGTGCCTGTCCTGCAAGGGCTGCCGCTCCGACTGCCCGGTCGAGGTCGACATGGCCACGTACAAGGCGGAGTTCCTGCACCACCACTACGCCGGCCGCCGCCGCCCTGCCGCCCACTACGCGATGGGGTGGCTGCCGGTGTGGCTGCGCTGGGCGGCGCGTACGCGTACGGCGCCGGTCGTCAACAGGCTGGCCGCTGTGCGTCCGTTGGCGGCGGTGGCGAAACGGCTGGGCGGGATCGCGGGGGAGCGGGAGGTCCCGCGGCTGGCGGGGGAGACGTTCAGCCGGTGGTGGCGCAGGCGGCGTCCGGGCGCCGGACGGCCCGGGCCCGGGCCGGGGCCGGGGTCGGAGTCCGGTGACCTGGTCGTCCTCTGGCCGGACACCTTCACCGAGCACCTGTCACCGGCCGTGGGCCGGGCGGCCGTACGGGTGCTGGAGGCGGCGGGGCTGCGGGTGGCGCTGCCGCCGACGCTGCGGGGACGTGCCGTGGTCGGCGACGGCACGTCGAAATCGGCGGTCTCTCTCCTGACGGCCCGCCGGGGCCGGGTCTGCTGCGGACTGACGTACGTGTCGACGGGCCAACTGGACCGCGCCCGTGCGGTGATGCGCCGCACGCTGGACCTGATGGCCCCGGTGCTGGAGACCTCGGCGCCGGTCGTCGTCCTGGAACCGAGCTGCGCCGCCGCCCTGCGCACGGACCTGCCGGAGCTGCTGCACGACGACCCGCGGGCGGCTCGACTCGCCGCCCGCGTGGTGACCTTCGCGGAGGCGCTGGAGCGCCATGCCCCCGACTGGACCCCGCCCGCCGTGAACCGCCCGGTCACCGGCCAGACCCACTGCCACCAGCACGCGGTCCTGGGCGACGCGGCCGACCGCCGACTGCGCGAGGCGGCCGGCCTGACCGGCGAGCTGACCGGCGGCTGCTGCGGCCTCGCGGGCAACTTCGGTTTCGAGGACGGCCACTACGAGGTCTCGGCCGCCTGCGCGGAGGACCAGCTGCTCCCGGCGGTGCGCGAGGCACCGGACGGGGGGGTGGTCCTGGCGGACGGCTTCTCCTGCCGGACGCAGCTTGAGCAGTTGGCGGGGGTGCGGGGGCGTCACCTGGCGGAGGTGCTGGCGGACGGGCTGGAGCGGTCCTGAGAAGCGAGGACAGAACCGCCCCGCGTGTCCTCGACGCGCTCAGTTGAGCCCGTTCAGCCTCCGTCCCCGGCTTTCGGCCACGCGCAGCACATCGGCGAGGGCTTCGGTGAGCCGTTCGGCGAGGTAGCGGAGTTCGCCGTGCGGGGCGCGGGGGAGGAGGTCGTGGGCGTGGGCGAGGAGTTCGGCGCCCATGCCGAGCTGTGTGCTCTCGGTGGTGTCCGCCAGCCGGGAGACGGGGCCGCCGTCGTCGTCGGTGATCAGGTAGCAGGGTTTGCCCTCGGGACCGGACCAGGGGAGCAGGCGGGGTTCGCGCGGTTGCGTCATGCTGCCGCCTCCAGCTCGTACGGCGGGTGCGCGAGGAGGTACGGGCGTACGGCCGCCGTCTCGGTGCCGTCGAGGGTGGTGGGCAGGCCGTAGGGACTGCGGTGGGAGGGGAGGAGGGGTACGCGGGTGGCGGCTGGACGAGGAGGTGCGGGGCGTGCGGGCGGGCGCGGGTGGGTGCCTCGGGGTTTGAGCAAGAGGCTCACCCACGCGACGAGGCGGTCGATAGGCTCGGTCATGTCATCAGCTCCGTTGGGTTTGGCTGGTGGCCGCGCCCCCGGACGGCTCCACCCGTCGCGGGGGTCTAGGTTACATGGGCATTCTAGGCATGCTAGGTATCCTCTGTATCGCGTATCGCGCTAAGTATGCTCATCCTGAATTGGTGATCGAGTTTGCTCCGGACATCCCTCGCTGGCGTCAGGTCGCCGAGGTGGTGCGTGGCCGCATCGCCGACGGCACCTACCCGCCGCGTACCCGCGTCCCGTCTGTCGTGCAGCTCACGGCGGAGTTCGGGATCGCCAACGCGACCGCGCACAAGGTCCTGCGGGCACTGCGCGAGGAGGGGCTGACTTACACGGAGCCCGGCCTCGGCTCGTTCGTGGCTCACCGGCCTGATGACAGTGGCGCGGTGCATGACTCCCGAGCTTGATCGCACCCGGCCCGTGTGGCGGCAGGTCGCCGCTGCCATTGAGGCGCGCATCGCGGACGGTACTTATCCCGTTGATGCCCTGGTTCCGTCGGTGGTCGAGTTGTCGACCGAATTCGCCATCGCGGCGTCGACCGCTCAGAAGGCGCTGGCCCACCTGAAAGGGGAAGGGCTGATCCGCGCCGAGGTCGATCTCGGCTCCTTCGTCGACCGCCGGTCGAATGGCGAGGTCGAGGCGTAGCAAGCTGTTCGTGCCGCATGGACTGACCCGACGCACGGCTACCAGAATGCGCGCATGACGAGCCTTGAGGTAACGCCGGAGATCGTGAGGTTCTACAGCGAGACCGCCGATGAGGCGGACCGGCTGAGCAGCACCGCCGACGGGCGTCTGGAGATGGTACGTACGCAGGAGTTGCTGCGTCGCCACCTCCCCTCGCCACCGGCGCGGGTGCTCGACGTCGGTGGCGGCCCCGGGACGCACGCCCGGTGGCTCGTCGAGGACGGGTACGCGGTGCATCTGGTCGACCCGATTCCTCGGCATGTGGAACAGGCCAAGGAATCCGGAGCCACCGTCGAGTTGGGCGACGCCCGGCGCCTCACGGCCGACGACGGCTCCTTCGACGTCGTGCTCATGCTGGGACCCCTCTACCACCTGCCGGAGCGCGCGGATCGGGACCGTGCGCTGGCGGAGGCTCTCCGTGTGCTGAAGCCCGGCGGGCTCCTGGCGGTGGCGGGCATCAACCGGTACGCGTCGCTGTTCGAGCACGCCGCGTACGCCCACCTGCACAAGGACGCGATGCGGGAGAGCATCGGGACCATTCTCACGACCCAGATCCACGACGGGAGGAAGGCGTTCACCACGGCGTACTTCCACACCGGGGAGCAGTTGCGCGACGAGGTCGCGGCGGCGGGCTTCGTGGGCGCGGAGGTGTTCGGGATCGAGGGACCTGCCTGGGCGCTGCTGGCGGCGGCGGAGCGCAACACCGGCCAGTCGTTCCGTGAGTCGAACCTCTTCGAGTCGGTCCTCACCGCTGCCCGTATGGCCGAGCCCCACTCGGATCTGCTGGCGGCGAGTTCGCATCTGCTCGCCGTCGGGCGCCGACCGGCCTGACCCGCCGGAACCGCGCGGGGTGGCCCTCGCGTGATCGTTTCTATGGACGGTTCGGGTGGTCAAGGAGAAGCTCCACGGCGACGTGGCGGCAAGCGCCCCTGGGTGATCGGGGGCGGCGCGGCCGTCGTCGCGTTGGCGGTCGCCGCGGGTGTGGTGGTCGCGAACGACGAGCCGGCCGACGTCGCCGCGCCGCACGGCTGCGGGACCGGCGCCCACGGCACCGCTGCCGCGTCGGCCGCCGCACCCGCGTCGGACCGGCCCGCCCCGGAGGGCGCCGCCGACTTCGACGGCGACGGCAACCCCGACCTGGCCTTCGGCTCGATGGGGAGTGTGCAGGGCGGGAGCGGGGGCGGGAGTATCGAGGTCGCGTACGGGGCGGGGGACGGGACGGGAGTCGGCCGGTGCCAGTACCTGACCCAGGACGATGCCGGGATACCCGGGAAGAACCGCGACGAGGCCTTCTTCGGGTCGGACGTGGTGGCCCGCGACTTCGACGGGGACGGGTACACCGATCTCGCCGCCTCCGTCTTCGACTGGAAGCCGAGCGTGATCGTCATGTGGGGCGCCGAAGGCGGACTGTCGCGCGCCACCCGGGTGCCGGGGACGGACGTCAGTCACGTCGCCTGGGACACCAACCCGATCCTGGACGAGCAACTCGCCGGCGGTGACTTCGACGGGGACGGGCACGCCGACCTGGTCTTCGGGCTCGGCTCCGACAAGGGGCTGCTCAAGGGGCCCTTCGGGCGCGACGGCACCCCTGCCGGGACGGGCCGCGTCCCCGCCCCGCGCCGACCCGCCGCGGACGTCGACACCGCGAACTACGGCGACCTCCTCGCCGGGGACCTCGACGGCGACGGCGTCGACGACCTGGTGAGCTTCCACGACGCCGACACGGGACCCGAGGTGCCCTGGTCCGAAAGGAACCAGCCGGTGAGCTACCTGCGCGGCGGCCGGGACGGCTTCACGCAGCCGGAGGGCACCCGCCTCCCCGACGCGGGGGAGGGGGCGATCGGCGACGTGGACGGCGACGGTTACGGCGACCTGGTCCTCAGCCCTCGGGGCGGCGACGCGAGCCGCAGCTCGGTGACGGTGGTGTACGGGTCGGAGGCCGGGCCCGGGGAGCGGACGACGACCGTCGAACGGGACACCCCGGGCGTGCCCGGCGAGGAACCGCAGGACGAGGACGCCGCCTTCGTCGCCCTGGACACCGGGGACGTCAACGGCGACGGATACGCGGACGTGGTGGCCGGGGCGCCCCGGTGGGACGTGTACGGGGAGCCGGGTCCGGAGCAGGTGCTGTTCCTGGCGGGTGGGCCGGGCGGGCTCAGTGGTGACGGGGCCCGGTTGTTCGACGGGGACGATCTCGGCGCGGCCCCGGGCGGGGACGCCGACTTCGGCGCTTCGGTCGGCCTCACCGACCTGGACGGCGACGGCCGTGCCGACCTCGTGGTGTCCGGGCCGGGCAGCGACACGGTCGACGGCGTCGTGTGGCTGCTGCCCGGCACGGCGGAGGGACCCGCCACCGAGGGCGTCACCCGGCTGTCCGGGGACATCTTCGACGACACCGAGGGGCTGGGCCTGCTGATGGGCGGCGGTGAGATGGCGCTCTAGGCACTCCGCGCCGTGCCATGGGCGATCCGGGGCGATCTAGGACACAGTCTGACCTATACGGCCCCTAGCGTGGTCCTCGACCGACGGAGCAGAACACCGGAAGGCGGAGACCATGAACACTCTCGACGAGTCGACCACCCGTGACCTGACCACCCGTGACCTGACCACCGGCGACCTGACCACCGGCGACCCGACCGAGGCCCCGGCCGTCACCGGTGAGCGCGCCGACCTGCTGGAGATGCTGGCCCACCAACGGCACTTCCTGCGCTTCACGACCCGTGACCTCACCGACGAGCAGGCCGGACTCCGGACCACCGCGAGCGAGCTCTGCCTGGGCGGCTTGATCAAGCACGTGTCCTCGGTCGAGCGGGGCTGGGCGAACTTCATCGTGAACGGCCCGTCGGCGATGGGGGACTTCACGACCATGACCGAGGCCGACTGGGCCCAGCGGACCGACGAGTTCCGGATGCTGCCCGGTGAGACGCTGGCCGGGGTCCTGGCCGACTACGCCGAGGCGGCCCGCCGGACCGACGACCTGGTCGCCACGCTGCCCGACCTGGGGGCCACGCAGCCGTTGCCGAAGGCCCCGTGGTTCGAGGCCGACAGGCAGTGGTCGGCCCGCCGGGTGCTGATGCACATCGTCGCCGAGACCGCCCAGCACGCCGGCCACGCCGACATCATCCGCGAGTCCCTGGACGGGGCGAAGAGCATGGGCTGACCGGCGGCGTCCGGGTCACTTCGGAAAGCGGTACTTCAGGTGGGTGGCCAGGGGCGTCTCGACGACCCTGATCTGTTCGAGGTCGCGCCGCCCCGGGCCCAGTGCCTCGAAGAGGCGCAGTCCGTCGCCGAGGAGCGCGGGCACCACGTGCAGCTGGAGTTCGTCGACGAGCCCGGCCCCGAGGTACTGCCGCACCGTGCTCGCCCCGCCCCCGATGTCCACGTTCCTGCCCCCGGCGGCGGCCTTCGCCTGCTCCAGGGCGTTGTGGATGCCGTCGGTGACGAAGGTGAAGGTGGTGCCGCCCTCCTTGACGAGGGTCGGGCGGGGGCGGTTGGTGAGGACGAAGACCGGGGTGCGGAAGGGCGGATCGTCGCCCCAGAACTCCTCGCCCATGTCGTACATCGTCCGGCCCATGACCACCGCCCCGGTGGCGTCGAACCACTCACGGACCAGTTCGGAGTCGCGGTTCTCCACCCCGCCGGTCATGCCCTGGCGCTCCCGCCAGCTCGCCAGGGTGTGGATCCACTCGAAGATCGGCTCGGCGCCGTCGCCTCCCGGGTTGTCGAGGGTGACGTTCGGGCCGGCGACGTATCCGTCGAGGGTGATGGCCAGGTCCGCGGTGACGGTGGTCATGAGGGGTGCTCCTCGGGTGGTGGGTGTGCCTCTTCACTCTTGCGTCGATCGGGGACCGGCGCTTTCGACACACCCGCGCGGGCGATTCAGGGCACCGTCTCGCCCCGCACCAGCGGATGGCACACCGGCTGGACGCCCTCGGGCAGCTCCTCCGGGCGGCACCAGCGGGCCTCCAGGATCTCGAACGGGTCGATGCGCAGTTCGCCGCCCAGCAGACGGGCCTCGTAGGCCACCTCGAGTCGGGTGCGGAAACCGCTGTTCAGCATGACCAGGCGGCCCACCTCCACGTCGAGGTTCGTCTCCTCCCTGACCTCGCGCACCACGGTCTCCCGGAAGTCCTCGCCCTTGCGCGCGAAACCGCTCGGCAGGCCCCACTGGCGGCCCGGCGGCCACATCCGGTGCTTCAGGAGCAGGACCCGCCCCTCGTCGTCGCGCACGACGCCGGTCACGCCGACCACGAACTTGGCGTGCAGGATCCACATGACGCGGCTCTGAACGGGGCGCAGGAGCCGCCAGAGGCGGGCAAGGAGTTGTCGCACGGGACCTCGGGGGATGTGGTGGGGGCGGAACACGGATTCGGGCACGGGACGCGCCATGGGGACCGTACCCGCCGCGGCGGGCGGTCCGTATGACGGACGGAGTTGACCCGGGCGGGCCGAGGGACTCATCGTCAGGTGTGTAAACCTTGCACGGTCCTGTCCGGAGGTCATTACTCTGGACCGGTCGGCGCGACTCCGGAGCGGCCGGCGCGGTGCGATGCGCGGCGCCCGGCAGGAGTTTCGTTCCCCGCGCCAAGACTCAGAGCCCAGACTCGACGCCAAGACCCAGGAAGGCCCCGTGACCACCCCCAGCGCCGCCACCCCGTCAACCCCGGCCGCCGCACCTGTGGCGGGCACCGGGCCCGCCTCCGACCCGGCGGGTACCCCGCGCGGACGGGGTTCCCTGGGGCCGGTCGGCCTGGTCCTCGCCGGTGGTCTCTCCGTGCAGTTCGGCGCAGCGTTGGCGGTGAGCCTCATGCCCCGGGCCGGCGCGCTCGGCGTGGTGACCCTGCGGCTGGCCGTGGCCGCCGTCGTACTGCTGCTCATCTGCCGGCCCCGGCTGCGCGGCCACTCCCGGGCCGACTGGGGCACGGTCGTCGTCTTCGGCATCGCCATGGCCGGCATGAACGGCCTCTTCTACCAGGCCGTCGACCGCATCCCCCTCGGCCCCGCCGTCACCCTGGAGGTGCTCGGCCCGCTCGCCCTCTCCGTCTTCGCCTCCCGCCGCGCGGTCAACCTGGTCTGGGCCGCGCTCGCCCTGGCCGGCGTCTTCCTCCTCGGTGGCGGCGGCTTCGACAGCCTCGACCCGGCCGGCGTCGCCTTCGCGCTGGGGGCGGGCGCGATGTGGGCGGCGTACATCGTCTTCAGCGCGCGTACGGGGCGCCGCTTCCCGCAGGCCGACGGGCTGGCCCTCGCCATGGCGGTCGGGGCGGTGCTGTTCCTGCCGCTGGGCATCGCCGAGTCGGGCGGCAAGCTCCTCGACCCGATGACACTGGCGCTGGGCGCCGGGGTCGCCCTGCTCTCCTCCGTCCTGCCCTACACCCTCGAACTCCTCGCCCTGCGCCGCCTGCCCGCGCCCACCTTCGCCATCCTCATGAGCCTGGAGCCCGCCATCGCCGCGGCGGCCGGTTTCCTCATCCTCGACCAGGCCCTGTCCGCCACCCAGTCCGCCGCCATCGCCCTGGTCATCGCGGCCAGCATGGGCGCGGTGCGTACGCAGGTGGGGCGGCGCCGGGTGAAGGCGCTCCCGGACATGCCGTAGCGGCCGCGACCGCCCCCGGCCCGACCCATGGTCATCCGCAACGCATAGGCTGCGGACCTGGTCATCTCATCGGGATCATGGGGAGGAACCGATGAACCACACGGCCGAGGTCTTCCAGCCCTTGCAGGACGACGATCCACGCACGGTGGCCGGTTACCGCCTCGCGGCGCGGCTCGGCGCGGGCGGCATGGGCCGGGTCTACCTGTCGCACACCCAGGGCGGCCGGCCGATCGCCATCAAGGTCGTACGGTCGGAACTGGCCGACGACCCGACCTTCCGGCGACGCTTCGGCCGGGAGATCCAGGCGGCCCGGAAGGTGAAGGGCGCCTACACCGCCGAACTGATCGACGCCGACCCGGACGGCACACCGCCCTGGCTGGCCACGCTGTACGTGCCCGGCCCCGCCCTGTCGGACGTCGTCGCCCGGAGCGGGCAGCTGCCGGTGCCGGCAGTGCTGTGGCTGATGGCGGGGGTCGCCGAGGCGTTGCAGGCCATCCACGGTGCGGGGATCGTGCACCGGGACCTCAAGCCGTCGAACGTGCTGCTCGCCTCGGACGGACCGCGGGTCATCGACTTCGGCATCTCGCTCGCCGCCGACAGCACCGCGCACACCGCCACGGGCACCGCGATCGGCACGCCCCAGTACATGGCTCCCGAGCAGGCGTCCGCGGGTGACGTCACGGCGGCGACCGACATCTTCGCGCTCGGCCAGACGGCCGCCTTCGCGGCGCTGGGCAGGCCGCTCTACGGGGACGGGCCCGCGGTCAGCGTGCTGTACCGGATCGTGCACTCCGAGCCCGACCTGTCCGGGCTGCCCGAGCAACTGCGCGGGCTGCTCGCCCGGTGCCTGGCCGCGGAACCGGGGGAGCGGGCCACCCCGGCGGAGGTCGTCGAGTGGTGCCGACGGGAACTGGGGCGGGACACCGAGACGGGCGCGGGGCCGGACGTCTGGCGGGAGTTCGCGGGGGCGGAGGTGACGGTCCCGGCGCCTGCCCCCCTGGCTCCGGAGCCGTCGTCGGCTCCGACCGCGGTACACACGCGGCCGTGGACCGTCCCGCAGCCGGCAGCCGTCCCGCAGGGGCCCGCCACCGGTCAGTGGCCCGTTACTGCTCAGGGGCCGGGTGCCCCGCACGGGCCGGGCGCCCCGTACGGGCCGGGCGCCCCGCATGGGCCAGTCGCTCCGCATGGTCCGGGTGCCGCGCCCTGGCCCGCCGGTCCGTACGGCACGACCGCGCCGCAGCGGCCGGCCGGGCCGGACGAGCGGAGGCGCCGCAGGAGACGCGTCGCCCTGATCGCGGCCGCCGCCCTGGCCGCGGGCGGGCTGGTACTCACGGCGGCGTGGACGCTGCGGGACGCGATGGACCGAACCCGCGACCGGGACACGGCCGCGTCCGCGTCCGAGTCCGGGAGCCCCGGCCCGACGGCACGATCGTCGGCGCCCGGCGGTGCGGCATCCGGCGATGCGTCGTCCGGAGGCCCGGCGTCCGGAACGGCGGCCACGGAGGGGTCCGCGTCGGGGGCCGACGGGTCGGCCGCGCCGGATGCGGCGGCCGACGGTGCCGCCACCGGTTCCACCACTCCGGTGGCCCACGCCTACGGCCCCCAGTTTCTGAACGCCGAGAACTCACTCAGCGTCAGCGAGGGGAAGACCCGCGACGACCGTAAGCGAGACATCCGCTTCACCTGCGCGCAGACCTGTGCACTGGAGAGCGACACCAGCGTCTTCTCCATGATGTTCGGCGACCCGGGCACCACGTACGAGGACTGCCGTCAGAGGATGGCCGACGTCGAGGCCGAGGTCGGCAGCCTCGGCCACCGCCTCCCACTGGCCGCCGCCTCGGCCGGGACCGAGATCTGTGCCAAGCACCGCAACGGCGACATCATGCTGCTGGTCGTCCAGGTGAAGTCGACCGCCATGCCGGACATCGGCTTCGTCACCACGGACATGACGGTCTGGCGCGCGGACTGAGGTCCGAGCCCGGCCAGGAGACCTGACGTCCCCCACCGTCCGGGCGCCTTCCTTGAGCCTCCGCAGGCGTCCACGGCCTCCGCGGTCGTCCGCGGTCAAAAATCATGCAAGCGTGCTTGATTGTTACCACCGCCCCTGCCATGCTCCACCCCACACCGCGCCGCACGCCGCCGTGCCCGAGGGGAGCGCCCCGTGTCCGACCCGACGCCCGTGATCGACGACCTGCGCGAGGAGAGCGAGGAACTCGACGCGCTGGTCGCCCGGTTGAGCCCCGAGGAGTGGCGCCTCGCCACCCCGGCGCCCGGCTGGACGATCGCTCACCAGATCGCGCACCTGGCCTGGACCGACCGGTCCGCCCTGCTCGCCGTCACCGACGAGGACGGCTTCCGGGTCCTGGTGGAACAGGCCCTCGCCGCGCCCGGCCGCTACGTCGACGACGGCGCCGAGGAAGGCGCCCGGCAGGCCCCCGCCGACCTGCTGGCCGCCTGGCGGGAGGGCCGCGCCGCGCTCGGCAGGGCGCTGCGCGAGTCGGCCCCGGGCGCCCGCTTCCCCTGGTACGGGCCGCCCATGGCCGCCGCCTCCATGGCCACCGCCCGCCTGATGGAGACCTGGGCCCACGGCCTCGACATCGCCGACACCCTCGGTGTGACGCGCCCGCCCACCGGCCGGCTGCGGCACATCGCCC
This sequence comes from Streptomyces sp. NPDC028991, assembly GCF_055564775.1. Taxonomy (NCBI): domain Bacteria; kingdom Bacillati; phylum Actinomycetota; class Actinomycetes; order Kitasatosporales; family Streptomycetaceae; genus Streptomyces; species Streptomyces sp. NPDC028991. The sequence continues at coordinate 113,272 of NZ_JBVHVP010000006.1, read as the reverse complement.
GCATCGGCGTACGGGCCCGTGACTTCGCCTACGCGGCCCACGACCGCACCCCTCCCGCCGAGCCGTTCCGCGTCGAACTCACCGCCCCCGGCGGGGAACTGTGGACCTACGGACCCGAGGACGCGGGGCAGCGCGTCACCGGTCCCGCCCTCGACTTCTGCCTCCTCGCCACCCAGCGCGCCCACCGCGCCGACCTCGCCCTGCGCGCCGAGGGCCCGGACGCCGACCGCTGGCTGGACATCGCCCAGGCCTTCGCCGGGCCGCCGGGAGCCGGACGGGCGCCGAAGGGAGCCGGACGGGCGCCGAAAGGAGCAGGACGGGCGCCGAAGGGAGCCGCCCGGTGAGTGTCCTCCGCGTGGGCAACGCGTCCGGGTTCTACGGCGACCGCTTCGACGCCATGCGCGAGATGCTCACCGGCGGCCCGCTGGACGTCCTGACCGGCGACTACCTCGCCGAGCTGACCATGCTCATCCTGGGCCGGGACCGGCTGAAGGACCCGGACGCCGGGTACGCCCGCACCTTCCTGCGGCAACTGGAGGAGTGCCTCGGCCTCGCCCACGAGCGGGGCGTCAGGATCGTCGCCAACGCCGGCGGGCTGAACCCCGCCGGACTCGCCGCCGCCGTGCGCGCGCTCGCCGACCGGCTCGGCATCCCCGTACGCGTCGCGCACGTCGAGGGCGACGACCTCACCGCCGCCCACCCGGGAGTGCTGGCCGCGCACGCCTACCTCGGCGGCTTCGGCATCGCCGAGTGCCTGCGCGCGGGCGCCGACGTGGTCGTCACCGGCCGGGTCACCGACGCCGCCCTGGTCACCGGGCCCGCCGCCGCGCACTTCGGCTGGGCGCCGACGGAGTACGACCGGCTCGCGGGCGCGGTCGTCGCCGGGCACGTGCTGGAGTGCGGGGCGCAGGCGACCGGCGGCAACTACGCGTTCTTCGAGGACGGGGACGTGCGCCGCCCCGGCTTCCCGCTCGCCGAACTGCGCGCCGACGGCAGCTGCGTCATCACCAAGCACGACGGCACCGGCGGTTTCGTCGACGTCGGCACGGTGACGGCCCAGCTGCTGTACGAGACGGGCGGCGCCCGGTACGCGGGGCCCGACGTCACCGCCCGGCTGGACACCGTACGGCTCGCCCAGGACGGGCCCGACCGCGTCCGCGTCGAGGGCGTGCGCGGCGAGGCCCCGCCGCCCGCCCTCAAGGTCGGCCTGAACCGCCTGGGCGGCTTCCGCAACGAGGTCTCCTTCGTGCTCACCGGCCTCGGTGTGGAGGCCAAGGCCGCACTGGTGCGGGCGCAGATGGAACCCGCCCTCGCCAAGGTCGCCGACGTCCGCTGGGACCTCGTGCGCACCGACCGGCCCGACGCCTCGACCGAGGAGACGGCCAGCGCCCTGCTGCGGCTCGTCGTCCGGGACGCCGACCAGCAGGCCGTGGGCCGGGCGTTGACCGGGGCCGCCATCGAGCTGGCCCTCGCCAGTTACCCCGGCTTCCATGTGCTGGCGCCACCCGGAAAGGGCGCGCCGTATGGGGTCTTCGAGGACGTGTACGTCCCCCATGGTGCCGTCGACCATGTGGCAGTCCTCCATGACGGGCGACGGATTCCCGTGTCAGGCGCCCAGGACACCGCCGTACTGGCGGAAGTACCGGAACCGCCGCTGCCGGAGCCGCTGCCGGACGGGCCTCGCCGAAGCGCCCCCCTCGGGCTCGTCGCCGGTGCCCGCAGCGGCGACAAGGGCGGGAACGCCAACGTCGGCGTCTGGGCGCGGACCGACGAGGCCTGGCGCTGGCTCGCGCACGAGCTGACCGCCGACCGGTTCCGGGAGCTGCTCCCGGAGGCCCGAGACCTGCCCGTCACCCGGCACGCACTCCCCGGCCTGCGCGCCCTCAACTTCCTCGTCGAGGGCATCCTCGGCGAGGGCGGCGCCGCGCAGGCCCGTTTCGACCCGCAGGCCAAGGCGCTCGGTGAATGGCTGCGCGCCCGGCACCTGGACATTCCGGAGGTTCTCCTGTGACCGTCCTCGCCTCCGCCCTCGACCCCTCCGCCCCCGACCACCGGGCCGGCCGCGAGGCCATGCTCGCCAAGCTCGCCGAACTCGACGCCGAACACGCCAAGGCGCTGGCCGGCGGCGGCGAGAAGTACGTCGCCCGGCACCGGGGGCGCGGCAAGCTCCTCGCCCGTGAGCGCGTCGAGCTGCTTCTCGACCCCGACACGCCCTTCCTGGAGCTGTCGCCGCTGGCGGCCTGGGGCAGCGAGTACGCGGTGGGCGGCTCCCTGGTCACCGGCATCGGTGTCGTCGAGGGCGTCGAGTGCCTGATCACCGCCAACGACCCGACCGTGCGCGGCGGCGCCAGCAACCCCTGGTCGCTGAAGAAGGCCCTGCGCGCCAACGACATCGCGCTCGCCAACCGGCTGCCCTGCGTCAGCCTGGTCGAGTCCGGGGGCGCCGACCTGCCGTCGCAGAAGGAGATCTTCATCCCGGGCGGCGGCATCTTCCGCGACATCACCCGGCTGTCGGCGGCCGGTATCCCCACCATCGCCGTCGTCTTCGGCAACTCGACCGCGGGGGGCGCGTACATCCCCGGCATGTCCGACCACGTGATCATGGTCAAGGAGCGCGCGAAGGTGTTCCTCGGCGGACCACCGCTGGTGAAGATGGCCACCGGCGAGGAGAGCGACGACGAGTCGCTGGGCGGCGCCGAGATGCACGCGCGCACCTCGGGCCTCGCCGACCACTTCGCCGTGGACGAGCCGGACGCGCTGCGCCAGGCCCGCCGTGTCGTCGCCCGCCTCAACCACCGCAAGGCCCACCCCGACCCGGGCCCGGCCGAGCCGCCGAAGTACGACCCGGAGGAACTCCTCGGCATCGTCCCCGGCGACCTCAAGACCCCCTTCGACCCGCGCGAGGTGATCGCCCGGATCGTCGACGCCTCCGACTTCGACGAGTTCAAGCCCCTGTACGGGACGAGCCTGACGACGGGGTGGGCGACCCTGCACGGCTACCCGGTGGGCATCCTCGCCAACGCCCAAGGGGTGCTGTTCAGCGAGGAGTCGCAGAAGGCGGCCCAGTTCATCCAGCTCGCCAACCAGCGCGACATCCCGCTCCTCTTCCTGCACAACACCACCGGCTACATGGTCGGCAAGGAGTACGAGCAGGGCGGCATCATCAAGCACGGCGCGATGATGATCAACGCGGTCAGCAACAGCCGCGTGCCCCACCTGTCGGTCCTCCTCGGCGCCTCCTACGGGGCCGGCCACTACGGCATGTGCGGCCGCGCCTACGACCCGCGCTTCCTCTTCGCCTGGCCCAGCGCCAAGTCCGCCGTCATGGGCCCGCAGCAGCTCGCCGGCGTCCTCTCCATCGTCGCCCGCCAGTCGGCCGCCGCCAAGGGACAGCCGTACGACGACGAGGGCGACGCGGCGCTGCGCGCCATGGTGGAGCGGCAGATCGAGTCCGAGTCGCTGCCCGTGTTCCTGTCCGGGCGGCTCTACGACGACGGCGTCATCGACCCGCGTGACACCCGTACCGTCCTCGGCCTGTGCCTGTCCGCCATCCACACCGCGCCCTACGAGGGTGCGCGCGGTGGCTTCGGCGTCTTCCGGATGTGAGGAGAACCCTGTGACCAGCGAGGGAAGCACTGTGATCGGCACCGTCCTCGTCGCAAACCGGGGCGAGATCGCCTGCCGGATCTTCCGTACCTGCCGTGAGCTGGGAATCCGGACGGTCGCCGTGCACTCGGACGCCGACGGGACCGCCCGCCACGCGCGCGTGGCCGACGCGTCGGTGCGACTGCCGGGCGCGGCCTCCGCCGACACCTACCTGCGCGGCGACCTGATCGTGAAGGCCGCCGTCGCCGCCGGCGCCGACGCCGTACACCCCGGCTACGGCTTCCTCTCCGAGAACGCCGACTTCGCACGCGCCGTCGTCGACGCGGGCCTGACCTGGATCGGACCGCCGCCGAAGGCGATCGAGGCGATGGCGTCCAAGACGCGTGCCAAGGAACTGATGGGCATCGCGCCCCTCACGCACGTCACCGAGGCCGACCTGCCGGTCCTGGTGAAGGCCTCGGCGGGCGGCGGCGGACGCGGCATGCGCGTCGTACGGCGTCTCGCCGACCTCGACGACGAACTGACCGCCGCCCGCGCGGAGGCGGTGAGCGCCTTCGGTGACGGCGAGGTGTTCGCCGAGCCGTACGTCGAGAACGGCCGCCACGTCGAGGTGCAGATCCTCGCCGACACCCACGGCACGGTGTGGGCGCTCGGCACCCGCGACTGCTCCCTCCAGCGCCGCCACCAGAAGGTCGTCGAGGAGGCCCCGGCGCCGGGACTGGCCGAGGAGCTGACGGCGGAGCTCCACACGCTGGCCGTGCGTGCCGCCCGCGCCGTCGACTACGTCGGTGCCGGGACCGTCGAGTTCCTCGTCGCGGACGGCAGGGCGCACTTCCTGGAGATGAACACCCGCCTCCAGGTCGAGCACCCGGTCACGGAGGCGGTCTTCGGCCTCGACCTCGTCGCCCTCCAACTCCGCGTCGCCGAGGGCCACGCCCTCGAGGCCGGCCCCCCACGCGCGTCCGGCCACGCCGTCGAGGCCCGCCTGTACGCCGAGGACCCGGCGAACGGCTGGGCCCCGCAGACCGGCCGCCTGCACCGCCTCGCCGTGCCCGACGGCATCCGCCTGGACACCGGCTACACCGACGGCGACGACATCGGCGTCCACTACGACCCGATGCTCGCCAAGGCGGTCGCGCACGCACCCACGCGCGCGGAGGCCGTCCGCCGGCTCGCCGGCGCCCTGGAACGGGCGGCGATCCACGGCCCGGTCACCAACCGGGACCTCCTCGTCCGCTCACTGCGTCACGAGGAGTTCACCGCCGCCCGCATGGACACCGGCTTCTACGGACGTCACCTGGCCGAGCTGACGTCACCCGCCCCGGGCCCCCTCGCCCCCCTGGCCGCCGCCCTCGCCGACGCGAGCGCCAACGCGGGCCGGTTCGGCGGCTGGCGCAACCTGCCCTCGCAGCCCCAGGTGAAGCGCTATGCCATGGCGGGCGAGGAACACGAGGTCCGCTACCACCACACCCGCACGGGTCTCACCGCCGAGGGCGTACGCGTGGTGCACGCCGACGCCCGTTCGGTCCTGCTGGAAGCCGATGGCGTGCGGCGCGGGTTCGAGGTGGCGGTGTACGGCGACCAGGTTCACGTCAACGCCACCCGCCTCACCGCCCTGCCCCGCTTCCCCGACCCCGCCGCCCAGCACGCCCCCGGCTCCCTCCTGGCGCCGATGCCGGGCACGGTCGTCCGCGTCGCGGAGGGACTGACGGAGGGCTCCGCGGTAGAGGCGGGCCGGCCCCTCCTGTGGCTGGAGGCGATGAAGATGGAACACAGGATCACCGCCCCGGTCACCGGCACTCTCACCGCCCTCAACGCCGAGCCCGGCAGGCAGGTGGAGGTCGGCGCCCTCCTGGCCGTGGTCGACGAAGACGCGGCTCAGGGGCCCGGGGAACCGCGCGACTGACCACGACGAGCCCGCAGCCGAAGGAGTCACATGCTCACGCACGTCGAATCCGAAGAACACACAGCTCTCCGCGCCGCCGTCGCCGCCCTCGGCGCCCGCCACGGCCGCGACCACGACCGGGCAGCCCTCTGGGCCGAGGCGGGCGAACTCGGCTACCTCGGCGTCAACCTCCCCGAGGCCCACGGGGGCGGCGGCGCCGGCATCACCGAACTCTCCATCGTCCTGGAGGAACTCGGCGCGGCCGGCTGCCCGCTGCTCATGCTGGTCGTCACCCCGGCCATCTGCGGCAACATCATCGCCCGCTTCGGCACCGAGGCCCAGAAACAGCGGTGGCTCCCCGGCATCGCCGACGGCACCCGCACCATGGCCTTCGGCATCACCGAACCCGACGCCGGCTCCAACAGCCACCGCATCACCACGACCGCCCGCCGCGACGGCACCGACTGGCTCCTCACCGGCCGCAAGGTCTTCATCAGCGGCGTCGACATCTCCGACGCCACCCTCATCGTCGGCCGTACCGAGGACGCCCGCACCGGCAAGCTCAAGCCCTGCCTGTTCATCGTCCCCCGGGACACCCCCGGCTTCGAGCGCCGCCGGATCGACATGGAACTGGACGCCGTCGAAAAGCAGTTCGAGCTGACCCTCGACGACGTACGGCTGCCCGCCGACGCGCTCGTCGGCGACGAGGACGCGGGCCTCCTCCAGCTCTTCGCCGGGCTCAACCCCGAGCGCATCATGACGGCGGCGTTCGGAATCGGCATGGGCCGTTACGCGCTCTCCCGCGCCCTCGACTACGCCCGCGAGCGCACCGTCTGGAAGACCCCCATCGGCGCCCACCAGGCCATCGCCCACCCCCTCGCCCAGGCGCACATCGACCTCGAACTGGCCCGCCTGATGATGCGCAAGGCGGCGCACCTCTACGACGCCGGTGACGACACGGGCGCGGGCGAGGCCGCCAACATGGCCAAGTACGCGGCCGGGGAGGCCTGCGTGAGGGCCGTCGACCAGGCCGTGCACACCCTCGGCGGCAACGGCCTCACGCGCGAGTTCGGGCTCGCCTCGCTGATAACGGCGTCGCGCGTGGCTCGTATCGCCCCCGTGAGCCGGGAGATGATTCTCAACTACGTCTCCCACCAGACCCTGGGCCTGCCCAAGTCGTACTAGCCCGCACCGGTCCGTACTGGAGGAACCATGTTCCGCAGCGAGTACGCAGACGTCCCGCCCGTCGACCTGCCCATCCACGAGGCCGTGCTCGGCCGGGCCGCCGAGTTCGGCGACGCCCCCGCGCTGATCGACGGCACCGACGGCACCACCCTCTCGTACGGGCAGGTGGACCGGTTCCACCGGCGCGTCGCCGCCGCGCTCGCCGAGGCCGGTGTGCGCAAGGGCGACGTCCTCGCCCTGCACAGCCCCAACACCATCGCCTTCCCGCTGGCCTTCTACGCCGCCACGCGCGCGGGTGCCTCGGTGACCACCGTGCACCCGCTCGCCACGGCGGAGGAGTTCGCGGGGCAACTCGGCGACTCGCGGGCCCGCTGGATCGTCACCGTCTCCCCTCTGCTGGACACCGCCCGCCGGGCCGCCGAACTCGCGGGCGGCGTCCAGGAGGTCTTCGTCTGCGACAGCGCGCCCGGCCACCGCTCGCTCATCGACATGCTGGCGTCCGCCGCGCCCGAACCGTCCGTCGCCATCGACCCCGCCGAGGACGTCGCCGCGCTGCCGTACTCCTCGGGCACCACCGGCACCCCCAAGGGCGTGATGCTCACCCACCGGCAGATCGCCACCAACCTCACCCAGCTCGAACCGCTGATGCCGGCCGCACCGGGCGACCGCGTCCTCGCCGTGCTCCCGTTCTTCCACATCTACGGTCTGACGGCCCTCATGAACGCCCCGCTGCGGCTCGGCGCCACCGTCGTCGTGCTGCCCCGCTTCGACCTGGAGCAGTTCCTCGACGCCATCCAGAACCACCGCATCACCGGCCTGTACGTCGCCCCGCCGATCGTCCTCGCCCTCGCCAAGCACCCCCTGGTCGCCGACTACGACCTCTCCTCCCTGAAGTACATCGTCAGCGCGGCCGCCCCCCTGGACGCGAAGCTCGCCGCCGCCTGCTCGCGGCGGCTGGGCCTGCCGCCCGTCGGGCAGGCGTACGGCATGACGGAACTGTCCCCGGGCACCCACGTCGTCCCCCTGGACGCCATGAGCTCCGCGCCGCCCGGCACCGTCGGCAAACTCATCGCCGGCACCGAGATGCGCATCGTCTCCCTCGACGACCCCGGCAAGGACCTCCCCGCCGGCGAGTCCGGCGAGATCCTCATCCGCGGACCACAGGTCATGAAGGGCTACCTGGGCCGCCCCGACGCCACCAGCGCCATGATCGACGAGGACGGCTGGCTGCGCACCGGGGACGTCGGACACGTCGACGCCGGGGGCTGGCTGTTCGTCGTCGACCGCGTCAAGGAGCTGATCAAGTACAAGGGCTTCCAGGTGGCGCCCGCCGAACTCGAAGCCCTCCTGCTCACCCACCCCGGTATCGCCGACGCGGCCGTCATCGGCGCCTGCAACGACGACGGCAACGAGGTGCCGCACGCCTACGTGGTGCGCCGGCCGGCCGAACCCGGCCTCTCGGAGGGCGAGATCATGATGTACGTCGCCGAACGCGTCGCCCCCTACAAACGCGTCCGCCAAGTCACCTTCGTCGACGGCGTGCCCAGGGCGGCCAGCGGCAAGATCCTCCGCCGACAGCTCAGGGAGCGGACGTGAACGGGGAAGCGCCCGGGAACCGGGAAGCCCCCGCTGCCCGGGAGGTCCCCGCTGCCCGGGAAGCCTCTGCGGCCCGGGAAGTCGCCGCGGCCCGGGAAGCGCCTCTGGTCGCCCGCACGCGCGCGCGGGGCGTCGAGACCCTCACCCTCGACTCCCCGCACAACCGCAACGCCCTGTCCGCCGCCCTCGTCGGCGACCTGGCCGACGCCCTCACCGACGCGGGCGCGGACGCCGACGTCCGCGCCGTCCTCCTCACCCACACCGGAAACACGTTCAGCGCCGGCGCCGACCTGCGCGACCCGCCCGGCCCGGACGCCCTGGTCGGCCTGCTCCGGCGGATCGCCGAGGTGCCGAAACCGGTGATCGCCCGGGTCACCGGGCACGTCCGCGCGGGCGGCCTCGGCCTGCTCGCGGTGTGCGACATCGCGGCGGCGTCCCCGGCGGCCACGTTCGCCTTCACCGAGGTCCGCATCGGTGTGGCCCCCGCCGTCATCTCCCTCCCGCTGCTGCCCCGCACCGACCCCCGCGCCCTCGCCCGCTACTACCTCACCGGCGAACGCTTCGACGCCGCCGAGGCCGCCCGCATCGGCCTGGTCACGGCGGCGGGCGACGACGTGGACGCCGTACTGGAACCCGTACTGGACGGTGTGCGCCGCGCCTCACCACAGGCACTGGCCGAGACGAAACGGCTGCTCACGGCTAGGGTGCTGGAGGCCTTCGACCGGGACGCGGCCGACCTGACCGCGCTCTCGGCCCGGCTGTTCGCCTCCCCGCAGGCCCGGGAGGGGATGACGGCCTTCCTCGAACGACGGGATCCGGAATGGGTGGTGTGAGCGGTGCCGTGAACACGGCCATGAACACGGCCGACCGCACGGAGCGCGTTCCCAAGCAGGACCGCAGCCGGGCCACCCGGCAACGGCTCCTCGAAGCCGCCGTGGCCTGCCTCGCCGAACGTGGCTGGGCGGGCTCCACGGTCTCCGTCGTCGCCGAACACGCCGGGGTCTCCCGAGGCGCCGCCCAGCACCACTTCCCGACCCGCGAGGATCTCTTCACGGCGGCCGTGGAGTACGTGGCGGAGGAACGCTCCATCGCGCTGCGTGCCCTGTTCCCCGAGGGCGCGGCGGCGGACGACCGCAGGGCCGTGGTCGCCGCCCTGGTCGACCTCTACACCGGCCCCCTGTTCCGGGCCGCCCTGCACCTGTGGGTGGCCGCCTCCGACGAGGAGCAGCTGCGCGGCCGGGTGACCGAGCTGGAGGCCCGCGTCGGCCGCGAGACCCACCGCATCGCGGTCGACCTCCTCGGCGCCGACGAGACCCGCCCCGGCGCCCGGGAAACCGTCCAGGGCCTCCTGGACATGGCCCGTGGCCTGGGCCTCGCCAACCTCCTCACCGACGACGCCGCCCGCCGGGAACGGGTGGTCGAGCAGTGGGCCCGGCTGCTGGACGGGGCGCTGGACGGGACACCGGGCTGACGCCATGGGGGACCGTTTCCAGGTGATCGCCGACCTCGACGCCGACGGGACGCAGGGACTCACGGACTCACGGGCGCAGGGGCTCACGGGCGCAGGGACTCACGGACTCAGCGACTCACGGGCTGAGTCGCTCCACCCGCCAGCCCCCGCCCGCCTCCGCCACGTACCGCAGCCTGTCGTGCAGCCGGTTCTCCCGCCCCTGCCAGAACTCCACCGCCCGCGGCACCACCCGGAACCCGCCCCAGTGGGGCGGCACCGGCACCTGCTCGCCCTCCGGGTAGCGCGCCGCCAGCTCGGCGTACGCGGCGTCCAGGGCGCTCCGGCCGGCCACCACCGCGGACTGGACGCTGGCCCAGGCGCCCAGCTGGGAGCCGTGCGGCCGGGTCCGGAAGTACGCGGCGGTCTCGTCCCGCCCGGTGCGCCGCGCGACGCCGGTCACGATCACCTGCCGGGCCATCGGATGCCAGGGGAAGAGCAGCGAGACGTGCGGGTTCTCGCCCAGGTCACGTGCCTTGCGGGAGTCGTAGTTGGTGTAGAAGACGAAGCCCCGCTCGTCGAAGTGCTTCAGCAGCACCGTGCGGGAGGAGGGCCGGCCCTCCGCGTCCGCCGTGGAGACGACCATGGCGTTCGGCTCGAACAACCCGCCCTCGGTCGCGGCCTGCTTGAACCAGCGGGCGAACTGCTCGACGGGAGCCGCGGCCAGCTCGGTTTCCAGGAGCCCCTCGGCCCGGTACTGCTTGCGCATCGAGGGGAGATCGGAGGGGGCGGCGGAGTCGGCTTCGCGATCGGTCACGTCGGCCATCCTGCCGTATCCGGGCCGGTGTCTCCGTGTCCTTCGTCACCCAGTGGCACTGAGTGCCGCGGGGGCTCCCCAAGCGTGGCACTCGGGGATATCGTGCTTGCTCCCGGTCCGGTTGGATGACCGCCGACCGTACGGGGCATCACAGGGATGACCGCCAGGACCGCGAGTCGTCGAAGCGACCGTGGATCCGATGGACCCGGCGGGTCCATGGGGGACGACCGCACCGCCCCCGCACAGGTCGCCCACACATCACGATCACGAGGAGCCGCCTGATGTCCGACTTCGTACCCGGGCTCGAGGGAGTCGTCGCGTTCGAAACGGAGATCGCCGAACCCGACAAGGAGGGCGGCGCCCTTCGCTACCGCGGCGTCGACATCGAGGACCTGGTCGGGCAGGTCTCCTTCGGCAACGTCTGGGGCCTGCTCGTCGACGGCGCCTTCAACCCCGGGCTGCCGCCGGCGGAGCCCTTCCCGATCCCGGTCCACTCCGGGGACATCCGCGTCGACGTGCAGTCCGCGCTCGCCATGCTCGCACCCGTCTGGGGCCTCAAGCCCCTCCTGGACATCGACGCCGAGCAGGCCCGCGCCGACCTCGCCCGCGCCGCCGTCATGGCCCTGTCCTACGTCGCCCAGTCGGCCCGCGGCCAGGGCCTGCCCATGGTTCCCCAGCGCGAGATCGACAAGGCGCGGTCCGTGGTCGAACGCTTCATGATCCGCTGGCGCGGCGAGCCCGACCCCAAGCACGTCGCCGCCGTCGACGCCTACTGGACCTCCGCCGCCGAGCACGGCATGAACGCCTCCACCTTCACCGCCCGCGTCATCGCCTCCACCGGCGCGGACGTGGCGGCGGCCCTCTCCGGCGCCGTGGGCGCGATGTCCGGCCCGCTGCACGGCGGCGCCCCCTCCCGCGTCCTGCACATGATCGAGGAGATCGAGCGCACCGGGGACGCCGAGGCCTACGTCAAGAAGACCCTCGACGCCGGAGAGCGCCTCATGGGCTTCGGCCACCGCGTCTACCGCGCCGAGGACCCCCGCGCCCGCGTCCTGCGCCGCACCGCCCGCGAACTGGGCGCCCCGCGCTTCGAGGTCGCCGAAGCCCTGGAGAAGGCCGCCCTGGCGGAGCTGCACGCCCGCCGCCCGGACCGCGTCCTGGCCACCAACGTCGAGTTCTGGGCCGCCATCATGCTGGACTTCGCCGAGGTCCCGGCCCACATGTTCACCTCGATGTTCACCTGCGCCCGCACGGCCGGCTGGTCGGCCCACATCCTCGAGCAGAAGCGCACCGGCCGCCTGGTCCGTCCCTCGGCCCGCTACGTGGGCCCCGGCTCCCGCGACCCGCGCGAGATCGAGGGCTACGCCGACATCGCGGACTGACGAGTCCCGTGAACGCAGACGACCCGCGAGTCTGGTTCCTCCACTGGAGGAGCCGGCCGGACGTACCGGCGACTCGCGGGTCGGGTGACTGCTCGGGATTGGGCCGGCTGCACGCGTCTGTCACGCGCTGGTCCGGCACCGCACTCGGTGTGGTGACGGGCCGCTAGCCCGCAGCCACCTCACGCGTCCGGTTCTCATACATCTGCCGAACCACCTCCCTTCTCGTGTACCGCACACCCTAGGAAGCGTTCGGCCGCCGGGCAATCGGTTTTCCGAGTCGATTCGTCGGCGCTCTCCCGTGGACGCGTCTGCGCTGGTCACCTACCGTTTCGCCCATGACGAAGCGACAGGGGGAGCCGCCGGTCCCGGGGCTGCGGATCGAGGCCGTCGACGGCGACGCCACGGTGGAGGAGCGGGTGGCGACCGTGATTGCCCGGGTGCTGCCCGACTTCCGGGCGCGCGGCATCGGTACGGCGCTCTACGGGTCGGGGATGGAGCACGCGCGCGTGCTCGGTGCCGGAGCGGTGGAGACCGTGCTGCCGGCCGCGAACGCCGACGGGTTGCGGTTCGGGGCGGCGCGTAGGTTCGTGGAACGGGAGCGGTACGTGCTGGACGGCGAGAGCGACGAGTGGGTCGGCCTGCGGCTCGCTTCGTACCCCTCATGACGGGGGCGTATGCCGAGTTTCCGCAGTACAACGATTTCTGCAATCTTGCGGGAACTCGGTGTGTGCTGCATCACGTTCGAGTTGAATGAAGGCCAGTGAGCGAACCGACGTACCGTACGGCGGACGCAGCCTGCAGGGGGTCCAGGTGAGTGCTTCCCGGCGTAGTGGGACCACCGACGAGCTGGGGCCGGACGAGCCGGAGCAGCCCGAGCGGGACGGCGCGGACCTGTTGGCCGCGCTCCTCGACGGCATGGACGCCGCCCTGTGCGCCTTCGACGCGCACGGCATCGTCACCCACTGGAACCGCGAGGCGGAGCGCATCCTGGGCTGGACCGCGGCCGAGGCCGTGGGCCGGCAGGGCTTCGCCGGGTGGGCCGTGCGCCGGGCGGACGCCGGGGACGTCGAGGAGCGGCTGCTGTCCGCGATGCGGGCCCCGGGGCGGCAGGTGCACGAGTTCGCGCTGCTGACCAAGGACGGCGGGCGGGTGCTGGTGCGCACCCAGTCCGCGGCCGTACGCGGCCCCGACGGCAGGCCCGCGGGGGTGTACTGCGCGTTCAGCGAGGTGCACGCGCAGATCGACCTGGAGCGGTCCATCGCGCTGAGCGAGGCGCTGCTGGAGGACGCGAGCTGGGGCGTCGTGCTGGTCGACGTGGATCTGCGCCCCGCCGTCGTGAACGCCCACGCGGCGCGTGCGCTGGGCGCCGGGCGTACGTCCGTACTGGGCCGGCCGCTCGGCGATCTGCTCGCCCAGGGCGTCGAGGAGCTGGAGAACGCGCTCACGCACGTGCTGGCGGAGGGCACGCCGCCCGCGCCCGCCGAGGTCTGGGTGAGCGTGCGTACCCCGGAGGGCGAGCGGCGCCGGTGCTGGCGCAGCGGGTTCGTGCGGCTGGCGTCGCCGCTGGCGGAGGAGCCGGTGCCGTTGGGGGTCGGCTGGCTGTTCCAGGACGTCACGGAGTCGAAGCAGGCGGAGCAGGAAGCGGCGCTGCTGCGGTTCCGGGCCAATCAGCTGCACCGGGCGGCGCGTGCGGCCGCCGAGTGCGAGGACCCTGCGGAGGCGGCGGTCGTCCACCTGGACTTCGCGCTCGCCGGGTTCGCCGACCACGCCCTGATCGACCGGGTCGTGGGCGGGGCGGTGACCGACACCGACGCGTCCGACCCGGTCCGGCTGGTCCGGGTCGCGGCCACGCCGTCCGGGGCCCCGGGGCCGAGCGTGCCGACCGGGACGACGGGGATGCCGGTGCGGTACGGCGAGGGGCATCCGGCGGTGCAGTGCGTGGAGCGGTCGGGCTCGGTGCGGGCCAGCGCGAGTGTCCGGGCGGTGCCGACCGAGCGGGTGCGCGAGTGGGCCACGGCCCGGCAGTGGCCGGCGGACACGGTGCACGGCCTGTGCGCGGTACTGCGCAGCCGGGGCCGGACCCTGGGCGTCGTGACGTTTCTGCGGGGCTCGGGACGGAGCGCGTTCGAGCGGTCCGACGCGACGTACGCCGAGGACGTGGCGGTCCGCATCGCGACGGCACTGGACCTGGCCGGCGCGCTGGGGAAGCGTTAGCGGGGTACCGGGACGGGACCGGGCCGTCGACGGTCCCGGTCCCTGCGGCGGGTCCCTCGGGGGCGGCCCGTGCCGTACGGCACGCTCAGCGGCGGTAGAAGATCCGGTCCCGGTACTGCTCCAGTACGCGCCCGTTCCACTCGTGGCCGCCGTCCACGTTGCCCGAGCGCAGCAGGGGCGGCTCGATGCCGCGGTCGGCGAGGGCGGCGGCCGCCGTGGCCATGACGGCCTGGAGGAGGGCGCTGGTGACGACCGTGGAGGCGGGTGCGAAGGGCACCGGGACGGTGTCGAGGGTGAGCTCCGCGTCGCCGACCGCGATCTTGGAGTCCAGCACGATGTCGCAGTGGTCCTTGAGGAAGGTGCCGGAGGAGTGCCGCGACTTGGTCTCGGAGGCGTACGCCACCGAGGTCACGCCGATGACCCGCACGCCGAGCGCGCGGGCGTTCAGGGCCATCTCCACCGGCAGGGCGTTGCGGCCGGAGAGGGAGACGATCACCAGGGCGTCGCCCTCGCGGAGCGGCGAGGAGTCCAGTACGACGCTCGCGAGGCCGGCCACGCGCTCCAGCGCGGAGCCGAGCGTCGCCGGCATCACGTCCACGCCGACGACGCCGGGCACGGCGAGCAGGTTCATCAGGGCGAGTCCGCCGGCGCGGTAGACGACGTCCTGGGCGGCGAGGGAGGAGTGACCGGCGCCGAAGGCGAAGAGCCGGCCGCCGTCCAGCACGGTGTCGGCGAGCAGCGTGCCGGCCGCCTCCACGGTGTCGGCCTCCTCGTCGCGGACGCGTCGCAGGAGGCCGATCGCGGCGTCGATGAACTGGCCGGCCGGCTTGCGGTCGCTCATACGGGGCCCCTTCGGTGTGGCTGCGTCGCGGATCACGGTGCGGTCTGGACCAGTGCGGTGTCAATACGGTGTCAACGCGCCGCGGTGGGCCGCACGGGCCCGGGTTTCCACGGCGAGGCACGGTTGTCGGTGGTATGCGTCAGAATTGACTGCAGGGCCAGCGCACGCGCCGGTGGGCCGTAGCCTCCGGCAATCTCATCAAGGGGCACGTATGTCCGGACTGATCGACACCACGGAGATGTATCTCCGCACCATCCTCGAGCTGGAGGAGGAAGGTGTGATCCCGATGCGCGCCCGGATCGCCGAGCGGCTCGACCAGAGCGGCCCGACGGTCAGCCAGACGGTGGCGCGGATGGAGCGCGACGGTCTGGTGTCCGTGGCGGCCGACCGGCATCTGGAATTGACCGACGAGGGCCGTCGGCTGGCCACCCGCGTGATGCGCAAGCACCGGCTCGCGGAGTGCCTGCTCGTCGACGTGATCGGCCTGGAGTGGGAGCAGGTGCACGCCGAGGCCTGCCGCTGGGAGCACGTGATGAGCGAGGCCGTCGAGCGTCGCGTCCTGGAGCTGCTGCGCCACCCGACCGAGTCGCCGTACGGCAACCCGATCCCGGGCCTGGAGGAGCTGGGCGAGACGGACAGCGCCGACCCGTTCCTGGACGAGGGCATGGTCTCGCTCGCCGACCTGGACCCGGGGCCGGAGGGCAAGACGGTCGTCGTGCGCCGCATCGGCGAGCCGATCCAGACGGACGCGCAGCTCATGTACACGCTGCGCCGGGCGGGTGTGCAGCCCGGTTCGGTGGTGAGCGTGACGGAGTCGGCGGGCGGTGTGCTGGTGGGCAGCGGCGGCGAGGCGGCCGAGCTGGAGGCGGACGTCGCCTCCCACGTGTTCGTCGCCAAGCGCTGAGGGGACGACGGGCCGCCAGTCGTCAACTTCCCGCCACGCAGGGGGAATGCGCGCCACCGGGCCGATCCCGTCGTTTCCGGGAT
The DNA here is from genome assembly GCF_055564775.1 of Streptomyces sp. NPDC028991. NCBI lineage: Bacteria > Bacillati > Actinomycetota > Actinomycetes > Kitasatosporales > Streptomycetaceae > Streptomyces > Streptomyces sp. NPDC028991. The sequence goes on along the minus strand of NZ_JBVHVP010000006.1, from coordinate 97,312 downwards.
TCTGTGCTCCGAACCGCAGCGCCCCGACGCTACGCGTGCAAGGCTGTGGCGTGAGGCATATGACGTGAGGGGCTCCCGGCCGTGGCCTGACAGCGATGTCGGCCGGTCGGAGAGGGCCCCGTCGGAGAGGGGGAGGGACGTGCCGGAGAGACGGAGAGGGCCCCGGCGCCATGTGGCGCCGGGGCCTGTCCTCCCCTGTGCTGACCCGGAGCCCCGAGCTCTCAGGGTCAATCCCCTCGGACCGTTTTCCCCGAGCGGTCCGCCTCCCGTTGAAGATCTCCCCTCGGCGACGGCGATCAATCCCTGAGGGGTGTCACTCGAATGAGGGGTGTTGCTCGCCGGAACGGTGATATCGAATTGATATTCGATACTCTGCGGGTGTCAGCCGGTCGCGGACACCACGGCGGGTACGGCAAGGCACGGCAGGCAGGACACGGTTCACAGGACCGGCCGGCCCGGCAGGGGCGGGCGGTCCGAGCGGAGCTTGGGGGTGCCAGGATCCATGGCGCGGCGCATCGACGTGACCGGGGCGGGCGGCGTACGCCTCGCGGCCTGGGAGTTCGGCGACCCTCCCAAGACCGACCGGACGCACGACCGGACGCACGACCGGACGCACGACGGGACCCACGACGGGACCCACGACGGGAGTCACGACCGGGTCCAGGAGACGGCCCAGGAGACGGCCGGTGACCCGCCGGGCGTGCTGTTACTGCACGGCCTGATGGGCCGTGCCTCGCACTGGGCCCCCACCGCCCGCTGGCTCTCCGCCCGGCACCGGGCCGTGGCGCTCGACCAGCGCGGCCACGGCCGCAGCGAAAAGCCCCCGCGGGCCTCCTACACCCGGGAGGCCTACGTCGAGGACGCCGAGGCCGCCCTGGAGCAGCTCGGCCTCGGCCCGGCCTTGCTGATCGGCCACGCCATGGGCGCGCTGACCGCCTGGCAGCTCGCCGCCAAACGCCCCGACCTGGTCCGCGGCCTGATCATCTGCGATATGCGGGCCTCCGCGCTGGGCGCCGCCTCGCAGCACACCTGGACCGAGTGGTTCCGCGCCTGGCCGGTCCCCTTCGCCACGCTCGCGGACGTACGCAAGTGGTTCGGCGAGGACGACCCGTGGGTGGAGCGCCCGAACCCGGCCCGGGGCGAGTTCTACGCCGAGGTGATGGCCGAGTCCCCGGACGGCTGGCGGCCCGTCTTCGAGCCGGAGCAGATGCTCAGGTCCCGCGAGACCTGGATCTACGACGCCCACTGGGAGGAGCTGGCCCAGGTGCGCTGCCCGACCCTGGTCGTGCGCGGTCTCGACGGGGAGCTGGGCCGCGCCGAGGCGCAGGAGATGGTCCGCGTGCTGCCGCGCGGCCAGTACGCGGAGGTCGCCGACGCCGGCCACCTCGTCCACTACGACCAGCCGGAGGCGTGGCGGGCGGCCATCGAGCCCTTCCTGGAGAGCCTCCGGGACGGCTGACCGGCGCCACGCCGACCGCGGGGTGCCGTCACCCCTTGCTGACCGCCGTGAGGATCTCCGGCAGCCGCCCCGCGGTGCGCGGCGCCGCCAGCCGCAGACCGAGCAGCGCCAGCGCGGCGCCGTACACCGCGCCCACCGGCAGCAGCGGCCAGCCCCCGCCCGCGCCCTCGCGCACGTTCAGCCAGATCGCCAGCGCGATCACGGGCGCGCACAGCAGGGCCGCGCCGACCATGCCGCCGAAGATCGAGATCCAGGCCAGTCCGACCTGCCCGGGGGCGACGTTCTTGTACCCCTCCTGCGGGATGGAGTACGGGAAGCGCGCCGAGGTCCACGCGCCGGTCGCCAGCATCGCGCCGAGCAGCGCGAAGGACAGGCCCAGCGCCTCGGGCAGCGTCCGCCAGTCGTCGAGCATGGCGGTGGTCAGGACGGTGACGAGGGTGGCGTACGGCAGCGTGATCAGCAGCAGGGCCAGCGCGCGGGCGCGCAGCTCGACGTACGCGTCCCGGGTCGAGGAGATCGTCATCGCGACCATCCAGAACGCGGACGTGTCCTGCCCGAACTGGTTGTACATCTGGATGCCCAGCATCCCGGCGGCGAAGCAGGCGAAGTAGACCGAGCCGGTGCCCTGCCAGGCGTTGAACACGGGCACGATGAGCCCGATGGCGAGCGAGGTCACCCAGGCCGCCTTGGTCTTGGGGTCGCGCCACACATAGCGCAGGGTGCGCTCCATGGTGGTGCCGGTGCGGCCCGCGGGCAGCAGCCGGGCGAGCCCCGCCGAGCCGCGCTCGCGCACCGGCCGGGTGTCGCCCTGCGGCAGGGTGGACCCGTCGGGCGCGGTCATCAGCCGCGTCAGATGGCGCTCCCACACCCCCAGCAGCAGGACCAGGGCCGCCGCGGTCAGCGCCAGCTGGGCGAGAGCGACGCCGTAGGAACCGTCGCTCGCCGCGTCCATCGCGCCGATCGCCGACGCGGGCGGCACCCAGCGCAGCACGCCGGCCGCCGGATCGAGCTGCTCGAGCCCCGACGAGCCCAGCCGCTGAACACCGAAGTTCACGAGCTGTGCCCCGACCGCGATGACCAGCCCGCTCAGCACCGCGAGGTCGCGCCCCCTGCGGCTGGTCAGCAGCCGGACGTTGGCGGCGGCGACGGCCCGCGCGAGGGTCACGCACACCAGCAGCGCGAGGACGGCGCCGACGACGCCGACGGCGTACGCCGCCCCACCGTGCGCGACCGCGACCACGGAACCGGCGAACACGCAGAGCGTGAACAGCGGCCCGATGCCCACCAGCGACGCCGCGAGCAGGGCCCGGACCAGTGGGCGAGGCCCCAGCGGCAGCATCACCAGCCGGGTGGGGTCGAGCGTCTCGTCGCCACCGGGGAAGAACAGCGGCATCACCGCCCAGCCGAGACCCAGCACCGCCGCCAGCAGGACGACGAGTGAGTCCACGTGGGCGTATCCGCGCAGCGCGACCAGGCCGATCAGCTGGAGCGCGGCGAAGAGCAGGACGACGACGGCCGAGGCGATGTAGGCGGCCCGCCGTCCGCCGGACTGCCGCAGCCCGTTGCGCAGCAGGGACAGTTTCAGCCGTACGAAGACGGACGTGACCGACGCGGCAGAGGTGACCGGCGTGCCTGGAGTGTCCGGCGTGTCCGGCGTGCCCGGCGTCACGGGTGCGGCCGGCCTGCTCATCGGGACCCGCCGCCCAGCCAGTCCAGGTCGGACCCGGCGTCCCGGCCCCCGGCCCCGACGAGTTCGAGGAACGCCTGCTGCAACGAGGGCGCCTCGCCGCGCACCTCGGCGAGCGTGCCGGTGGCGCGGATGCGGCCGGCGGCCATGACGGCCACCCAGTCGCACAGCGACTCCACCAGCTCCATGACGTGGGAGGAGAAGACGACGGTGGCTCCGGAGGCGGTGTAGCGCTCCAGGACGCCCCGGATGGTCTGCGCGGAGACCGGGTCGACACCCTCGAACGGCTCGTCCAGGAAGAGCACTTCGGGATTGTGCAGCAGCGCGGCCGCGAGCCCGGTCTTCTTCCGCATGCCGGTCGAGTAGTCGACGACCAGTTTGTGCTGGGCCCCGGACAGGTCGAGCACCTCGAGCAACTGCGTGGTCCGCTTGTCGACCTCGGCCCCGGGCAGTCCGCGCAACCGGCCGGTGTAGCCGAGGAGTTCCCGCCCCGACAGCCGCTCGAACAGCCGCAGCCCCTCGGGCAGCACTCCGATCCGGGCCTTCACCTCCACCGGATCACGCCACACGTCGTGCCCGACGACCTCCACCGTCCCCTGATCCGGCCTGAGCAGCCCGGTCACCATGGAGAGGGTGGTGGTCTTCCCGGCCCCGTTCGGCCCGACGAGTCCGATGAACTTGCCCGCGGGCAGCTCCAGATCGATCCCGCCCACGGCAACCTGCTGCCCGAACCGCTTCCACAGCCCCCGCACACGTACGGCGCTACCGGTCACCACGACTCCCTCCGTCGAGTCGAACCCTACGGGGGCGGCGGCGCCGTTCAAGAGGCGGCGAAGAGTACCCCTAGCGATCCCGGCCGCACGCGTACGCCAACGGCGAGATCAACTCCTCCACATCCGGCAGCCACCGGTTCGCCGGCGTGGGCCGGCACGCCCACTGCACGGCCCCCCGCGTCCCGTACCGGGTGGGCGGCGCGGCCACGTACGTGCCCTCGCCCAACGCCGTCAGGTCGAGGGACAACGGCGACCACCCCAGCCGCCGCACGAGGTCCGGCACCTTCACCGCGGCCCCCGGAAGAACGAAGAACCGCATCCGCCGGTCGGGCGTCAGTGTGACCGGCCCGAGCGTCAGCTCCATCCGCTCCATCCGGGCCAGGGCCAGGAACCCCGCGGTCTCGGGCACGTCGATCGCGTCGAACGTCCGCCCCGTGGGCAGCAGGATCGACGCCGTCGGCTGCTTCTGCCACATCCGGCGGGCCACGGTCGCGCTGCCCGTCGCCTGCGTCGCCCAGTCCTCGCGCGCCGGATGCGCTCCCGGGGCGGCGCACCCCGGGTCCGCGCACGAACAGCGCTGCACTCCGTCGGCGGCTTCCAGCCAGGTGCCGGGGAACACGTCCCAGTGGCGCTCCTCGGCGTAGCGTACGGCGGTCTCCAGCAGCGACGTGCCGCGCTGCTGGGGGATCTGAGCGGCTTCGGTGCCGGGGATGGTCTCTTCCACGTGGAGCTCAACTCCCGTGCTCACCGGGGGTTACGGGGGCCCGCCCGTCTCCCGCCGCCACCCTTGCGGCGAGCGCCCCCCGGGCCCGTGCCTTCCCCTTTGCGCGGGGGAGGAGCATCGATTCCGCATCCGGGGCGCATGGGTGCATGCACGGGGGCGCGCGGGGGGATTCGCCGCGGGAGCTGGGTAGCCACGTCTGGGGCCGGCGTCGGCCGTTACCCCGGCAATCCTCGCAAGCACTGCAAGCTTCGCAAGTCTCGCATTGTCGGCACATCGACGGGGCATTGATCTTCACGGCCGGATCTTTCGTCCGCCCGGACAGCATCGAGACCGCATGAGACCGCATGGGGGTTACGCCATGGCCGCAAGGCCTCTCGTCGCGCGGCAGCCGAACGAACGACTGCAGGCGCTCATTCAGGAAGCGGGCTGCTCGAACGCGGGCCTCGCCCGCAGGGTCAACATGTGCGGGGTCGAGCACGGTCTCGACCTGCGGTACGACAAGACGTCCGTGGCGCGCTGGCTGCGCGGGCAGCAACCCCGGGGCCGGGCACCGGCGATCATCGCCGAGGCACTCGGACGCAAGCTCGGCCGCACGGTCACGATCGACGAGATCGGCATGGCCAACGGCAAGAACCTCGCGTCGGGCGTCGGCCTCCAGTTCTCGCCGACGGTACTGGGAGCCATCGAGCAGGTCTGCGAGCTGTGGCGCAGCGACGTGGGGCGCCGGGACTTCCTGTCCGGCTCCTCCGTCGCCGCCTCCGCGCTCGTCGAGCCCAGCCGCGACTGGCTGATTTCCGCCCCCGACTCGCAGGTGTCGCGCGCGGCCGGGCCCCGGGTGGGCCGGTCCGACGTGGCGGCGGTGCGGGCGATGACGCAGGCGCTGGTGGACCTGGACCACCAGTACGGCAGCGGGCACGTGCGCCCGGTCGTCGTGCACTACCTGAACAGCGTCGTCTCCGGCCTGCTCGCGGGCTCCTACCGGGAGGCGGTCGGACGGGATTTGTTCGCCACGGTCGCCCGACTGACCGAACTGGCCGGATACATGGCCGTCGACACGGGGCAACCAGGCCTCGCCCAGCGGTACTACATCCAGTCACTGCGGCTGGCGCAGGCGGCCGGGGACCGCGGCTACGGCGGGTACGTCCTCGCCGCGTCCATGAGCCACCTGGCCGCGCAGCTCGGGAACCCCCGCGAGATCGCGCAGTTGGCGCGCGCGGCGCAGGAGGGGGCGCGCGGGCGGGTGACCCCGCGCGCCGAGGCGATGTTCCACGCGGCCGAGGCCCGCGGCCACGCCCTGCTGGGCGACGTGCGGGCGGCCCACACGGCGGCCGGGCGGGCGGTCGGGGCGATGGAGACGGCCGATGCGGCCTCCGGGGACGACCCGGTGTGGATCGCGCACTTCGACGAGGCCTACCTGGCCGACGAGTTGGCGCACTGCCACCGGGACCTCGGCCAGGCCGACGCGGCGGCGCGGTACGCGCGGCAGTCCCTCGACGGGCATCCGGAGTCGCGGGCCCGCAGGCGCGCCATCGGCCATGTGCTGCTCGCCACCGCGCAGGTGCAGCAGCGCGAGGTCGAACAGGCCTGCAACACCGCGACGAAGGCCGTGGAGCTCCTGGAGACACTCCGCTCGAACCGGGGCGCCGAGTACCTGGAGGACTTCCAGGCCCGACTGGAGCCGTATCGGGAGGAGGCGGTGGTAAGGGAGTTCGGGGCGCGGCTCGACCTCCAGGCCGCGGCGTGAACGAATGGGCCGCGGATGCGTGAACGTGGCGGAAACTCCGCCACGGTGAGCGGGAAGTGCCGTGAACAGCGTGCCGCGGCCCGGTTTTGTTACTGCGGTCACAGGGAAGGAGTGCGCGCCCGGTGCTGCGTGGCAGCGGGCTCCGGGGACCCGGTAGCGTGAGCCGACGATTCCGAAGGTCCCCCATTCGTAGGAGTCCCGGTGACGCAGAGTGGACAGGGCGAGGAGCCCTCGGCGCGGCAAGCGCACGAAGGCATCGTGCTGCCCTCGGACGGCGGCGAGCCCGTGCTGCCGGGCCCGGCCGGCGGACCCGCCGGCCCGCAGGCCGGCCGGCCCGTGCCCGCCTCGGCGCCGCCCGGCGGGCAGGCCTGGGACCGGCCGTGGGGACCCGAGCAGCAGCAGAGCCAGTCCCAGGGCCAGTCCCAGGGCCAGAGCTGGCCCACGCCGCCCGGAGCCCAGCCCTGGGAGTCCCCGGAGGCCGACCCGCACGCCTGGCCCGCGCAGAGCGGCCCGGCGCAGGCACCCGGCGCCCTGCCGCCCCAGACGGGCCCGGGCCCGCTGCCCCCGGAGGGCGCACAGGCCCCGGCGTACGGCGGTCCGGCCGGCGGCCAGTCCTACGGCTCGCAGCCGTCGTACGGGCAGCAGCAGCCGTCCGGGCAGCAGCAGTCGTACGCGCAGCAGTCGGGGCAGCAGCAGTCGTACGGGCAGCAGTCGGGGCAGCAGCAGTCGTACGGGCAGCAGCCGCCGTACGGGCAGCACGGTCAGGTGTCCTCCGCACCCCAGGGGCACCGGTCGCAGGGGCCGCAGTCGCAGGGGCACCAGCCGCCCACGAGTCAGCCGGGGCCGGCGCACCAGTCGCACGCGCCCCGGAACTTCCCGCCTCCGGCGACCGCCGACGAGGGTGCCACCCAGTACCTGCCGCCGGTCGGGCCGTCCGCCGACGAGGGCGCGACGCAGTACATACCTCCCGTGGCTCCGGGGGCGCTGCCTCCGGAGAGACCCGCCCAGACCCATGCCGAGTCGACGCAGTTCCTCGGCCGGGCACCGCAGTACCCTTCGCAGCCCGCGACCGGGCACCAGCCCGCCCCCGCCGCGCCCGCCCCCAACCCGGACGCCGAGGCCACGCAGTTCATCGCGCCCGTGCCCGGCGGGCCCGCCCCGGCCCCGTACGGTGCCGCGCCCGGCGGTGACGAGGGGCGGCAGCCGCCTGCCGAATTCGACAGCCTCTTCCGCGGCGCGCCGGGCGCCGACAGCCCTGCCTCGGCCACCCAGCAGCTGCCCCGCTTCGACGAGCCGCAGCCCCCGCGCCCCGGCGACCAGCCCGCGTACGCCCCGCAGGGCCCGGGTGGCGGCGGTGGCGGGGGCAGGCGGCGCGGGCACGACGGCGGCGGCCGGGGTGGCCGCGGCGGGCGGACCGGCTCGCGCCTGCCGCTCCTCGCGGCCGTGGGCGTCGGTATCGCCGTCGTCGGTGTCGGCGCCGGCGCGATGATGGCCGGCGGGGGCGGCGAGGAGGACAAGGGCGGCAACCAGACCGTGTCCGCCACGGCCCCGGCCTCCGAGTCCGCGTCGGCCTCCCCCTCGCCGTCCGTCGACCCGGTCCGGCAGCAGGCCGTCGGGCTGGACAAGCTGCTGGCCGACAGCGGCAACAGCCGGACCACGGTGATCAACGCCGTCGCCGACGTGAAGTCCTGCGACAACCTGCCCCAGGCGGCCAAGGACCTGCGCGAGGCCGCCAAGCAGCGCACCGGTCTGGTCACCAGCCTCTCCCAGCTGTCCGTGGACAAGCTGCCGGGGCACACCGAGCTGACCGCCGCCCTGACGAAGGCGTGGCAGGCCTCGGCGTCGGCCGACAACCACTACGCGGCCTGGGCCGACCAGACGGCCGGCAAGAACGGCTGCAAGAAGGGCAAGGCCCGCACCACCAGCCAGACCCAGGCGGGGAACCGGGCGAGCGGTACGGCGAGCAAGGAGAAGGCCGAGGCCGCCAAGCTCTGGAACACCATCGCCAAGAAGTACGGCCTGACGGAACGCCGGCCGACCCAGCTGTGACCCGGCCGACCCAGCTGTGACCCGCCCGGCCGGGAGCCCCCGCCCGCGCCGGTGCCGGGGGCTCGTTCAGGCCACGTCGGCGTTCTGCAGGGTGCGGGTGGTGTCCACGGCGCCCTCGCGGGCCGACACCAGGCGGCCCTGTCGTACGACCTGGAGGGTGACCTCGGCGTTGACCAGGCGCGGGAAGCCGACCGACGCCAGCTTGTCCGCGAACTTCCACTCGAGGGGCGGGGTCAGTCCGCCCGTGTCGACCTTCAGGCCGTCGTCGAGGGCGCGGGTGATGGTGTCGGCGCTGACCTCGCCGTCGCCGAGCGACTCGACGGCCGCCTTGAAGACGGTGTACGCGATCCAGGTGGTCTGCACTCCGGCGTCCGCCGCGTCGACGTCGTTGTCGCCGAACGCCTGCTCCTTGATCACCCTCTTCATCCCGCCCCAGGCCGGGTCGCTCACCGCCGGGTACCAGCCGGTGACGTACGCCCCCTCGTAGGGCCCGGACGCCCCGCCGCTCGCGTTGACCGAGGTCTGGTCGACGCTGCCGAGCACGGTCGCGGTACGCACCTCGGGGTAGTCCTCGCGGGCGCGCCGGAAGGAGTCCATGAAGGTGCCGGTGCGGTCCCCGAGGACGGGCACCACGCACCCCGCTTCCGCCGGGTCGGTGGTCGTGCGCTCCAGTGCCTGCTCGGACTGTCCGTCGTAGGCGGTGGCGTCCTCCGCCGCTCGCTGGTCCTCGGCCCGCTCGTGCCCGCCCGAGGTCAGACCCGAGTCGAGCAGCACGGGCAGCTGGTCGCCCGCGATGGTGTCGGGCCGGATCAGCGTGACGGGCCCGCAGGAGTCGGCGAGCGCGCTGCCGAGGCCGGCGAGCAGCGCGGGCTGGCCGCCGTTGACCGGGTAGGACAGCGGGCTGGTGAACTCCGTGTTGGTGATCCCGTAGCCGCCGATGTACGGGATTCCCGCGCCCTCCAGCACGGGGAAGAACGAGTCGGCGTGCTGGCTGTAGGAGCCCAGGACGGCGACCGCGTCCTCCTTGACGGCGCGCCGGGCGCACTTCGCGGCGGTGACGCCGTCGTTGTGTTCGTTGCAGGTCAGGAGGTTGAGCTTGCGGCCGCCGAGGCCGCCCCGGTCGTTGATCCAGCGGGCGTAGGCCTGCGCGAGGGCCGGCATGCCCGGCTTGTTGGTCGCGCCGGTGTCCTGCGGCGCCCAGGTCATGACGGTGATCGGGTCGTCCCCGGATCCCCCCGTGGTCCCGGGGACGACCCCGCAGCCGACGGCGAGCGACGCACACGCCACCAGGGCGCCCGCGGAGAGAGCGCCGGTGCGGGTGGCCCGGGATCGGCCGCTCAGGCCGCTGAGGAAGGTGCTGCGGGTGGGTCGCCTGCCGGTCATGTACCCGCACGATTCCGTCACGCGGCTAACCTGGAAGTGACCCGTGGTCAACGCGTGGTGACGTGGAGGTGAATTGCGGGGGCAGGTGAGGCGGGCCTGGAGGGGAACGTACGATCGATGACCGTGCAAGGTTCGGAGAACTCTTCCCGTCGCGGCCGTCGCTCCTCCACCATGGGCGGCATGCCTCTCAACGACATGCCGTGGTGGCGCTGGCGCGGCAACGTGCGCTCCGCGCTGCACATGCTCTCCGCCCCCGCCTTCCAGCGGGACGTCTGGCTGGCCGGTGTGGACGGCTACGGCGACGTCACCGACGCGGTGTACCGGCTGGTGGAGGACACCTGGCTGGATCACTGGTCCGCCGAGAAGTACGTGGGCACCGTCTTCCGCGACTCGCAGGAGGCGGCGCTCGTCGACACGGCCGTGCTGCGGGTACTGCGGATCATGCACCAGGTGGGACCGGACGCGCCCGTGCACGCCTACCTCGACCACCCGGACTGGCCGGAAGCGGTGCGGGCGGCGCGCGACGCGCACGTGCGGCTGGCCACCAGCGACGGCGAGGATCCGGAGGCGGAGCCGAGCACGCTCGAGGTCCTGCGGATCCTGACCCGGTCCGCCTGACGGGATGCCCGCCGGGAGCGGGTCCGGATATGGGACCCTGTCCTGCATGAACGAGCAGTCCTCCGCGGCCGTCCCCCGGGCCGCCGCCCCGGCCGACCAGTACGTCCTCACCCTGTCCTGCCCCGACAAGCAGGGCATCGTGCACGCCGTGTCGAGTTACCTGTTCATGACCGGCTGCAACATCGAGGACAGCCAGCAGTTCGGCGACCACGACACGGGACTGTTCTTCATGCGCGTCCACTTCTCGGCCGACGAGCCGGTGACCGTGGACAAGCTGCGCGCCAGCTTCACGGCGATCGGTGACGCCTTCCAGATGGACTGGCAGATCAACCGGGCCGACGAGAAGATGCGCATCGTGCTCATGGTCAGCAAGTTCGGGCACTGCCTGAACGACCTGCTCTTCCGGGCCCGGATCGGCGCGCTGCCCGTGGAGATCGCGGCCGTGGTGTCCAACCACACCGAGTTCGCCGAGCTGGTGGGGTCCTACGGCATCCCCTTCCACCACATCCCCGTGACGAAGGACACCAAGGCCCAGGCCGAGGCGCGCGTCCTGGAGATCGTGCGCGAGGAGAACGTCGAACTCGTCGTGCTGGCCCGCTACATGCAGGTCCTCTCGGACGACCTGTGCAAGCAGCTCAGCGGCCGGATCATCAACATCCACCACTCCTTCCTGCCGAGCTTCAAGGGCGCGAAGCCGTACCACCAGGCGCACGCGCGGGGCGTGAAGCTGATCGGCGCGACCGCGCACTACGTGACGGCCGACCTCGACGAGGGGCCGATCATCGAGCAGGAGGTCGAGCGGGTCGCCCACGACGTCACGCCGGACCAGCTGGTCGCGGTGGGGCGGGACGTGGAGTGCCAGGCGCTGGCGCGGGCCGTGAAGTGGCACGCGGAGCGGAGGATTCTGCTGAACGGGCGGCGCACGGTCGTTTTCGCCTAGCGGCTCGGGGGGCGGGCTCGGGTTCGGGCTCGGGTGCGCGGCCGGCCGCGCACCGTCACCCGCCCCTACATCCGGCTCAGGCTCGCCGCCGCGAACAGCACGTCCCTGATCGCCTCCCGGTCGCCCACCTGACCCGCCGCCGCCTCCGCCGGAGGCACATGGCCCGCGGCGAGCCGGCAGAACTCCACGCCGTCCAGGGCGACATGGGCCACCTCGTGTTCGGCGGAGCCCACCGCGCCCGGGGAGTCGAGCGGGATGAGCCACTCGCCGCCGCCCGACCCCTCGATCTCCAGCCGCAGGCTGCGTCCCGGCTCACCCGCCGTGACCAGGCGCGGGCGGACACCGGTCGCTGCCGGCCCGGCCCGGCGGCGGGTCGCCAGAGCGCCCGGCAGCATCCGCGCCGCGAGATCGATCATGCGGTTGAGATGACGTGCGGAGGGCGGCTCGTACGGGTAGTCCACCGCGTCGGCGATGTCCTCGGCGTGCACCCAGCACTCGAAGGCCCGGTCCAGCATCGCGTCGTGCAGCGGCAGCTCGAAGTCTCCGTAGGAGACCGGCATCCGGCCCGCGTCGCCGGTGAACGACACGGTGCGGACGATGCCGTGGCTCTGCTCGCGCCAGGGCGCCCGCACCGCGCGGGTGGGCGGGTAGTGCGAGGCCCGCCAGTACGCCTCGGTGCGGCCGGCCGGCGCGGGGGTGGGCGCCGTGATGTCGCCCAGCGGGTCGGAAAGGCCCAGGGCGGCCGCGACGAGCCCGTCGACCGTCAGCAGGTGGGCGATGACCCCGGCGACGGTGGTACGGCGGCTCGCGGCCTCGTCGGCCTCGAACCAGCGCAGCCGGACCGGCGCGTGCCACTCGGCGTCGCCGATGTCCTGGAGCAGCGCGTCCAGCCGCGCGGTCTCGGCGTCGTACGGCGTGGCCCACTCGGGCACCGGGATGCGCGGCGGACGCCGCTCCAGACACCCGTCCAGGACGCGGGTGCGCAGGGCGGGGTCCAGGTCGAGGGTCTCCGGTCGCTGGAGCAGCCCGACGGCCTCACGCAGCCGCAGCGCCTCGTCGGCACAGGTGTCGCACTCGCCGAGATGCTCCTCGACGGCCGCCGCCTCCTCGGCCGAGCAGGCGGCCAGCGCCCACGCCCCGAGGAGCGACGTCAGCATCTGATGCCCCAGCGCGACCGCCCCGCCCGGCACCGCATCGGGCAACACCCGCCCACCGTCCTCGACGGACACGCGGGGCAGCGGTATGCGCGGACCGGGACGGGCCCCACCGCCCGCACCGCGCGACGCCGCCCCGCCGGGCCCACCGGGCCCGCCGGGTGCGACAGGCCCGCCGGGCCCACCGGGTTCGACAGGCCCGCCGGGCCCACCGGGTTCGACAGGCCCGCCGGGTGCCGGCCTGTCGGGGCCGTCGGCTCCGCCGTGGTGTTCCGGCTCACTTCGTCCTTCGTCCCGCGTCGGCCCAGCGGGCGAAAACGGCTCTCCGCCCGGCACCGGCTCGCTTGCCCGGCCCCCGTTCTCGTCGTGGCCCCCCGTCACGCCGCACCCCCGTATCCCGGCGGCGCCCCGGGCGTTTCCGGGGCGCCGGCGTCGCGGGCGGTGGAGAGGAGCTGGAGGCCCAGGCGGAGGCGGCGGCGGGCCTCGTCCTCCGTGACGCCGAGGTCGGCGGCGGTCTGGCGGTAGTCGCGGCGCTGGAAGTAGGCCAGCTCCAGAGCGGCCCGTAGCGGAGCCGGCATGGACTGGACGATGTAGTCGGCGCGGGCGGCGACCGAGGCGTGGCGCACCTTGCTCTCCAGCTCCTCGGTGGTGCCGGGACCGCCGCGGGCGAGGGCGGCCGTCTCGGTGACGCGCAGCCGCTGCACGGCCAGGCGGTGGGTCAGCGTGGCGACCCAGGTGCGCAGCGGGCCCTGCCGGGGGTCGTAGGTGTCCGGATGCTCCCAGACGTGCGCGAAGACGTCGCGCGTGATGTGGTCGGCGGCCCGCTCGTCATCCAGCACCCGATGCGCCAGGCCGTGCACGAGCGAGGCGAACCGGTCGTAGAGCTCGCCCAGGGCGGCGGCCTCCCCGCGTGCGAGCCGCTGCTGCATCTTGCGGTCCCAGCGCAGTGGTACGTCCCTCTTCGCCATCCGGCTCCCTCACCCCCTGTACGGTCCTCTGCTCGTGCCGTGCTCGTGCCGTGCTCGTGTCGTGGTCATGCCGTGCTCGTGCCGAGCGTGCTTCTCGCCGCCGCCGGCCCCCAGCCTGCGGCCGCCGTCTCCCCGAATGTAGTCGGCACGTCCGACACCGCACGCCCCTTTATGCCAATGCGCGCCCCCCGTCGGCCGCCGGGTGGTAAACGCTTCCGATCCGTCTCGCCTACCCTCTATCGTGCGACCGGATTCGATTGGTTTGGATCGAACAGGATCGAAACAGTCTGAAACAAGCCTCTTCTGATCGGACCCCGTTTCCGGCCGGGCGTTTGCGGGAACGGCCGGTGGGCAGGCGCGCGCCCAAGAAGCGTAAGCGTGGCTTCCGTTTCGGGTGATTCCGGACGTTCCGACGGATGAGAGGCATGGTGGTGACGTTCAAAGTGACCGGCGGCGAGCGGGGCCGGTGGGCCGTGCTCCAGGTGTCGGGCGAACTGGATCTGGTGACGTCACCGGTGCTGCGGCAGCGCGTGCACGACGAGGTGGCCGAGGGGCGGCACAGTCTTGTCCTGGATCTCTCCGAGGTCCTGTTCTGCGACTCCAGCGGGGTCGGCGTGCTCATCGCCTCCCGGCGGCTCATCCGCTCCTGCCAGGGCCGGCTGCGCCTGATACTGCCGGCGCAGGGCGCCGTCGACGGCTCCCACGTCAACCGGGTCCTCGGCGCGCTCGGGGTCCGCCGGCTCTTCGACGTCCACCCCGACCTCGCCTCGGCGACCGGCGACGAGCCGCGCCCTCTCTCCGCGTAGATCCTTCCCGCGCGTGATCCCTTCCCGCGCGTGATCCCTTCCCGCACGGGTTCCTCTCCGCGCGGGTCCCGCCCGCGGCCGCGGGCGGCGTCGTACGCTCCGAACGAGACGCAGACCACCGACACCGACGACGTGAGGCGGCCGGAGAAGACAATGGTCAACAGCGAGTACGAGCGCAGGATCGCCGCGCGGTTCGCCACCTTCGACCAGGACGGCAACGGGTACATCGACCGTTCGGACTTCAGCGGGGCGGCCAAGGCGGTGCTCGCCGAGTTCGGCACCGCCGCCCGGTCCGAGAAGGGGCAGGCCCTGTACGGCGGCGCGGAGGCGCTCTGGCAGGGCATGGCGGGCATCGCCGACCGGGACGGTGACCAGCGCATCACCCGCGAGGAGTTCGTCTCCGGAGCGGTCAAGCGGCTGCGGGACGAACCTGACCGGTTCGCCGAGATCGCCCGGCCGTTCCTGCACGCGGCCCTGGACGTCGCCGACACCGAAGGCGACGGGTCCGTCACCGTGGAGGCCGCCGCCCGTGTGCTCACCGCGCTCGGTGTGCCGGCGGAGACCGCCCGGCCGGCCGCCGAAGCGCTCGACACGGACGGCGACGGCAAGGTGGGGGAGGCGGAGGCCGTCCCGGCCTTCGCCCGGTATTTCACCGTTCCCGAGTAGCCCTCCGGGCCGACGGCCGCCACTGGCGCATCGAACAGATGTCGCGGATCGTGGCAAGGCGGCATCACAGAGCGTTGATACCGGGTTGTGTCCACCGTGTGACCCGTCACGGCCCGGAGTCGGCGCCACACTCCGGTACCTTGTGTGGGATGCGAGTGGTCCCGAGCGCCAGCCGTGCCGGAGTTGCCCTTGAGGCGGCTCCGGAACCGGCGATGTACGCCTTGCCCCGCAGGGTGGAACGGCCGTCGGCCACCACCTGTTCGACTCCCCGGAACGAGCGTCGCACAGTATGCCGCACGGGTACTCCTTCGCGCTGGAATATGCCCGAAGCGCTTGTTGGGGTGACTGTACGTCAACCATGCTGTCCTCCAAGGGATTCACGTTCCGTGATCCCTCACCCGGCCTTTGTTCTGGCCATGCAGAAAATGGCTACGATCGTGGCCCTCATGAGGCGCGAGCCTTTGTGTCCGCCGGTTCGGATGGTGTGAGCGGTGCAGGTGCTTCAAGTGCAGCTGGAAGTCCGGCCCGACCCCTCGGAAGTGGGGCGTGCCCGGCGGTGGGCGCGCTCACGGCTCGCCGGGTCCGGGATACAGGCCGATGAACCACTCGCCGAGACGCTGGTCCTGCTCGTCTCCGAACTCGTCACCAACGCCGTGGTGCACACCGGCCGTTCGGCCGTCCTGCGGCTGGTGCTGCCGGGCGCGGTGACCGAGGAGACCGAAGAGGCGACCGTCCGCCTCGAAGTGGACGACGCCAGCGACCGGGCCCCGGTGCCCCGTTGCTTGGACGGCGAGGCGACGGGCGGCCGGGGCCTGGCCCTCGTCGACGGCCTCGCCGACCGCTGGGGCTGGAGCAGGGAGGGTGACGGCAAGCGCATCTGGTGCGAACTGGACCGCTGCGCCGAGCGCGAGGACACCGCGCCGGTCTGCGGGAGCGGCGGCGGCACGGTGGTGTACGAGGGCTTCGCGTACGAAGTGGTGTAGCGGCCGGCGGCGCGGGATGCGCCCGGTGCACGAGCTCCGCTCCTCCCGGGAGTGATGCGGCAGTGCGCCGGGGTGTGCTTCCGTGCGCGTCCTGCGCAAACGGGATGTAAGGGATGAATCCCCCTTTGCCGGTTGACGGATCGTGACCGCCTCCTCACGCTTGTAGTCAACGATTCGCCGCGAGGGGACGACGAGGCCTCGGTGACGGAGCCCTCGACGAGCGTGAGTCGTGTTTCGGCGGCGGTTCCCCCGGGGGGGCGACGGGAGCCGGGCGGGAGCGCCGGAGTCGGGTGGCGGCGCGCGGTGCCATGCTCGGGGCGGACAGCGCCGCGCCGCCGGCCGACGACGTGCCCGTCATCCTCCACAGGCTGTGGACAACTCGGTCCGGAAGGTCCGCCGGTAGGCGGTCGGTGTGACCCCGAGCGCCGCCTGCAAGTGCTGCCGCATCGACTGGGCCGTGCCGAATCCCGCGTCCTGGGCCACCTGGTCGACGGACAGAGTGGTGGACTCCAGCAGGTGCCGGGCCCGTTCGACGCGCTGCCCGGTGAGCCACTGGCCCGGGCTGACGCCGACCTCCTCGCGGAAACGGCGGGTGAAGGTGCGTACGGACATCGACGCCTGGGCGGCCATGTCCCGCAGCTGGATCGGCTCGTGGAGACGGCCGAGCGCCCAGGCGCGGGCGGTGGTCGTCGACGACTGCTGGGGATCGGGTACCGGGCGCTCGATGTACTGTGCCTGACCGCCGTCGCGGTGCGGCGGTACGACGGTGCGGCGGGCCACGTCGTTGGCGACGGCGGTGCCGTGGTCCCGGCGCACGATGTGCACGCACAGGTCGATCCCGGCCGCGACCCCGGCCGAGGTGAGCACGTCTCCGTCGTCGACGAACAGAACGTCCGGGTCCACCCGCACCTTCGGGAACAGCCGCTGGAAGTGCTCGGCGGAGGCCCAGTGGGTGGTCGCCGGACGGCCGTCGAGACATCCGGCGGCGGCCAGGACGTAGCCGCCCGTGCAGATCGCGACGAGCCGGGTGCCCGGCCGGACGAGCGCCAGCGCGGCGGCCAACTCCCCGGTCAGCACGCCCTCTTCGTACACCGGGCCCAGCTCGTAGGAGGACGGGACGACGACCGTGTCGGCGGTGGCGAGGGCCTCGGGGCCGTTCTCGACCAGGATCGCGAAGTCCGCGTCGGTGCCGACCGGCCCGGGCGGGCGGACCGAGCAGGTGACGACCTCGTACAGCTGACGTCCGTGCTCGTCCCGGGCGCGCCCGAAGATCCGCTGCGGGATGCCCAGTTCGAAGGGGAGCAGGCCGTCCAGGGCGAGAACGGCGACGCGGTGCGGACGGTGCGCGCGGTTCGTGGGGTCGGACGTCATGGCCCGATCCTAGCGAACGCTGTCTGCCGGGCCACTGGATCGGAGGGATCATGCGTCGGAAGCTCAATGACGTGACCCAGACAACCGACTCCGCCGCAGCAGCCGTACCCCAGCCGGAGCCCGCCCGTCCGCGCCGCCGCGCCCGGGTGCACCGTGCCTGGTGGGTCGCCGCGGTCACGTTCGTGACGATCATCGGTGCCGCCGCCTTCCGCTCCCTGCCCGGTATCCTCATCGACCCGCTCCACCAGGAGTTCGGCTGGTCGCGCGGCACGATCGGAGCCGCCGTCTCCGTCAACCTCGCGCTCTACGGGCTGACCGCCCCCTTCGCCGCGGCGCTGATGGACCGCTTCGGCATCCGCCGCGTGGTCGCCGTCGCCCTGATCGTCATCGCGCTGGGCTCGGGCGCGACGGTGTGGATGGACTCCGCCTGGCAACTGATCCTCTGCTGGGGCCTGCTGGTCGGCCTCGGCTCCGGCTCGATGGCGCTGGCCTTCGCGGCCACCGTCACCAACCGCTGGTTCACCGAGCGGCGCGGTCTGGTCACCGGCGTCCTCACCGCCGCCTCGGCCTCCGGACAGCTGATCTTCCTGCCGCTGCTGTCCTGGATCGTGGAGACGCACGAGTGGCGACCGGCGGCCGTCACGGTCGCCCTCGCCGCCCTGGCCGTCGTCCCCTTCGTCTGGCTCCTCCTGCGCGACCACCCGGCGGACGTGGGCCAGAAGCCCTATGGCGCCAAGGAGTTCGTGCCCAAGCCCGCCCCCGTGCCGGGCGCCGCCCGCCGGGCGCTCAGGGTCCTCTTCTCCGCTGCCCGCACCGGCCCGTTCTGGCTGCTGGCAGGCACCTTCGCGATCTGCGGCGCCTCGACCAACGGCCTGATCCAGACCCACTTCATCCCCGCCGCCCACGACCACCGCATGCCGCTGACGACCGCCGCGTCGCTGCTCGCCGTGATCGGCGTGTTCGACGTGGTCGGCACGATCGCCTCCGGCTGGTTCACCGACCGCTTCGAACCGCGCCGCCTGCTCGCCGTCTACTACGCCCTGCGCGGCGTCTCCCTCCTCTTCCTCCCCATCCTGCTCGCGCCGGCCGTCCACCCCCCGATGATCTTCTTCATCGTCTTCTACGGCCTCGACTGGGTCGCCACCGTCCCGCCCACCCTCGCCTTGTGCCGCGAGCACTACGGCGACGACAGCGCGATCGTCTTCGGCTGGGTCCTCGCCTCCCACCAGGTCGGCGCCGCCCTCGTCGCCTTCCTCGGCGGTGTCGCCCGCGACCACTTCGGCTCCTACGACGTGGTCTGGGTCGCCTCCGGCGCCCTGTGCGCGGCGGCGGCGCTGATGGCGGTGGTGATCCGGCGGCGACCGGTTGCGGCGACCGCCCTGCCGTGACCGGGCCGTAGGCTGCCCCGCATGGGGTGGGCAACGGCGGAGCCGGGTGCCGCGCGTGCGCGGCCGGCCTGGCCGAACGACCGCCTGCGTGCTGCTGGTCGCGCCGTTGGTCCGGACTCCGGGGACCCGCGCATCCTGACCCGGGGCTGAGCCGCGTGCCCGCCGCCGCTCAGCCCCGAAGCCGCGAGATCCGCCCCGCGTCCGTCCTCGCCACCGCTCTGGCGATGCGGACCGCGTCGATCGCGAGCTCGCGGAGCATGCCGCTGACCGGGTTGGTGAAGCCGGTGAAGTACAGACCGGGGGTGTTCTCGGGGGAGCGGGCGCCCCGCACCACCGGCCGGCCGCGTGCGTCGAGTACGCCGAGGTGGCCGACCAGCCCCTCCAGGCCCCGGAGATAGCCGGTGGCGGCGACCACCGCGTCCGGTGCGACGCGGGTGCCGTCGGCGAGTACCACCTTGCCGTCCTCGAAGCCGTCCACGGCGGCCACGATCTCCACCCGGCCGCCGCGCACCGCGTCGATCAGGCCGACGTCCTGCACCGGGACGGCGCCCTCGGCCACCCGGGTGAGGAGGCCGGTGTCCGGGCGGGGCAGCCCGTGCGCCGACAGGTCGGGCGTGCTGATCCTGGCCAGCGGCCGGGCGAGCCGGTCGACGAGGCGGGGCGGCAGCCGCCGTACGAGCACGCCGCTGTACTGGGCGGGCCAGCCGGCGGTGGAGCGGCGCACGATGTGGGGCGCGGTGCGCACGGACAGCCGGACCCGGGCGGCCCCGCCCTCCACCAGATCCACGGCGATCTCGGCACCGGTGTTGCCGGCGCCGACGACCAGGACGTCCCGGCCGGCGTACGGAGCCGCGTCGCGGTACTCGGCGGCGTGCCGGAGCCCGCCGGTGTACGTGTCCCGGCCGGGCCAGTCCGGCAGGCGCGGGGTGTGGTTGTGGCCGGTGGCGACCACCACCGCGGCGCCGGTCAGCTCACGGCCGCCCGAGGCGTGCAGCAGCCAGCCCGCGCCGTCCGGCGCGCGCTCGACGCGGAAGACCTCGACGCCGGTGACGATCTCCAGCTTGTGGTGCTCGGCGTACTTCTCCAGGTACCGCACCACGTCGTCCCGGGCCACCCATCGCCCGAAGCGGCGCGGTATCGGCAGGCCGGGCAGCGCCGAAAGACGGCGGGTGGTGTGCAGGCGCAGCCGGTCGTAGTGGCGCCGCCAGGAGGCGCCGACGTGGTCGGCGCGTTCCAGGACGACGGCCCGCAGACCCCGCGCGCGCAGCGCGTGGGCGACGGCGAGACCGCCGGGACCGGCGCCGATGACGTACACGGGGCGGTCCGCGGGGTATGCGGGCTGCGGTTCGGTGGACGCTGTGGAGTCGGCCATGCCGTGAGCGTAATCAGGCCCTCGCTTGATGGGTCTCGGTCAAGACCGGAATCGGTTGCGGATCGGTCACGACCGCGGACGTGGCCGCGGTCGTGACTGTTGTTGAATGGGTCGATGGCCCACACACGCATGCCTACCCTCGCGCCCTCCCTCGCCGAACCGCGCGGACACGGCCTTCGCCTCCGGTCCTGGGACGCCGGCTCGGACGCCGACGCCGAGACGTGGCTGCGCGGTTGCCTGGATCCCGAGTTCCGGCGCTGGAACACACCGCTCAGGCTGTGGACGGACCTCGGCGGCGCCCGTGAGTCGCTGCGCGCACGCGCCCGGGACGCGGCGGAGGGCGGGTCCGCCTCGTTCCGGATCACGGACGAGGCGAGCGGCGCGGTGCTGGGCCACATCGGAGTCAACGAGATCAACCGGCCGCTGAAGCTGGCCCGGGTCGGTTACTGGGTGCTGCCCGAGGCCCGCGGCCGGGGCGTCGCCACCCGCGCTCTGCTCCTCGCGTCCCGCTGGGCCTTCGCGGAACTCGGCCTCCACCGCCTCGAACTGGGGCACGCCGTGGGTCACGACGCCTCCTGCCGGATCGCCGAACGCTGCGGGTACGCCCACGAGGGCACGATGCGCGGGGCGATGTTCGAGGCCGGCCGGCACGACGCCTTCCGGGACGCGCACCTGCACGCACGGTTGGCGACGGACGAGGAGCCCGCGGCGCCCGCCGGGCGGTGACCGCGGGTCAGGGCCACAGCCGCCCGCCGGGCGGTGACCGCGGGTCAGGGCCACAGCCGCCCGCCGGGCGGTGACCGCGGGTCAGGGCCACAGCCCGCCCGCCGGACGGTGACCGCGGTTCAGGGCCACAGCAGCCGCGTGCTCCAGCCGCCGTCGTCCGTCCGGCGGTAGGCCAGCCGCACGTGGCGGCGGCGGGCGTCCCCCTGGAAGAACTCCACCTCGTCGGGGAGCAGCCGGTACAGCGTCCAGGACGGGACGGGCGCGTCCGGCTCCCGGGCGGCCCGCTCCCAGGCCGCCTCGGAGGCGCGGGCCAGCTCGTCCGGCGAGTCCAGGTCCGTGCTCTGCCGTCCGGTGAGGGCGGCGGCGAGGGCACCGGTCGACCGCGCGTGCAGGTCGGCGTGCGCCGCCTCGGCCGGGGCGGCGGTCACCGGGCCGCGGACGCGCACCTGGCGGCCCAGTACGGGCCAGTAGAAGACGAGCGCGGCGTACGGACGCGCGGCGAGGTGGCGGCCCTTGCGGCTGTCGGCGTGCGTGGCGAAGGACCAGCCGTCCGCGTCCGCACCGTGCAGCATCACGACGCGCGCGTCCGGCAGCCCCTCCGCGTCCGCCGTCGCCAGCGACACGGTGTGCGGCTCGGTCTGACCGGCCGCCACCGCCTCGGCGAACCACGCCGTGAACAGGGCCAGGGGATCGCCGGGCGCGGTGGCCGGGTCGAGGGGCGGCAGCTCGGTGACCGCGGGATCCCACACCCGCAGCGACCTCAGCAACTCGTGGAGATCGGTTCCCATGCCCCGATTGTCACGGGTGCGGGGGGCTGGGTCACACCGACCCGAGGTCGGAGGAGACCCAGCGCTCGGGCCGCATGCGGACGATGACCTGCTCGCCGTGGTTCGCGGAGGCGAAGGCCACGTATCCGTCGACCTTCTCGGCCGGGAGGTAGCGGGCGGAGATCTCCCGCAGCTGCTCCTCGGTGGCGGTGACCGTCTCGACGACCGGCCCCTCCACCGACACGTACCGGATGGTGGGCTCCAGCCGGTCGACCATCAGGGAGAACCGGCCCGCCGCCTTGATCAGCTGGTTCTTGCGGCTGTCGAGCCCGGTCATGATCCATACATCGCCGCCGGGCTCGTACTGGTACCAGATCGGCACGGTCAGCGGGGCCCGGCCCGCGCCCGCGTCGACCGCGAGCGCGGCGATGTGGGGCTCGGCCAGGAACTTCTCACGCTCTTCGCGGGTCAGGGCCATTCCGGTCTCCTCCAGCGGGTACGGACGTCGTCGTCCAGGCTCAACACCGGCCGGGCGCGCGGCTGTTCCCCGTCCGGCGGACTCCCGCCGGACGCACGTCAGGACATCGCCAGCCGCTGCACCAACAGGAACGCCCCGATGCCCAGCATCGCGGCGCCCGACGTACGGGTGACCGCACGGGCCGCGGCCGGGCGCGCGCCCAGGACGGCACGGGCGGCGAGCCCGACCGCCAGGTAGACGGCGGCGCAGCACGCCATGTGCAGCAGTCCCAGGACGACAGTCTGCACGGGCACCGGCAGCGGCGCACCCCGGGTGACCAGGAACTGCGGCAGCACGGACAGGTAGAGGAGCAGGCCCTTGGGGTTGAGGCCGCTGATCGTGGCGCCGCGCAGGAAGTCCCGGGCCCGGGAGCCGCCCTGCGCGCCACCCGGGTCCTCCTGCGCGGCACCCGGAACACCGGGCCGGCGCAGCACCGACCACCCCAGCCACACCAGGTACGCGGCCCCCGCCACCGTCAGCACCGTGAGCAGACCCGGCGACCCGGCCACCAGCACCGCCAGCCCGGCCGCCGCCAGCAGTGTGTGCAACGCGTACCCGGCGACCAGACCGCCCACCGCCCACGCCACCGACCGGTCGCGCAGCCCGGCCGCTATGGCGTACGCCCAGTCCGCGCCCGGCACGCACACAAGCAGTAGGTCCAGAGCGAGGAAGGAGATGAGGAGTCCCGAGTCCATGCCGGGAAGATTAGGCGCATACGTGCCGAAGGTGTTTCCGAAGTTTGTCCAGGTCAGAGCATGTGGTGGGAAAATCTTCCACATGGACGACCTGGACCGGAAGATTCTTGCCGAGCTGCAGCAGGACGGGCGGCTGACCGTGACCGAGCTGGCCGCGCGGGTGCGGCTGAGCGTCTCGCCGTGTCACCGGCGGCTGCGTGAACTCGAGCGGTCGGGGGCGATCGGCGGTTACCGGGCGGTGGTGGACCCGGCCGCGGTGGGGCTGAACTTCGAGGCGCTGGTCTTCGTGTCGATGCGGCAGGAGGACCGGGACACGGTCGCCGAGTTCGAGCGGGCGGTCAGCGAGGTGGCCGAGGTGGTGGAGGCGCAGCGGCTGTTCGGGGAACCGGACTACCTGCTGCGCGTGGTCGCCGCCGACCTGGCCGCCTACCAGCGGCTCTACGACGAGCGGCTCGCCACCCTGCCCGGAGTGCAGCGGCTGACGTCGACGCTGGTGATGAAGCACGTGGTGCGGGACCGGCCGCTGCCGGCGTAGTGCGGAACGGGTGCGCCGGGGACGCGGCCTGCGGGCGCGGCGCGTGCGCCGGACGCGGTGTGCGGGCGCGGGGTGCGGGGCCCGGCGAAGATGACAGGCTGTGGGGCGCGCCGCGGGGTGCGCCGCGGGGGTGCGCCGCCGGGTGTTCTGCCCGGCGTGCTACTTGGTGGGCTTCTTGCCGGTGACGCCCAGGTACATCAACAGGGCCAGGTTTGGCTTGAGTTCGGCCTGTTTGACGCCCCAGGAGGAGAAGCCCTTCTGGTGCGAAGCGGCGGCCGCGAGCATCACGACCAGTGAACCGGCGATCGCCGCGGGGTTCACGTCCTTGTCGACCTTGCCCTTGGCCCGCAGTTCGGCCACGGAGTCCGTGAGGGAGGAGTTCACCGAGTTCAGGATCTTCATCCGGATCTTGGAGAACCGTTTGTCTCCCTCCGCCGCACCCAGGTCGATGACCCGGAGGATCGCGTCGTTCTTCCGCCAGAACTCGAGGAATCCGTCGACGAGTTCCTGCGCCGTCTGCCAGCCGGCCTTGCCGACCCAGGAGCGGCCCGCCGTGAGGTCGGCCAACACGGTACTCTCGGCGACCATTTGCTCGGCGATCTCCAGGACGGCGCCCTCGACGTCCGGGAAGTACTGGTAGAAGGTCGCGGGCGACGTGCCCGCCTTGCGGGCGACATCGATGACTTTGACATCGCGATAGGGGGAGGAGCTGAGCATTTCGCTGAGGCAGTCGAGCAGTTTCTGCCGGGTCGCCTGCCCACGTCGACCGGCCACGCGGCCGTCGACGGTACGCACTTGTCCTGTCATGCCGTCAGCTTACCGACGGGTGATCTGAGCGCGATTCGGCCGACTGCAAATGGGGTGCGCGGGCGGAGAGAGGCTGGTGTGCCTGGTCTGCGCGGTGCGGGCGACGCGGTTACTTTGACGGCATGGCCGAAAACGGGGCATCAGCGAAGCGGACGTCCGGCGACCCGACCGATGCGTCCGCACACCCGGAAGGCGTCCCCTGCTGGGTGGACGCACAACTCTCCGACGTGGAGGCGGGCAAGCGCTTCTACGGCGAGCTCTTCGGCTGGACCTTCGGAGAGCCGGGAGGGCGGCCGGCGGAAGAGCCGGCAGGGGAGCCGGCGGGGAAGGCGGCCGAGAGCCCGGCGGGGAAGGCGGCCCAGAGCCCGGCGAGGGAGGCGGCCGAGAGCCCGGCGAGGGAGGCGGCGGGCGAGTCCGTATGGGCGTGGCTGGACGGCGAGCCCGTCGCGGCCCTGGTCCGCAAGACGGACGGCCGGATGCCCACCGTGTGGTCCGTGTACTTCCACACCCCGGACGCGCCGGCGCTGGCCGAGCGGATCCGCGCGGGCGGCGGCCAGGTCGTCACCCCGCCCCACCCGGTCGGCGGCCTGGGTACCACCGCGCTCGCCGCCGACCCCGACGGAGCCGTCTTCGCCCTCTGGCAGCCGGCCGGCCACCCCGGCTTCGGGCGCCGGCACGAACCGGGCACCTTCACCTGGGCCGAGCTGTACACCCGGGACACCGAGGCCGCCAACGCCTTCTACGGCGACCTCTTCCACGACGCCCTCTTCGGCCCGGACGCCGCCCCCGACTTCGGCCGTGCCCTGGTCTCCGAGGTCTTCCCCGCGGAGATGCCGCCGCACTTCCTCGTCCACTTCCTGGTCGGGGACGTCGAGGCCGCGCTCGGCACGGTGGCCCGGCTCGGCGGGCGGGTGCGGGTGCCGCCCTTCGAGACGTCCTACGGAGGGGGGGCCGTGGTCTCGGACGACCAGGGGGCGTCGTTCGCCCTGCTGCAACGCTGACCGGGAGCCCGGGAAGCGTGCCCCTATGCCCGGGATCGTACGAGACACCCCGATTGTCGCCAGGTTCGCCACCGGCGCCTCGGACAGGAAGAATCGGGGTGCGTGGCGCCACGGACGTGCGGTGGTGAGACGCTGCACGTCGGTCGCGTACATATGTGGATGGCGCGGCCCGTACGGGGAGGTGGCAGGCAAGTGGTGGATCAGCTGACACAGCACGATCCGCGGCGGATCGGGCCGTTCGAGGTGCTGGGCCGGCTCGGTGCCGGCGGCATGGGGCTGGTCTATCTCGCGCGCTCGGCGTCCGGCCGGCGCGTGGCGATCAAGACGGTCCGGACGGAGCTGGCGGAGGACCAGCTGTTCCGCGTCCGCTTCACGCGCGAGGTGGAGGCGGCCCGCGCCGTCTCCGGCTTCTACACGGCGGCGGTGGTCGACGCCGACCCGCGCGCGGCGGTTCCGTGGCTGGCCACGGCCTACGTTCCCGCGCCCTCCCTCGAGGAGATAGTGAACGAATGCGGGCCGCTGCCGGCCCAGGCGGTGCGCTGGCTGGCGGCGGGCGTCGCGGAGGCGCTCCAGTCGATCCACGGCGCCGGGCTGGTCCACCGCGACCTCAAGCCCTCCAACGTCCTCGTGGTCGAGGACGGCCCCCGGGTGATCGACTTCGGCATCGCGTCCGGCGTCTCGAACACCCGTCTGACGATGACGAACGTCGCCGTCGGCACCCCCGCCTACATGTCCCCGGAGCAGGCGAAGGACTCCCGCAGCGTCACCGGCGCGAGCGACGTGTTCTCGCTCGGCTCCATGCTGGTCTTCGCCGCCACCGGGCACCCGCCCTTCCACGGTGCCAACCCGGTCGAGACGGTCTTCATGCTGCTGCGCGAGGGCCCCGACCTCGAAGGCCTGCCGGACGAGCTGCGCCCGCTCATCGAGTCGTGCATGCAGATGGAGGCGACCGGCCGCCCCAACCCCGCCGACCTCCAGGCCCAGCTCGCCCCGCACCTGTTCGGCTCCGGTTCCGACGACAGCGGTACGGCGTCGGCGTGGCTGCCCGAGCGGGCGGTGGGCCTGATCGAGCGCCGCCGCAACGGCCGGCCCCCGGCCAAGCCCGCGGCGACCACCGCAGGCCGCGGCGGTGGCGGCGGCGCGGCCGGTGCCCGTCCCGCGGTCCCCGCGCCGCCGCTCCCGCCGCCGCCCTCGCACGACCCCGTCGTACCGGCGCCCCCCGGGCACGGCCCCCCGGTGCCCGCGCCCGTCGGCGCCCCCGAATCCGGCCCGGTCCGGCTGGCCGGGGTCTCGGTGCCCATCGGCCCCGGCCCGCGCGTCGCCGACATGCGTTCCGCGGCCGTCGCCGCGCCCCCGCCGGAGTCCGCCCTCGCCGCGTCCTGGTCCCGTCCGCGCCCCGGCGTCAACGGTGCCGACCCCTCCGCCGCGGCGGCCCCGCCCGCGCCCACCGCACCTCCCGAGGCGTCACCGGCGGGCTGGCGCCCCTGGCGCTTCCGCATGTCCAACGACGTCTGGGGCACGCCGTCCGTCGCCGGGGACCTCGTCTACGTCACCTCCTTCGAGGTACACGCCCTGGACGTGGCCACCGGGCGCCGCCGCTTCAAGACCCGGGACGTCGCCTGGTCGATGGCGGTCGCGGACGGCCGTATCCACGCCTCCGACGGCCCGACCCTCTTCGCCCTGGACGCCCGCGAGGGCACCGACCTGTGGCGCGTCCAGACCGATGCCTGGGTGTACTCCCTCCAGGCCGACCGGGGCACGGTCCTCACCGCCACCAGAGGCGGCGGCGTCCAGGGCTGGGAGGCCTCGGGCGGTCAGAAGCTGTGGGAGATCACCGGCGCGCAGACCGACTTCGAGTCCGCGGAGGCGGGCGCCGTGCTGCACGAGGGCACGGCGTACGTCTGGCAGGACGCCCGGCTGCGCGCCCTGGACGCCCGTACCGGCGACGAGCGCTGGTCGTACCCGATCGGCGACGCCGCCTCCTGCGGCGGAGTCCCGGTCCGCGTCACCCAGGCGCCCGACGGATACGTCTACGTCTCCGCCGGCACCCGGGTCCTCGCCCTGGAGGTCACCACCGGCCACGTCCGCTGGCACTTCGAGGCCCCGGCGGTCTTCCTCGCCCCGCCGGCCTTCGTGCCGGGCCCCGCGGTGACCGGCGGCGGCGTCTACCTGGCCGACTACCTCGGCACGGTCTACGCCCTCGACGCCACCGACGGCCGCGACCGCTGGCGCATCGCGACCGAGGCCCGCTCCTCCACCGACCCGGTCCTGGTGGCCGCCGGCCACGTCCACGTGGGCAGCGGCAAGGGCCTCTACACCCTGGACGCGGTCACCGGCACTCCCAAGTGGCGCTTCCAGGCGGGCGGCGACATCGTGGGCGCCCCGGCGGTGGCCGAGGGCCGCATCCACTTCGGCTCCACGGACCACCTGCTCTACACCCTCAAGGCGGACGACGGCCGCCTCCGCTGGAAGCTGGCCACGGGCGGCGAGATCACCGGCTCCCCGGTCGTGCGCGACGGCATCGTGTACGCGTGCAGCAAGGACCGCTGCGTGTACGCGCTGGACGCGGAGAAGGGCACAGGCACGTCCCGCACAACCTGACCCGGAAAGGCACCCGCACCCGCACCCCCACCCGCACCCCCACCCCTTCCGGCCGGCGAGGGATCGGAGTGTCCGCCCGGCCCTGTGGACGACCGGCCTCGGTCGGCGCGGCGTCGTCGTCGACCGGCGGATACCGGCACGAAAGAGGTCACCGGGCACACGTCGGCCGCGGCGGCTCCCCTCCGTGCCGCCGCGGCCGGTCCCCGCGTGGGAAAAGGTCTACTTGCCGTCGCTGTCCCGGTCCAGGGCGGGCGGGGACGGCATGCTGTTGTCCATCGTGGTGATGGTCTCGCCCGTGGCGGGCTCGCTCGGCATGCTGTTGTCCTGCGTCGTCGCGCCCCCGTCCTTCGGCGGTGCCGGCATGCTGTTGTCCTGCGTGGTGGCGTCCGCGTCCTTCTTCGTGTCGCTCATGAGCTTGGCTTCCTCCAGGTCGTGACAGGTGGGAAACGCCCGCCCGGAAGCTCCCCCGAGGGCCACCGGACGGGCGTTCGGAGCCGCACACTAGCTGGCTGGGCTCCCGCCGGACCGTCTGCCCCCCGACGCGACGGTCTGACTGACGTCAGCGTGCCGGTTGGACATAAACGATTGCTCAACGTCCGCGTTCAGCGCCTTCTAGACGGCCGACGCGGGGGACAGCAGGGCGCGGACCTCGTTCGCTTCCGCGGCTCCGCTCTGCTCGTAGAGGTTGAGCGCCTCCTGCCAGCAGGCCCTCGCCCGGTCCGCCTGCCCGAGAGCGGCGAGGGCCCGGCCGAGGAGCGTCACGATGTTCCCTCGCATGCGGTCACCGCCGACACAGCCCAAGGTGAGTGCCTGTTCGGCGTGTTGGGCCGCCGGAGCGAAGCGGGCGGCGGCGAGGTGCACCTCCGCGATCCGGAAATGGGTGTTCCCCACCCAGAGCCGTTGCCGGTGCTCATTGAAGATGTCCTGGGCATCGGAGAACTGGCCCAGTGCTTCGTCGTGCCTCTTGGCCTTGGCCAGCGCCAGACCCAGTGCGAAGTGAGCGCTGGCGCGCCGCATGGGCCGCCCCAACCGCAAGTGGGTGGCGAGGCTTTGGCGCGCGATGTCCACAGCCTGGGACACGTCACCCAGTTCCAGGTACGAGCGGGACAGGTTGGCGAGTGTGACCGCCTCGCCGAGCCTGTTGTCACCGGCCCGGTGTCCCTCGATCGCCTGCTCGAAGAAGGTCTTCCCGTCGTCGTACCGGCCCTGGTGCAGGCAGATGAGCCCGCGGTCGTTGGCCACCCAGCTCACAGCGGTGGCGTCCCCCGCGGACGCGGCGAGCTCCATGGCCAGGCGCGCCTCCTCCTCGGCCTGGCGAATGCGGCCGTACACCAGCAGGACGTTGGTCAGTGTCGTCCGCGCCCGTCCTTCGGCGCGGGCGTCCCCAGCGGCCCGCGTCGCGTCGCACATGGCACGCGCCGTGGTCTCGTACTGGTGCGAGTTGGCCCCCGATTCGATCAGGTCCTTGGCCGCCCACAGAAGGTCCACGGCGGGCCTCAGCCTGACCGAGCTGGTCGCCTGCCGGACGCAGGACAACAAGGCCGCCGCCTCGCTGTACAGCCAGTCCAGGGCCTGCGACCCGCGGTCGAAACGCAGCCCGGGATACTCCGTCGGCTCGAGGTCCTCCACCAGCCGGTCCCCGGGCCGCTCGATCGCGTACACCCCCGCCGCCGTGGCCAGATAGAAGTCCAGCAACCGCGACAGCGCCGCCTCCCGCTCGCTCGGCGGATGCTCGTCCCGTTCCGCGCACGCACGCGCGTAGAGGCGGACCAGGTCGTGGAACCGGTACCGGCCCGGCGCCGCCGACTCGAGCAGCGACGTGTCCACCAGGGACTCCAGGAGGTCCTCGGTGTCCTCGGCCGGGAGGTCCAGTACCGCCGCCGCGGCCTCGAGGGAGATGTCCGGGCCGTCGGCCAGGCCGAGCAGCCGGAAGGCCCGGGCCTGGGCCGGTTCCAGCTGGCCGTAGCCCAGTTCGAAGGTGGCCTTGACGGCCAGGTCGCCGGCCTGGAGCTCGTCCAGGCGGCGTCGCTCGTCCGCCAGTTTGGCGGCGAGGACCGAGACCGTCCACGTGCGGCGGGCGGCGAGGCGGGACGCCGCGATGCGGATCGCCAGGGGCAGGAAGCCGCACGCCCCGACCACGTCCAGCGCCGCCTCCCGTTCCGAGGCGACCCGCTCCGCGCCCACGATCTTCGTGAAGAGCGACAGCGCCTCCTCGGGTGACATCACGTCCAGGTCGACCAGATGCGCCCCCGCGAGGTCCAGCATCCGCACCCGCGACGTCACCAGCGCCGCGCAGCCGTCCGTGCCGGGCAGCAGCGGACGTACCTGGGCGGCGTCGCGGGCGTTGTCGAGGAGGACGAGGACGCGGCGGCCGTCCAGGACGGAGCGGTACAGGGCGGCCCGCTCCTCCAGGGAGTCGGGGATGGCCGAGTCCGCGGTGCCCAGGGCGCGGAGGAAGGCGCCCAGTACCGTCTCCGGTTCCGCCGCCCGCGCGCCCGCGCCCTGGAGGTCGACGTACAGCTGCCCGTCCGGGAAGGCGGCCCGCGCCTGGTGGGCGATGTGCACCGCGAGGGTCGTCTTGCCGACGCCGCCGATGCCCGCGAGGGCGGAGACCGCCATGACGCGGCCCGCGGTGCCGCCGTCCCCCGAGGCCGAGGACAGTACGTCGCTCAGTTCGCGGACGAAGGACGCGCGCCCGGTGAAGTCCGGGACCGTGGCGGGGAGCTGGGCCGGGCGGACCGGGGCCGTCGCCGTCTCCGCGGCGGGCGCCGAGGGCTCGGCGAGGCCCGGGTCGGCCCGGAGGATGCGCTGCTGGAGTTCCTGGAGGCCGGGGCGCGGGTCGACGCCCAGCTCGTCGGCGAGCAGGCGCCGCGTGTCCGCGTAGACGGCGAGGGCCTCGGCCTGGCGTCCGCTGCGGTAGAGGGCCAGCATCAGCAGCTCGCGCAGGCGTTCGCGCAGGGGGTGCGCCGCCGTGAGGGCCGTCAGTTCCGAGACCGCCTCCGCGTGGCAGCCCTGCTCCAGGTCCATGTCGAGGCATGTCTCGAGGAGTTGGAGCCGCCACTCCTCCAGGCGGACGCGTTGCGCTTCCGCGTAGGGACCCGGGACGCCCGCCAGCACCTCGCCGTCCCACAGCGCCAGCGCGCGGCGCAGTACGTCACGGGCGTGGCACAGGTCTTCCGCGCTCCGCGCCTTCTCGGCCTCGGCGGCCAGGTCCTGGGCGGTGGCCAGGTCCAGCGCCCCCTCGGCCAGGCCCCGTACGGCGTATCCGCCCGACTCGCTCACCAGGACGCCGGGGTCCAGGATCTTCCGCAGCCGGGACGCGTAGGTGCGTACCGCCGCCAGCGCCTGCGACGGCGGTTCCTCGCCCCACAGGGCGTCGATCAGCTCGGCGGCCGTGGCCGTGCGGCCCTCGCGCAGCAGCAGCGCGGCCAGCAGGGCGCGCTGCTGGGGGGAGCCGGTGGCCAGCGGCTCGTCGCCGCGCCAGGCTCGCACGGGCCCGAGCACACCGAAGCGCAGCGCCGCCGTCTTCTCCGGTTCCGCCGGGGATCCGGGACGCCGCTGCTCCGGTACTCGCGGTACACCGTCCATGCAGTCCCCCTAGACATCCTGAGCAACCAGGTCAGTTTGCCTTGTTCATGCCGACCACGTCAGCCGTGGGAGACGCCGATCACAGGTCCCTCACCTGCTCCCTCACCTCTCCAGGTCCACCCGCACCGTCAGCAGCCCCGTGCCGGCCCCCATGGCCCGCACCGCGAGGCTGTTCAGCCGGGGAAGGCGACGCAGGCGCGCGATCGCGTCGTCGTCGGGGAGGAGGCGGGCCGTTCCCCGGTGCCAGCGGCCCCGGACGCGTACCCGTACCCGTGGATCGGCCTTGATGTTGCGGATGTACTGGGACCGTTCACCGAACTCCGACACCAGCCAGAAGGAGTCGCCCACCCGGCGTCCGCCGACCGGTGTGCGGCGGGGGAGGCCGGAGACGCGGCCGGTGGTCTCCAGCAGGGTCTGGGCCGGCAGGCGGCGCAGGACGGCGTTGAGGCGGCGCTGGACGGCGGTGACGGCCCGGTACTTCCTCTCGGCCCGGGTCTTCTGCCCGGCCTTTTCGTCGGCGTGCTTCTGGGTGTCGGACGACTTCGACATGATTCGTTCACGCTCCCGTCTCGTATGTCTCCATGTTCCCCGGAAAACCTGAGAGGGAGGGTGAGGGCGGGACCAGGAGACGGGTGGTGCGGGCGTGCGGGTCGTGACCTGGAATCTGTGGTGGCGGTTCGGGCCGTGGGCCGACCGGCAGAAGGCGATCCTCGCCGTGCTGAGGGAGTTGCGGCCCGATGTCGTCGGACTCCAGGAGGTGTGGGCCGCCGACGACGGCGCGAACCTCGCCGAGTGGCTGGCCGGTGAACTCGGCCTGCACTGCGCCTGGGCCGCGTCCGAGGCCCCCGAGCGGTGGCAGCGGCGAATCGGGGACGACACGGTCGGTATCGGCACCGCGGTACTCAGCCGCTGGCCCGTGCTGGAGCGGGCGGCACTGCGGCTGCCGGCTCCCGGGGAACTCGACGACGGGCGCCTCGCGCTCTACGCCCGCCTGGACGCCCCCGGCCACCGGATCCCGTTCTTCACCGCCCACCTGAACTCGGGCTCGCACGCCTCGGCGGTGCGCCGCGAACAGGCCGCCGCGCTGGCGGAACTCGTCGCCGCCCACCGCCACGGCACCGCCTTCCCGCCCGTCGTCACCGGGGACTTCAACGCCACCCCCGACTCGGCCGAGATCCGGCTCCTCACCCGTCCGGCGCCCGCCGCTCCCGGGCGGGCCGCCCTGCTCGACGCCTGGGAGTACGCCGACCCGTCGGCCCCGCCCGCCACCTGGGACGGCGCCAACCCGTACATCCCCGGCGGCCCGGTGCCGGGTGCGCGGATCGACTACGTCCTCGTGGGGCCGCCCGGCCGGCACGGACTCGGCCGCGTACGTGCCGCGCGACGGGCGGGCGACGGCCCCGTGGACGGCGTATGGCCCTCCGACCACGCGGCGGTCGTCGTGGACCTGGCCGGCGATTGACGCCGGAGAGCGGGCGTGGCCGCCCGGCGCGAATTCGATGAACACTCAATTACCGGGCGTATACGTGCCGGTGGTCAAGTGATCGATTGGTGGGTAGCATGCACGTGTGCCTGGCGCTCTACCGACCAATGGAGTTCCGGTACATGCTGTTTTCCCTCCTGACCATAGGGACGACGGCAAACCGAATCGGGGGAAGAAGTACCGGGGGGACCGTCGGTTTCCACGCCTGTTCAGATCGCCCGTGTACGGGCTTCTTTCCCCTTGCGACGACGCAAGGAAGACACGAATGAACAGCAATGCATTGCGCATGGCCGCCGTTTCGGCCGTCACGGCCATCGCTCTCGGTGGGACCGCGGGGCTGGCCCAGGCGGCGGCACAGCCCGCTCCTGCGAGTACGGCGCGGACCGCCGTCGCGGCCACGCAGCAGGCCGAGGCCCAGCAGGCGGCGCGCACCCTGCTGGCGAGCCCGCTGGCAGCCGAACTCTCCACGGCCGAGCGTTCGGAGTTGCGCGCCGTCGCCGACGGCCAGTACGCGGCGGCCGGCAAGTGGGGCGCCATCAAGGCCGCGTTCAGCAAGATCGGCGGCTTCGCGAAGGCCATCAAGGGCAAGTACAGCGACTTCAAGAAGTGGTACGACGGGCTGTCCTGGTGGGCGAAGGCGCCGCTCAAGGCCGTCACCCCGGGCCTGACGCTCCTCGAGATCTACAACGCCCTTCGCTGACGCGGGCCCCACTCGGCCGAACACGAAGACACGGAGCACTCTGGATGACCGACACCATGTCCCCCCGCGCCGCCACAGAAGGCACGTGGGCCCTGCCTCTGCTCGCGCTCGCTCCCCTGGCGCTGGTCAGGCTCCTCACGGAGCCCTCCACGCCGTGGCTCGCCGCTTCCTGGGGGCTTCTGGCCCTGTCCGCCGTCCTGATGGCGGTCGGATGGAGCACGGTGCTGCGCCACGGGACCCGCACGGGCGGGGCATGGGCCACGTGTCTTCTCGTCCACGGGGCGTTCGTCTGGAATGTGATCGTCCTCGTGCGCCAGTAGCGCGAGGAATTGCGCGACTGGGCATTCTCCGCCGAGGAACAAGAGCGGTAATCGGGGAAGGAAGTCCGAGGGACCTTCGGTTTCCACGCCTGTCAGATCACCTTGAGGCTTCCTTCCCCTTGCGATAACGCACGACGAGTCTACATGAGCGCTACCCGGCCCGAAGCGGCGACGGTAATTCGGCCGGTTTCCCGATTACTCGAATATGCCTGCCTTCGGCCTACCCTCGCCCCAGGAAAATCGGGTTCGTGAACGCGGCCGGCGCTCCCGGCAGGGGCCCCGCCGCCGCCTCGTGGCGCAGTTCCGCCCGTACGTACGCCGCGTACGAGGCGGTCGTCCGCCACTCCACGACGCCCTCGCCGGACACCGGCAGGGGCGGGCCGGTGAACAGCACGCCCTGGTCCGTCACGAAGCGCACCGTGCAGCGCGGGGCGCCCGTCACCTCCAGGCGGACGGTCACCGGGGCGTCGGCGTCCACGCGCAGCCGCTCGCCGATGCCGGCGTGTTCGCCCCGGCCGCCGGACGCGGTGAGGGCCAGTGACACCTTCGCCGACTCGGCGACGTACGAGCGCCCCGCCCGGATGCCCTCCTGGATCGCCTCCCGCGTCAGGTCGTCGGCGAGGACGACGGTCTGCGGGCGGCCGATCACGTCCGGGGCGCGGTGCGAGTCGCTGCTGCCCATCGCGGGGATCCAGCCCCGGCCGCCCCGGTCGTCCCGCCCCCCGCGCACGGAGGCGACCAGCATGCTGTCCCAGTCGGCCAGCGCCACCTCGTCGTCGGGCGTGTAGGCGCCGTTCCACACCTCGACCGCGTCCGCCTCCCCGAACCCGAACTTCCAGTTGCAGCCGATGCAGGTGGCGTGCGGGTGGGCCGGGACGACCAGGCCCCCGGCGCGGCGGATCTGGCGGGCGAAACGGCCGAAGCGGTTGTCGCGGGCCCGGTAGCGCCAGTCGACGAAGGTGCCGGGATCGGTGCCGATGGCGACGACGTGGCCGTTGCGGGTCGTCACCTCCTCCCCGAGCATGATCAGCAGGTCGTCCCCGGCCTCCTCGGCCCAGTGCGCGTGCGCGGAGTGCGTGTTGTGCTCGGAGGAGTTGATGAAGTCCAGGCCCGCCGCCCGCGCGAGAGCGGCGATCTCGGCGAGCGTGTAGCGGCCGTCGGAGTACACGGAGTGCAGGTGGCAGTCGCCCCGGTACCAGGCGCGCCCCCGCCCCTTGGCGCGCTCGGGCGGATACACCGGCCGTACGGTCTCGGCCTGCTCCCCGTACGTCAGCGTGATCGTGATCTCGTACGGCAACCCCTGCGGAGCCACCGTGTAAGGGCCGAGCGCGATGTGCCACACGCCCGCTCGCACGGGTCCCGGAAGGTACCCCGGTGTCGCCTCGTCGGCCCGGACGAAGAACTCGGTGCGCGCCCCGCCCGACCAGCCGCGGAAGCCCCGGCCGCCCAGGCCGGTGCCGCGCTCGTCGAAGAGGCCGATGTCGAGGGCGTTGCCCTGGGTTCCGGCCGGGACGGCGGGGCGCTCGTAGGTGTAGGCGACGTGGATCTCCCGGACCCCCGGGGGTACTTCGACCGGTACGTACACGAAGTCGGGGGAACCGGGCGGAAGGGTCCCGCGCACGGTCCTGGTCTGCTGGTTCCGGTCGTTCCGGTCGTTACGGTCGGCCGCCGAGGCGAAGCTCACGCTTCCCAACGTAAGCGCGGCGGCGGCTCCCGTCACGAACAGGGCGCGTCTGCCCGGGCCGGTGCCGGCGTGGTCGTCCTCGCACATGCTGCTGCTCCCAGGTGTCGTCAGTGACATGACATCGGTGGTGCTGGGATGGTGCGTGCAACCCTCGTATTGAGCCGTGAACTCCCGTGCAAGGAAAGGGGTTCGGCGCATTGAGAGCGGGAAACCGCGCGGTGGGCGAGCGGGGGGACGCGGGACCGCCGCGGTGGGCCGGCGGGGACGGGCCCGGCGTCTCGATCACCCCGCTCGTATGCTCGAAGGATGACGACTTCCGCGACCCCCGGAACCGGGCCCGCCGACCCCACGGGTCCCACCGAGAACTCCCTGCGTCGCGCCCTCAAACGCGCGCGGGACGGCGTCGCCCTCGACGTGTCCGAGGCCGCGGTGCTGCTCCAGGCCCGCGGCGAGCACCTCGACGCGCTCACCGAGTCCGCCGCCCGGGTCCGGGACGCGGGCCTGGAGGCCGCCGGGCGCCCCGGCGTCATCACGTACTCGAAGAGCGTCTTCGTCCCGCTGACCCGGCTGTGCCGGGACAAGTGCCACTACTGCACCTTCGTCACCGTCCCCGGCAAGCTGCGCCGCGAGGGCCACGGGATGTTCATGTCGCCGGACGAGGTACTCGACATCGCCCGGCGCGGTGCCGCCCTCGGGTGCAAGGAGGCCCTCATCACCCTCGGCGACAAGCCCGAGGACCGCTGGCCGGAGGCCCGCGAGTGGCTCGACGCGCACGGCTACGACGACACCATCGCCTACGTCCGCGCCATCTCGATCCGCATCCTCGAGGAGACGGGCCTCCTCCCGCACCTCAACCCCGGCGTCATGACCTGGACGGACTTCCAGCGGCTCAAGCCCGTGGCGCCCTCCATGGGGATGATGCTGGAGACCACCGCGACCCGCCTGTGGTCCGAGCCCGGCGGCCCGCACCACGGCTCCCCGGACAAGGAACCGGCGGTACGGCTGCGTGTCCTGGAGGACGCCGGCCGTTCCTCGGTGCCCTTCACCTCCGGAATCCTCATCGGCATCGGCGAGACCTACGAGGAGCGCGCTCAGTCGCTGTTCGCCCTCCGGAAGGTGTCCCGCGCCTACCACGGCGTCCAGGAGCTGATCATCCAGAACTTCCGCGCCAAGCCGGACACGGCGATGCGCGGCATGCCGGACGCGGAGCTCGACGAACTGGTCGCCACGGTGGCCGTCGCACGGCACATCATGGGCCCGTCCGGCTGCCTCCAGGCCCCGCCGAACCTGGTGGACTCGGAGTACGAGCGGCTGATCGGCGCCGGCATCGACGACTGGGGCGGCGTCTCCCCGCTGACCATCGACCACGTCAACCCCGAGCGCCCCTGGCCGCAGATCGACGAACTCGCCGCGAGGTCCCGCACGGCCGGCTTCGAGCTGCGTGAACGTCTCTGCGTCTACCCGGAGTTCGTCCAGCGCGGCGAGCCCTGGCTGGACCCGCGGCTGCGCCCGCACGTCGCGGCCCTCGCCGACCCGGCCACCGGCCTGGCCCGCGAGGACGCCACGGTCGAGGGCCGCCCGTGGCAGGAACCGGACGAGGCGTTCACCGCGACCGGCCGCACCGACCTGCACACGGCCATCGACACCGAGGGCCGTACCTCGGACCGCCGCGACGACTTCGACGAGGTGTACGGCGACTGGGGCGCCCTGCGCGAGGCCGCCGCCCCCGGCATGGCACCGGAGCGCATCGACACCGACGTACGCCAGGCCCTGGCGACGGCCGCCGACGACCCCACGAAGCTGACGGACGACGAGGCCCTCGCCCTGCTGCACGCCGACGGCCCGGCGCTGGACGCCCTGTGCAAGGTGGCGGACGACGTACGCAAGTCGGTGACCGGCGATGACGTCACCTACATCGTCACCCGGAACATCAACTTCACCAACGTCTGCTACACCGGCTGCCGCTTCTGCGCCTTCGCCCAGCGCCGCACGGACGCCGACGCGTACACACTGTCCCTGGACCAGGTCGCCGACCGCGCGCGGCAGGCCTGGGACGTGGGCGCGGTCGAGGTCTGCATGCAGGGCGGTATCCACCCGGACCTGCCCGGCACGGCGTACTTCGACATCGCGAAGGCCGTCAAGGAACGCGTCCCCGGCATGCACGTGCACGCCTTCTCGCCCATGGAGGTCGTCAACGGCGCCACCCGCACCGGGATGTCCATCCGCGAGTGGCTGGGCGCGGCCAAGGAGGCGGGGCTCGACTCCATCCCCGGGACGGCGGCGGAGATCCTCGACGACGAGGTCCGCTGGATCCTGACCAAGGGCAAGCTGCCCACGGCGACGTGGATCGAGGTCGTCGAGACGGCGCACGAACTGGGCATCCGGTCGAGCTCGACCATGATGTACGGCCACGTCGACCAGCCCCGCCACTGGCTCGGACACCTGCGTACCCTCGCCGGCATCCAGCAGCGCACGGGCGGTTTCACGGAGTTCGTGACGCTGCCCTTCATCCACACCAACGCGCCCGTCTACCTCGCCGGGATCGCCCGCCCCGGCCCGACGATCCGCGACAACCGCGCGGTCACGGCGATGGCCCGCCTCCTCCTGCACCCGCACATCCCCAACATTCAGACAAGCTGGGTCAAATTGGGCACGGAGGGTGCGGCGGAGATGCTCCGCTCCGGCGCCAACGACCTCGGCGGCACCCTGATGGAGGAGACGATCTCCCGCATGGCGGGCTCGTCCTACGGCTCGTACAAGTCGGTCAAGGACCTGATCGCGGTCGCGGACGCGGCGGGCCGCCCGGCCAAACCCCGGACGACGCTGTACGGCCCGGTGCCCGAGGAGCGGCGGCGGGCGGCGGCGGCGTCGGACGGTCACCTGCCGGAGCTGCTGCCGGTACTGGACTGAGACCCGGCAGGGGCAGGGGCATGGGCCGCCCGCAGTACGATGATCGGGCCCCCGGTGTGTCGGGGTTCTCGTAGCTGAGGAGATGCGTGCCCGTGCCTGCCCGACTTCCCTCATGGGCCTGGGTCTCCGGTCTGACCGTGGGGGCGATCGCGGCGGTGAGTGTCCTGGCCGTACAGGCGGACCAGGGACCCCGTCCCACCGCCGCGGCCGCCAAGCCGAGCCCGTCGGCGTCGGCCGACGCGCACCCGGCGCCGAAGGAGACCGCGCCCGCGCCGGTACCGGACGGCTCCGGCACCGGGCGGCGCGTCGTCTACTCGGTCGGGCAGGACCGGGTGTGGCTGGTCGACGCCAGCGACGCCACCCGGCGGTCCTTCACGGTGTGGCCGGGCACGGTCGACCCCGACCCCGGCAAGTACAGCGTCGGCACCCGCCGTCAGGACCCGACGACGGGCTCCGACGGGGTCCGGATCGAGCAGATCATGTACTTCACCCAGGAGGACGGCGTCTGGGTCGCCTTCTCCAACGCCGTGGACGGTTCCTCCCCGCCGCCGCCCGCCGACGGTGCCAGGACGGGCGGCATACGGCTGCCCAAGGCGGACGGCGACGCGCTCTGGGAGTTCGGCACGTCCGGCACGACGGTCACTGTGGTCGCGTAGTCTCCGCCTCGCCGGACGGCAGGTGCGCCACGATCAGCACGACGCCGCTGAACAGGAGCACCCGGGTCGCCGCGTCCAGCCCGTTCCAGTCCTCCGACTGCCACATCGCGAACCACTCCCCGCCGATCGCGAGGAACCCGGCACCGAACAGCAGCACCAGCATGAGCGTGCCGTACGTGGTGAAGCGCCGCGCGGGAGCGTGCTGCCGGCGTATCCAGAGCCAGGTCGCCCAGAGCAGCACGAGCGCGGCCGCGGTCTCCCACACGATGATCGCCACGTAGGCGGTGTCCTGGAGACCCTTGCTGGTGATCGCCCGCCACATCAGGTCGTCGTCCTTGAACGTCGTGTCCATCGCGAGGACGTGATGCACGTACTGCTGGTTGTTGTCGAAGTCGGTGATGTTCCCGAGGGCCACGAGGGCGATGTAGAGGGCGAGGACCGCGGTGAGCACGGTGGAGGCGAGTAAGAGAGTGCTGCGTGGGATGTTGGTCATGGCAGCACTATCCCGAAGCCGGGAGCCCCGCGAGTAGGCAGGGCCCGGGAACGTGATCTTTCCGAAGCGTTCGGCCGACGAACCGCCCGGCGCCCCGCGTGCGCACGTTTCCCGGACCGACCTCCCCCGTTCGTCTGCGGCGCTCAGCCCACCAGGAGGTCCCTCTTGAGCCTGCGCAGCTCCCGCGCGTCCAGGCCCAGCGCCTTCTCCTCGTACGCGGCGAACGAGCCGTAGGCGTCCTCGACCTCGTCGAAACCGGAGTTCAGGCCTCGGCCGTTGGCCCGGACGGCGACCTTGCGGACGCCGGGCGCCTTCCAGGTGATCTCGTACGTGCCGTCGTCCCGCGCGGTCACCTAGGCGGCCGTGAACGGGATCTGCCGGGCCGAGCGACCGGGGTGCGCGTGGCGGTGAGCGGCGGGGGCGGGACTTCCGGCTGACCCTGCGGTTGCTCCCCGGCGGCCTACTCCGCGTCGAGGTCACGGACGCCCGGGGCGACCGGGTGCCGCTTCCGCACGGTCCGGCAGGCGAGGACGAGGACGAGGAGCACGGGCGCGGGCTGCGCATCGTGGCGGCCTTCGCGGACTGCTGGGGCGTCGACGGAGGGCCCGCGCCCGCGAAGACCGTCTGGGCCGAACTGTCACCGGGGCGTGGCCGGACGTGACCGCGAGGGCCGCCCGGCGGGCCATGTGACCCCGTAAAACGTGAACACTCGGCGGGAAAGTGTCATCCAGCAGCTCACATGAGCGGACCGATGACAGACAGGGCCGGAGTGCTCACGCTTTCCGGCTCACCCAGCAGCCAGGACGAGCGCAGCCGCGTTCAGGGCGAGGTAGCCGACGGGGAACGCGATGTTGTGGAAGACCCGGGCGCGGACGTGCGCGGCGACCGCGCCGACGAAGAAGAGGACGAGACCGGCCGCCGCCGCGATCCCGAGCGGCCTGGCGCCCAGCAGGCCGACGAGGAGCCCGGCGGCCCCGGCGGCCTTGAGACCGGCCAGCCACGGGAGCCACGACGCGGGGACCCCCACCTCGGCCGAGTTGGCGAGGACGAACCGGGCCCGCAGCAGGTCCGCCACGGCGATTCCGGCATCGGCGGCGATCGCCACGACGGTGACGGTCACGTAGGTGGTGAACACGGGATCCCCTTCCAGCAGCATCTGGCTCCAGCCTCACCGGCGCCCACCGCGGCGTCCAATACCTGCGTCTATAACCTGGTGGAATGGACGTCGACACCCGACTGCTGCGCTACTTCGCGGCCGTGGCGGAGGAAGGCAGCCTCACCCGGGCCGCTCAGCGGCTGTACGTCTCCCAGCCCGCGCTGACCAAGCAGATCCGGCAGCTGGAGTCCGTACTGGGCACCCCCCTCTTCACGCGTTCGCGCAGCGGCATGGTCCTCACCGGGCCGGGCCGGGCGCTCGCGGCCCGGGTCCCCGGCCTCCTGGCCGGGTGGGAGGCGGCCGTGCGCGAGACGAGGTCCGCGGCGAGCCGGGCGGAGCGGATCCTGCGGGTCGGCTTCCTCGCCAGTGCCGCCAACGAGGCGACGCAGTCGATCATCACCGAGTTCGCCCGGCGTCGGCCCGGCTGGCGGGCCGAGATGCGGCAGGCCTCGTGGTCGAACCCGTCCGCCGGACTCGCCGGCTCGGACGTCGACGTCGCCCTGGTGCGGCTGCCGTTCCCCGGCCAGGAGGCGCTGCGGGTGGTGGAGCTGTTCAGCGAGCCCCGCTGCGTGGCACTCCCCGAGGCGCACCCGCTGGCCGGACGCGAGACGATCGACTTCGCTGAGCTGCGGGACGAGCCCTTCGTGGCCGCCCCGCCCGAGACGGGTGCGTGGCGCGCGTACTGGCTGGCCGCCGACCAGCGCGACGGTCACCCGGTCCGCGTCGGCGCCGTCGCCGAGCAGCCGGACGACTGGCTCACCGCGATCGCCAACGGCTACGGCATCGCCCTCGCCCCCGAGTCGGCGGCCCGCTTCTACACCCGCCCCGGCGTCGTCCACCGCCCCGTCACCGGGGTCGGCCCCAGCCGGGTCGGCGTCG
The DNA here is from genome assembly GCF_055564775.1 of Streptomyces sp. NPDC028991. Classification (NCBI taxonomy): domain Bacteria; kingdom Bacillati; phylum Actinomycetota; class Actinomycetes; order Kitasatosporales; family Streptomycetaceae; genus Streptomyces; species Streptomyces sp. NPDC028991. The sequence continues at coordinate 55,709 of NZ_JBVHVP010000006.1, read as the reverse complement.
CCTGGGACCCCGCCGACGACGCCGACCCCGTGGTCCGGGACTTCGTCCGCTGCTGCCGCGAGGTGTGCGCCGGAGCGTGAACGTTTCCACACGGTTCCGGCCCTGACCGCCCCCTTCTGTTCGCATACAGTGCTGGACGTCGTACGTACGGACAGTGGTGGGGACAGTGCCGAGGGGAGGTTCGGGTGGGCGGGACAGCCGGCGCCGTCTGGGGGCGTGCCGAACAGCAGGACTTCCGCAGCCGGGTGCGCGGGACGCTGCTCGGCATGGCCGTCGGGGACGCGCTCGGCGCGCCCGTCGCCGGCCTCGGCCTCGACGCGATCCGGGAGGCGCACGGCGCGGAGGGACTGTCCGACCTCGCCCCCGCCTACGGCCGGCGCGGTGCCGTCACCCACCTCACCCAGCTCACCCTGTTCTCCGTGGACGGGCTGATCCGCGCCCAGGTACGGCGGGACACCGGCGCCTGGCACCCGCCGACCGACCTGCACCGGGCCTACCGGCGCTGGGCCGCCACCCAGCGTGACTGGGGGCCCGACCTGCGGCGCAAGGACGACGGCTGGCTGGCCCACGAGGAGTGGCTGTATGCTCGCCGGGACGCGCCGCGCGCGCTGCTGCTCGGCCTCGGCGACGAGACGATGGGCACCCCCGAGTCGCCCAAGAACCCCGGCGAGCGCGGGCCCGAGGCCGCCGCCCGCTCGGCCCCGTTCGGACTCCTGGTCGGCTGGGAGCCTCAGCTGGTCGCCCAGCTCGCGGTGGAGTGCGCGGCGCAGACCCACGGCCACCCCACCGGCTACCTGGCGGCGGGCGCGTACGCCGTGATCGTGCACGGGCTGGCGCGCGGGGAGAGCCTGGACGGTGCCGTGCAGCGGGGACTCGCCCTGTTCGCCGCCAGGCCGGGGCACCGGCCCGTGTCGGACGCCTTGCAGCACGCGCTCGGCGCGGTACGGCAGGGGCTGCCGGGTCCGGCGCGGGTGACCGAGCTGATCGGCGAGGGCACGGCGGAGGGCCTGGTCGCCGCCGCCGTGTACTGCGCCCTCGTCGGCGAGGACGTACGGCACGGGTTGCGGCTCGCCGTCAACCACGGCGGGCCCTCCGCCGCGACGGGTGCCCTGACCGGCGGGCTGCTCGGCGCGCTGCACGGGGAGACGGCCCTCCCACCGGCCTGGCTCGCCGAGCTGGAGGGCCGCCCGACGATCCTGGAACTGGCCGACGACTTCGCCATGGAGATGACCCAGGGCCCCGCGCTGCACGGCCCGGCGGGATCGTCACCGGGGTGGCTGGCACGCTACCCCCGGTCCTAGCCAGCCAGTCCCACCCACGCCCTCACGGCCCCACGCCCTCACGGCCCGACGCCCTCGCGCCCTCACGGCCCGACGCCCTCGCGGCCCCACGGCCCGACGCCCTCGCGGCCCCACGGCCCGACGCCCTCGCGGCCCCACGGCCCCACGCCCTCGCGGCCCCACGGCCCCACGCCCCCACGGCCTCGCGCCCTCCGCGGCCCTCCGCCCTCCGGTCAGGGAAACGGGTCGCGTTTCGAGAAGCGCCCGTCACCGGGCCGCGGCTAGCGTGGCGGCCATGGACATCACCCTTCACACGAGCGTCCTCCCGCACGACGACCCGGACGCGGCCGTGACCTTCTACCGCGACGTCCTCGGCTTCGAGGTCCGCAAGGACGTCGGGAACGGCAAGATGCGCTGGATCACGGTCGGCCCCGCCGGCCGGCCCGACACGTCCCTGCTGCTCGCGCCGCCCGCCGTCGACCCCGGCATCACCGACGCCGAGCGCCGCACCATCGCCGAGATGATGGCCAAGGGCACCTACGGCTGGATCCTGCTGGCCACCAAGGACCTCGACGGCGTCTTCGAGCGGGTGAAGGCCCAGAACGCCGAGATCGTCCAGGAGCCGACCGAGCAGCCGTACGGTGTGCGCGACTGCGCCTTCCGCGACCCCGCCGGCAACCAGGTCCGGATCCAGGAAGTGCGCTGAGCCCGCCCGGTGCCCCCGGCTCGGGGGCACCGGTCGCGTATTCCTCAGTCACCCACCCGGGTCCGTCCCACCGCGTCCTCCACCCTGCCCGACGGCGTCGGGATCGCGGCCGCCGCGCCGGAGGCGTCGTCGTCGCCGTCCGTGTTGACCCGCTCGATGATCGCGAGCCGTTCCGGGGTGTCCTCCGGCTTCAGGAAGCCGATGAGGACGTACAGGACCAGTGACACCGCCAGCGGGATCGACACCTGGTACTCCAGCGGCACCCCGCCCTCGACGTTCCAGTCGATCGGATAGTTGACCAGCCAGAAGGCGAGCAGGCCCATCGCCCAGCTGGTGAGTGCGGCCGTGGGGCCCGAGCGGCGGAAGGGCCGGAGCAGGCCGAGCATCATCGGGATCGCGATCGGGCCCATCAGCCCGGCGACCCACTTGATCACGACCGTGATGATGTCCTTGAACGTCGGCGAGTCGACCTGCGTCGCCACCGCCATCGACAGGCCGAGGAACACGACCGTCGTCAGCCGCGCCGCCAGCAGCCCGGACCGTTCGCCCCACGCCCGTGCCCGCGCCGACAGCACCGGCGCCACGTCACGGGTGAACACGGCGGCGATGGCGTTGGCGTCCGAGGAGCACATGGCCATGGTGTGCGAGAAGAAGCCGACGATGACCAGGCCCAGCAGGCCGTGCGGCAGCAGTTGCTCGGTCATCAGGGCGTAGGAGTCCGAGCCGTCCGCCTTCTGCGACTCCACCAGCAGCGGCGACATCCACATCGGGAAGAACAGCACCAGCGGCCAGACCAGCCACAGCACCGCCGACAGCCGCGCCGACCGCTCGGCCTCGCGGGCGTTGCTCGTGGCCATGTACCGCTGGGCCTGGTTGAGCATGCCGCCGTTGTACTCGAAGAGCTTGATGAAGAGGTAGGCGAGCAGGAACACCGCTCCGTACGGGCCGACCAGCGGTTCGGCGTGGCCCTGGAGTTCGGGCTCGTCCCAGACGCCGAAGAAGCCGCCGTGGTCGCCGAGCTTCACGACGACGGCGACGAACATCGCGATCCCGGCCAGCAACTGGATGACGAACTGGCCGAGCTCGGTCAGCGCGTCCGCCCACAGGCCGCCGATCGTGCAGTAGATGCCCGTGACGATGCCGGTGATCAGGATGCCCTGGTTGAGGGAGATGCCGGTGAAGACCGACAGCAGCGTGGCGATGGCCGCCCACTTCGCGGCCACGTCCACGATCTTCAGCAGCATGCCGGACCAGGCCAGGGCCTGCTGGGTGGGCAGGTTGTACCGGTTCTTCAGGTACTCCAGGGGAGAGGCCACGTGCAGCCGTGAGCGCAGCCGGTTGATGCGCGGCGCGAACAGCTTGGACCCGATGGCGATGCCGAGCGCGATGGGAAAGGACCAGGTGACGAAGGACGTGACGCCGTAGGTGTAGGCGATGCCCGCGTATCCGGTGAACATCACCGCGCTGTAGCCCGACATGTGGTGCGAGATGCCGGAGAGCCACCAGGGCATCTTGCCGCCGGCCGTGAAGAAGTCGCTGACGTTGTCCACGCGTTTGTGCGACCAGACGCCGATCGCCACCATGACGGCGAAGTAGCCGATGAGCACGGACCAGTCGAGACCGTTCATGTGCCCCCTTCCGGGGTCCGCCTTGTGAACACCGCTCAGCTGGCTGGCACTTCGCACGAGCGGGGCAAGGGCGAGGCAGGCCGCGAAGTGCCCGCTCATCGTGGGTGTGTCGACGCGGGCACGACAAGGAAGGGGAGGGTCAAGAGCGCGTAAAAAGGTTCGGCTTACTGACCTCGGTTCACCTACATGAACAGCTCCGTAGGTCCCGGAAGCCGCCTACTTCAGCTCGTCCGGGCACGGCGTGCCCCGCTTCAGCCCGTACGGCGACGCCAGCCGGTACGTGCCCGCCTCGGGGGCGACCAGCGTCGTCCACTTGTCGCCCTCGGCGGTCTCCTCCGTCTCCATCAGGCAGCCGTTGACGTTGTCGTACGTCTTCGGCGTGCCCTCCGGGCCGTTCTTGGACGCCTCGGTCTCCTGGGGCGGCTGGAGCTTGTTGCCCTCGTCGTCGACGAGGCTCAGCCAGGGCGAGTACGGCATCCGGATCAGGACGCGGCCCGGCTGCTTCACGTCGATCGTCCACTCGTCCTGCTCGGCACTCTGGACGACGGCGTGGGGCTCGGCCAGCGGCGTCGGATCGAGCACCTGGAACAGCTGCCAGTTGGCGTCGCCCCAGACCTGCTTCAGATACGGCAGACCCCGCTGGAGCAGCTCCCGCTCGCGTTTGCCGCCGTCACCGTCGGGCTCGCCCTTGGGCAGCACCACGTAGTGCACCGCCCAGCGCTTCAGCCACTCGTGGTAGTTCGCCGAGTTGAGCGTGTCGTCGTAGAAGAGCGGATTGCGCTCCATGTCGGCCTGGCGGGTCCAGCCGCGGGCCAGGTTCACGTACGGCGCGAGCGCCGAGGCCTCCCGGTGCGAGCGGGCGGGTACGGCCTCCACCCGGCCCCTCTCCGCGCCGACCTCCTGCAGTTCGTTGACGAGCGGCGCCAGCTCGCGGGTCCAGGACGCGGTCGGCTGGGTGTGGACGACGTCGTCGGCCGACTTGAAGCCGATCCAGCCGACGAAACCGACGAGGGAGACCACGAGCGCGTACCACTTGCGCGTCCGCGGCACCGTGAACGGCAGCGCGGCCACCAGCGCCACCCCGGCGAAGAGCATCGCGAGGCGCGTGATGTTGGAGCCGATCTGGGAGCTGATCAGCCAGACCAGCAGCACGGACAGGCCGTAGACCGCAGCCGTGATCCGCACGGTCCGCCAGGTGGGCGGCACGAACACGTACACCAGGCCCGCGTACAGGACCGGCAGGACCGCCGAGCCGAAGGCCATCGGCTGCGTACCGGAGAAGGGGAACAGCACGGCCGACAGGGCGACGACCGCGCTCGGGGCCAGGCCCAGCGACCAGGCGCCCGGGCGGCGCTTCTGGAGGAACAGCGCGACCGCCACCAGCCCCACGAACAGACCGGAGACCGGCGAGGCCATCGTGGACAGCGCGGCCAGCGGCGCCGCGCACAGCCCCTTGGCCCACCGCTCGTGCCGCCAGCGGTGCGGCCAGCAGAACACCACGGCGACCGCGCCGAGACCGAACATCATGCCCAGCCCGAACGTCACCCGCCCCGACGCCGCGTTGCCCAGCAGTCCGAACAGGCCCGCCAGTGAAGCCCACAGCGGATTGCGGACCACCCGGCTGCGGATCAGGACCATCGTCAGCAGGCCGGCCGACAGCGTTCCCGCGATCATCATCGTGGTGCGGACGCCGAGCACCGACATCAGATACGGCGAGACGACGCTGTACGACACCGGGTGCATGCCGCCGTACCAGGCGAGGTTGTACGCCGAGTCCGGATGCCGGCCGACGAACTCCGCCCACGCGTCCTGCGCCGCGAGGTCGCCGCCGCTGTTCGCGAACGTGAAGAACCAGGCGATGTGGAGGATCCCGGCCAGGGCCGTCACGGACAGCACGGGGTGACGCAGCATGCGTTCGCGCAGGGCCAGGAAGGCGGCCTTCACCGCGGACGGCGCTTCCGGTGCGGCGGGGTCGGGCGCGGCGCGGTCGGACTCACGGCCGCCGTCCGGCGGGCCGTCGCCGGCCCTCCCGCTCTCCCCGTCCTTCCCGGCGTCCCCGCGGGGCGCGGGTACGTGTGGACGCGGGCCGGCTCCCGGGCCCGGATTGGCGTCGTCGGCGCGTGTCGGCTCCGCAGTGGCCACCTGAAGGCACTCCCCGTGTCCCGTCTTCTGCTTCGGCCGTGTCCCGTTTCCGTGACCGGCGACCTGCCCCGTTTCGTGACGCTAGCACGCACGCCCGCACCGTGGCTCCCTCCCCTCCGGGACCCCGTGGGCGCCCTCCGGGGCCCTGCCGGGAGCCGAGGGAGGCGAACGCCCCCGCGACCGGGTGGCCGCGGGGGCGGGGGGCGTCGGTGCGGTCCGTGCGGGCCCGCCGTCAGCCCAGGCGGGTCAGCTTGTCCATGAAGGCGGGCTCCACGAGGTCCTCCTGCAGGGCGACCGGCACCTTCACCGCGCCGGCCGCCTCGCCGTCGCCCACCGTGAGCGTGCCGACCTTCGTGCCGGCCGCGGCCGTGTGCGGCACCTCGTCCGCCTCGAACGTCAGCTTGACGGTCAGGCCCGGCCAGCCGACGGCCTTGACGTCCTGCGTGGCGACGACCGGCGTCCGGCCGCCGAGCCCGTCGTCGACGTACCCGACGACGCTCCCCTTCTTCAGGATCGTCGACGACTCCAGGGTGTCCTGCGCGGCCCGGATCAGCTTGTCGCTGGAGTCCAGCGCGGCACCGAGGATGGTGTTGTCCTTGCCGCCCGCCGGCTGGCGCACCACGGCGCCGACGATGGTCCGGGTCTCGCCGCCGACCTCCTTCTTCGCCGCGAAGACGAGGTTGCCGAGGGCGGAGGTGGTGGTGCCGGTCTTGATGCCGACGACGTTGTTGCGGCCGACGAGGTGGTTCCAGTTGGAGTGGTTGACGCCCTTGTAGTCGTCGTACGACATCATCGCGGCGACCTCGCGGAACGCGGGCGACTTCATCGCCTCCTTGGCCAGTTTCACCTGGTCCACGGCCGTGCTCACCGTCGTGTTGTTCAGACCCGACGGGTCGGTGTACGTCGTGTTCGTCATGCCGAGGTCCTTCGCGGCGGCGTTCATCTTCTCCACGAACGCCTTCTCGGACCCCGCGTCCCAGCGGGCGAGCAGCCGCGCCACGTTGTTCGCGGACGCGATCAGGATGCTCTCCAGAGCCTCGCGCTGGGAGATCGAGTCGCCCGCGAACACGTCGACCGTCGACTCCTGGCCGGCTTCGGACTGGTCCTCGGCCGCCTGGTCGATCTCGATCTTCGGGCCCTCGGCACCGCTCTCGAGAGGGTGGTCGCGCAGGACGACGTACGCGGTCATGACCTTGGCGACACTCGCGATCGGCACGGGCTTCTGGTCGCCGGACGAGCCGAAGGTGCCGATGCCCTGCACGTCCAGCGCCGCCTGACCGCTGGACGGCCACGGGATCTCGGGCTTGCCGCCCTCGAAGGTGAAGCTGTCCTGCGCCGTGAGGTCGAGCGTCGGCGCGGGCAGCTGGCGCATCGACTGCACGACGCCGAAGACGATCACCAGCAGGATGACCAGCGGGGTCCAGATCTTGACCCGGCGCACGGTCGTCCGCAGCGGGGTCTCCGGGGGCGGCGGTGTGTTCGTCAGCTCCGCCAGCAGGTCCAGCGGCGGCTTCGGCGGCAGCGGCTGCTGCGTCGTCCGCTCGGGCCCGACCTGCGGAACGGCGGCGGTGACCCCGGTCCGGGGCGCCTGCGGCGCCTTGGGGGCGGCCTCGGGGGCCTCGGAGGGGGGCTGCGGGGGCTGCGGGGACCGCGGGGGCTTACGGGACACCGGGTCGTCCGGGTGCCGGAGCGCGACGAACTTGCTGGTCCGCTCGGCGTCGGTCTCCGAGGGCCGGGCGGGGGCGTCTTCGCCCTTGCCGGGCTTGTCCTTCTCGTCGTTCCCGCCGGTCTTCCCGGGCGCGGCGGCGGCTTCGCCCAGCTTCAGCATGGTGGTCGGCTGATCGACGGCGGGCGCGGAGGGGCGCGGGGCTTTGAAGACGGCGGTGGGCTGATCGACGGGACGCCCGCCGTCCCCGGCCGGCCCGGATCGGCCGTCGGTGCCGTCGGTGCCGTCGTCGGCGGGTTCTTCGGGGCTCTCGGGTACTTCGGGATCCTCGGCCGCGCCGGAGGCCGCGGGGGCGGCAGCGCGTTCGCCGTCGCGTTCCTCCGCGTCCGGCCGTTCGCCGGAGCCGCCGTCGGACGCCCCGTCCGCGTTCTCTTCGGCGTCCTCGGCCGGGCCGGCGCCCGAGGCCGTCGCGTCTCGTCGGTCCCCGGTCGGGCCGGCGTCCGCGGTGGTGCCGGGCCGGGAGCCTTCCGCGGTCCCCGTGCCCGGCGCGTCCTCGGCAGCCGCCGCCGCGTCCGCGCGTGCCGCGTCCTCGCGTCCCGCGTTCGCGGCGGCCCGCTCGTCCGCGGTCGCCACCCAGGCCGCGACGGCGTCCCGCAGCCGGACGTCGCCGGCGGTGACGGGTTCGGCGCCGCCGCCCTCGGACGCGTCGGAGGATTCGGGTGCGGCGGGTGCCTCGGGTGCGTCAGACGTATCGGGCGTGGTGGCGGACGCTTCGCGCGTCTCGGATCCGCGTGTCTCGGAGGGGCCGTCCTCGGCGGGGTTCTCCGGCCGTGCGTCGTCGACCTCGGCACCCGCGTCCTCGGCGTCCGCGTCCTCGGCGCCCCGGGCCCCGGCGACCCGGGCCTCGGCGTCCGCGTCCTCGGCGACCCGGGCCTCGGCGACCCGGGCCTCGGCGTCCGCGTCCCCGGTGTCCGCGTCCCCGGCGTCCCCGGCGTCCGCGGCCTCGGAATCCGAGGCGGCCTCCGCTTCGTCCTCCGCCTGCGTCTCACGGACCGACAGCACCCGGGTCGCCGTATCGACGCCCCCACGGGATCCGGCGGACCCGGCGGACGCCGTCGGCTCCGCGTCCTCCCGTGCCACCGCCAGCCGCGGATCGCGCGTCTCGCCCGCCTCGCTCCTGGCTTCGGGAACCGGACCCGCGCTCCCCGACGTCGGTTCTTCCGACGACTCGCGCTGCTTCGACCTGTCGGGGGACTCGCCCGCCACCGATGCCTCCTCCATGCGCCGCACGCCTCGTGCGCGCTACCGAACCCGTACCGAAACCATCTACCAGTGTCCTGTGTACGGGTGGAACCCACGCGGTAGACGAGAACGACATACCTACTGGTTCCACTACGAACCGGTTACGCACCCTCGACAGACCAATGTGAGAGGGGTCACCCTGTCTTTCATCCACGCGGGGAGGCATGGATGGGCAGGAGCCGCAGAACACTTCCGGAGGAGCTTCTGCTGCTGGCGTTGGACCCGACCACGGGTACCACCGCACAGCCGCAGTCGCTCGACCTCGGTCTGGCCGGAGCACAGCTGGTGGAGCTGGCGCTGGCCGGACGGATAGCCCCAGACGGGGATCGTATCGCCGTGGTGGCACCACGGCCGACAGGAGATCCAACACTGGACTGCGCGTTGGAGTTGCTGCGAAGGCGTGGCGCTCCCGTACGGGCGGTCAACTGGATTGGCGGGCCCCGCCTGGGGCTGCGCCAGACCTACCTTTCGCATCTGGAGCGATGCGGCATGGTGCATGCCGTGGAGGGCCAGATGTGCGGGGTGCTGCCGACGACTCGCTATCAGGCGACGGACACGGCGATCAGCAGGGAGATCAAGGCCCGGCTGGACTCGGCGATCCGCACCGGCGTTCCGCCGGACCCGCGGACCGCGGCGCTCGCCGCGCTGGCCCACGCGGTCGGTCTCGGCAAGCACCTCTACCCGGGCAATGAAGGACGCTCGTCGCGGTCCCGGCTGCGGGACCTCATCAGGCACGACCCCATGGGCGGACTGGTGGCGCACGCGGTGATGGACGTCCAGAACGGCGCGGCCGCCCAGCCACGCCGCAGTCCGGCCCCGGTCGGCCGCCAGGCCGCGGGACCGGGAGCCAGGCCCGCCCCGGAACCCGCCCGCGGTGTTCCGGCGCAACCGCGCCACGGATCCATGGCGCGTGCGGTGGCCCACTGAGCCGCACCCACCGCAGCAACGCACAGACGCACAGCAGCAGGTCACAGCAGCAGGAACGGCAGTACCGCACCGCCGCACCGCCAGTCCCCTATGCCCGGTCACGGGAGCCGCAGGTCCGCGCGGGGCGGCGGGACCGACCGTACGTCCGGCATGCCCGGGCGGCGGTACGGTCCCGTCGCCCCGCGCGGCCATGTGTACGGGTGGAGACCCGAACTGGCGTGTACGCGGCGCATATCGACCGTTTCCCAGCGGTAGAAAGCACCTTGGTGGCAGTCTGCTGAACAGCAGATACGCAAAGTGGCAAGCAGAGTCACGCAGCCGGAGGTGCACGTCCCGTGGCGTCCAATGTCAATCCCACCGTCAGGCGGCGCCGACTGGGCCAGGAGCTGCGCCGGCTCCGCGAGCTCAAGGGCATGACGGCCGAGGAGGTGGCGGAGCGGCTGCTGGTCTCCCAGTCGAAGATCAGCCGCCTGGAGAACGGCCGGCGCAGCATCAGCCAGCGTGACGTCCGCGACCTGTGCGGGGTGTACGAGGTCGAGGACCAGCGGATCGTCGACTCGCTGATGCAGATGGCGAAGGACTCGCGCCAGCAGGGCTGGTGGCACGCCTTCGGGGACATCCCGTACAGCGTCTACATCGGCCTGGAGACCGACGCGGAGTCGCTGCGGACCTACGAGCCCCAGATCATCACCGGCCTGTTGCAGACCCGCGCGTACGCCGAGGCGCTCATCCAGGGCGCCCTGCCCGAGACGTCGGTCGCCGACATCGAGAAACGGGTCCAGGTCCGCATACGGCGCCAGGAGCGCATCTCCGCCGACACCAACCCGCTGCGGCTGTGGGTGGTCCTCGACGAGGCGTGTCTGCGCCGGGTGGTGGGCAGCAAGCAGGTGATGCGCGAGCAGCTGGAGCACGTCGCCGAGATGTCGCAGCTGCCGCACATCACCGTGCAGGTGCTGCCGTTCGACGTGGGGGCGCACCCGGGCATCAACGGCCAGTACTCGATCCTCGAGTTCGCCGACGCCGCCGACTCGAGCGTCGTCTACATCGAGGGCGTGACCAGCGACCTGTACCTGGAGAAGGCGCAGGACGTGCAGAAGTACACGGTGATGTACGAGCACCTGCGGGCCCAGGCCCTGAACGTGGAAGAGTCGCGGCGGCGCATCGAAGACGTGGCGAAGGAGTACGCCCGCTGACGTGGCGGCGGATCTTACACCCCTGGTGCGCGGTACTGGAAGAGTCACCTGGAATATGCCATCCGGTCGGGTGAATGACTGCTCCGGTCGGCGAGGTCAGCGAGTAGCGTCGATCACGCCAAAGATCAAGCGTCATTGGCGTAAACCGCACTCAGCAACTCGCCATCGGAGCAGACATGGCAATTCTTCAGGGCGCCCAGGAATCGTGGACCAAGTCCTCCTACTCCGGAGGAAACGGCGCGTGCGTCGAGGTCAAGTCACCGGTCGTGGCGGCACTCGCCGTCCGCGACTCCAAGGTCCCCGGGGGGCCGACGCTGGCCTTCCCCGCCGACGCGTGGAACGCCTTCGTGACCTCGGTCAAGGAGTAACGGCTCCACGCGCCACCCATCAGCACAGCGACGGAGCCCTCTCGACCAGTTCGCCGACCTTGCCGAGAGGGCTCTGCTCAGTCCGGTCCCGACCCTTCGTCAGCCCGGCTCAGCTCACCGGGAAGGCGATGTCGCACACCGGGTCCTCGGGGCCCGACGCCTCCCAGTCGGCGAAGTACACCTCACGGCACGGCCCCGCCACCGTCAGACCCCGGTCGGCGATCCACTCCTCCACCGCCTCGAAGGCGGCCAGGATCTGCGGATGGGCCACCTGCGCCTTGGTGATGCGGGTGTACGCCAGCCGCCGGGCCGGCTCCACCCGTACCCGCGACTGCCAGACCCGCCCCCGCTCCCCGCTCCACGCCCGGGCCGCCGCCTCGTCGGCGACCGGTACGCACGACTCCGCCGGTCCGTCGCTCTCCATCGACACCTCGGCGTGATAGACGACGAACGGCGCCGCCGTCACGCCCCCGCACCCCCGGGCCGCCTCCTCCAACCGTCCCAGCGAGGCACCGATCCACGCCGGCAGCTCCCCCGCCAGCGTGTGCCGGGTCTCGCTGATCACCACCTGCTCGGGCACATCCACCGTCTCGACCGCGAACTGTCCGTACACCTCGGAGCTCCTCCCCGAAAGACGCCCACGGAGGTAGCCGGCGAGCGTCCGCTGCCCGGCCACCCGGGCCTCCACTCCCGCCCAGTAGGCGTCGAGCAGACCGGCGGCCTCGGGCCCGTCCGCGTGGACCACGTCCGCCACCTTCGCGAGCGGCATGTCGAGCTGCCGCAGCAGTGCCACGAGCCGGGCGCGCTCGGTCTGGCCGGTGCGGTAGTAGCGGTAGCCGGTGGCCTCGTCCACATGGTCGGGCACCAGCAGGCCCATACGGTCGTACAGCCTGAGGGCCTTGGCCGACAGCCGGGCCCGCGCCGCGAACGCCCCGATGGTCAGCAACTCGTCGTCGCGTGCATCGTCCACGTCGTCATCCTCCGTCACCGGGCGGCCTGTTCCGCCCGGTGACGACGACGCTGCGGCCTGCCCCAGGGGCAAGGTCAACGGTCGGCCGGGCCCGGCCGACCGGACCGGGTCAGCCCGCCAGCCCCTCCTCCACGGCCGCCACGACCTCGGCCGCCTCCGGCTCGGTCTGCGGCGAGAAGCGGGCGGCGACCTTGCCGTCCCGCCCGATCAGGAACTTCTCGAAGTTCCAGCGGATGTCCCCGCTGTGTCCCTCGGCGTCGGCGAAGCCGGTCAGCCGCTCGTACAGCGGGTGCCGGTCCTCCCCGTTGACATCCACCTTCTCGGTCATCGGGAAGGTCACGCCGTACGTCGCCGAGCAGAACTCGGCGATCTCGCCGGCGCTGCCCGGCTCCTGGCCCAGGAACTGGTTGCACGGCACACCGAGCACGGTGAAACCCTGCTCCGCGTACCGCTCGTGCAGCCGCTCCAGGCCGGCGTACTGCGGGGTGAGCCCGCACTTGGAGGCCACGTTGACCACCAGTACGACCCGGCCCGCGTACTGGGCGAGGTCGGCGGACCCGCCCTGGAGGGCGTCGATCCGGACGTCGAGGGGAAAGCCGTCGCTGGGCTGTGTGTTCCGTGAGGTCGTCATGAGCGGATGCTAGCCCCGCGACATGTCCCGCCGGTCGGCGCGTCACTCGGCCTCGATTGGGTTAAGGACCGCCCGGCCGTTCCTGCCCGACCGAACCCTTGCATAGTCTAAGAGACTTGGAGGGACGCCTGGGAACAGGGAACGGCGGCTCTTGAGCGCTGCGACACCGGAGTAGTCATGACCGCGAAGAAGTCGCCATCCAGTTCGACGATGCTGTCCTGGATGCCCGTGGCGGCCATGGCCGTGGTCGCCTTCGTGGACCTCACGGCCGGGCCGGGGGTCGGGCTCCTGCCCCTGGTGTCGCTGGGTCCGGCGTTCGCCGGCCTGGTCGGCGGCTGGCGGCGTACGGCGGTGATCGGACTCGTCGCGCTGCTGCTCTGCCTGGGCCTCGGCCTGTACAACGGGCTCTTCGACCGCCCCCGCGGCTTCACCGCCATGGCGTCGGTGGCCGGCGTCACCGGCGTCGGGATCGCGGCGGCCGTGATGCGCTCCCGCCGGGAGGCGGAGCTGGCCAGCGTGCGGTCGATCGCGGAGGCGGCCCAGCGGGTCCTGCTGCGCCCGGTACCGCTGACCGCGGGCCCGCTGCACGCGGCCGTCTCGTACACCTCCGCGCTCGCCGAGGCCCGGATCGGCGGCGACCTGTACGAGGTGGTGGCCTCCCCGCACGGCGTCCGGGTGATCGTGGGCGACGTGCAGGGCAAGGGCCTGGCGGCGGTGGAGACCGCGGCCCGGGTCCTCGGCGCCTTCCGCGAGGCGGCGTACGACGAGAAGGACCTGGTCAAACTCGGTGAGCGGCTGGAACGCAGCGTCGCCCGCGAGCTGGAGGACGAGAAGTTCGTGACCGCGATCCTCGCCGAGATCGGCTACGACCACCAGGTCGTCCTCCTCAACTACGGCCACCCGGCCCCGATGATCGTCCGCCACGACGGCACCGCCGACTTCCCGGAGCCGCCCTCCTACGCCCTCCCGCTGGGCCTGGCCGTGCACGGCGGACCCGGCCCGGAACCGTTCCCGGTGCCCTTCACCCCCGGCGACCAGCTGCTCCTCTACACCGACGGCGTCACGGAGACCCGGGACGAGGAGGGCGGCTTCTACCCGCTCGCCGAACGCGCCCGCCTCCTGGCGGACTCCGACGTCCACCGCGCCCTGGAAGCCCTGCGCGAGGACCTCGTACGGCACGCGGCGGGACCGCACCACGACGACGCCGCGATGCTGCTGCTGCGGTACCAGGGCCACGGCGGTGCCGGGGGAGCGGCCGGTCCGGCGTGAGCGTTGCGGGTCTCGAAGGCGGTGGCGTCGTCGGGACCGTCGTCGAGCAGGGCTTCGAGCGCACGACGATCGTGGAGATCGCCGGCGCCGCCCGCGTCGCCCGCGTCGCCAAGAAGACGGTGACGGACTGCTTCCCGCGCAAGGAGGACCCGGCCCTCGACCACCAGGGCCGGTTCGTCGCCGCCCTGGCCGGCGCCGTGGCCGCGCGCGAACCGGGCGAGACCCCGCTGGCGGCCCTGCGCTGCCCTGCGCCGTGCCTTCCTGGCAGCGGTGGAGGCCCAGGATCCGGTCGCGGGCTTCGCCGGCCCGGCCTTCACCCGGATGATCGCCGACAGCCCCACCCTCACCGCCTGCCTGCGCGGCCTCCACGACCAGCGGGAGGAGGCGCTGACCGCGGCCCTGGCCGAGACCACGGACACCCCACCCGACGACATCACGCCCCGCACGGCCGCCGGCCTGCTGGGCGCAGTCCACCGCGTCCTGTTCACCCGTACCCGGGAACTGACCCTGGCCGGCCGCACCAACCCGGAGATCGCGCAAGCGCGCCCCGGTGGCGGCCCCTCAGTCGCCTCGCAGCGTTCTGACGACCGCGACGGCCTGGTCCAGCAAGTCGGCGGGGCAGCCCCAGTAGTCGTAGATGCCGCCGCGGGCGCGGTTGCTGCCGCAGACGACGAATACGCCGGTTCCCAGCTCGGCCTTGAGGTGGGTGGCCAGCCAGCCGACGAAACCGCTGTTGTCCCCCTGGCCGGCGAAGTGAAAGGAGAAGATCCCGAAACGCTCGACGCCGTCGCGTTCCCGGGTGAGCGGGACCAGGCGGCTCCAGCTCTCCCGGTCCCGGACGACCGCCAGCGTCTCGCCGGTGAGCGCCGGCGGCCGGTCGGCCGGAGACTCCTCAAAACACCAGACGCCGTCGTGCACGACGAGGTCGGCCTCGGAGATCACCCGACGCAGCCGCTCCTCGGTCTGCTCCGCGGTCTCCATACTCACACTGACCACCGGCGCGCCCCCTGATCCGTTACGCCGTGCTCCCACCCCGATCGGGGAGCACCGACCCGATCGCCTCCCCTGTCGGAACGAAGGCTCCTGACGGGGCGACTCTCGTCGCAACGCCCCGTCCCCGTCGTCTATTTCGGGTCGGCGGCGGTGAGGGCAACCGTCAGGGTCGCCCGGCATGCGCCTCGGCCGAGGGCCATGAGGGGTCAGGGGCAGGTGCCGTCGAAGATGTGCTCGAAGGAGCGGTGGGTCCCGGCCGTCTCCCCCTTCGCGGCGGCGGCCGGTTCCGGGTACTCGATGACGGGCACTGGCTTGCAGACCGCCCACTTCCGTGTGTCCTGGGAGTCGTCGAAGCCGAAGGTGCCGCTGGCCCCGCGCACGCAGTTGACGCAGCTCGCACCGGACTCGGTGCCGAGGATGCTCATGTTGACGACGGTGTTGTAGACGTCGTCATGAGTGGGCAGGACCGGGCCGGCGTCGTTGTCCTCGCCGCCGTTGATGTCGTCGTACGCCCGGCCGGTGGCCTGGGAGAGCACGGTGAAGGCGTCGTAGTACATGACCGCGTAGCCGTCGTCCAGAGGTTTGTTCCCCCACGGCTGCTGGTGTGCGGGGTCGCTTTGCAGCTTCGCCCGCAGCTTGTCGAACTGCTTCAGGAAGCCGCGGGGCCCGGCCGGGAGCTTCTCGTTCCCCGTCCAGGACCGGGTGTCGACGGAGGCGGCGCCCACGAGGGAGATCCGGGACTGCCGCAGCTGCTCGGTGATGTCCGGCGCGGTGGAATCGGGATCCATGCCGATCCCCACCTTCAGGATGCGCGTCGGCTGCCCGTGGTCGCAGGAGGGCTCGTTCGCCAGCCGGTCCACCAGATGGGGCAGATCGTGATCGCGTCCCGCGAAGAAGACCGTGTCGGCCTTGGTCAGACAGATGCTCCGGGCGGCGTCGGAGAAGCGCTGGGGGACGCCCTCGTCGTCGCCGGTCAGCCCCAGATAGGACGCCTGGCGTTGCTTCAGTCCGTACTTCTCACCGAAGTGCGCCAGGAAGACCTTCCGCAGGTCGGCGGAGTAGCTGTCCTGCTGCCGCCGGTCCGAGACGAGGAAACCCGTTCCGTTCCCCGGGTGGTCGTCGAGGTACTCCCGCAGCGCCTGGGCGAAGAGCTCGTTCGACGGGGAGGTCTTGAAGAGGTATCCGGCCTCCATCGTCGTCGAGGTGAGGACGGGGCCGATCGCCGGGATCCGGTGAGCGGAGAGCGCCGTGGCCGCGGCGAGCGTGTCCGGAGTGCTGCTTGGCATGCCGAACACGCCGACCAGCGGCGCCCTGTCGTCGTCGGTCATCCCGGCGAGCCGGTCGACGACGGGCTTCCACTGGTCCAGGTCCTTGCCGTCGTTCGCCAGCAGCAGCTGGTAGCGCGGCCCCGCCTGCGCGTTGGCCCGCAGTTGGGCGGCGTGCGCACCCGCCAGTGCGCGGGCGATCTGCTCCGTACTCATGGCGCTGGTGGCATCGGTGCTGAACGGCATCATGAGGGCGACCCGCACGTAGGGGACGCGGGCCTGCCCGTTCTCCGGTTCCGTCCAGCCCTTCTCCACCCGGGCGTTCTCGTCCGACACGGCGCGTATCAGGCCCTCCAGCTCCGGATCGCCCTCCAGGACTCCGGCAGTGACGCCCACACACTCGCCCCCGGCTGCCTCCAGCCCGCTGCCGCACTCCTCGGGCAGCAGCCGTACGACCACGAAGGCGAGCGCCGAGAGCAGCACCACACCCACCGCGAGGACGACGGCCTTGTCGGCCGGCCCCAGAGCCCGGTTCCTGAAACGGTTCAGCACGGTCCTCACTCCTCGTCTCGGCCGGCGCCGTCCTGGGCAGAGCCGTACGTCGGGTAGGGCTTTCGTTCGCGTGCCGCGGCCGGCCAGGCCCGAGCGGCCTCGTTGAGGACGGCACGCCCGGAGGGATGCCGCATCGACAGGAACGCCAGCTCGGAGCCGAGGTCGTCACACAGGTCGGGCAGGGGTTCCGCGTAGGTCTCGGAGAGATACCAGAGCGCGTGCAGCAGCCTGTTGACGGACCTGCGTACGTCGTCGGCCTCGGCGTGCCGGTGGTCATGGGCGCCGCGGGCGATCTCGGCGCGGTCGTCGGTCCATCCGTCCGCCGGGGGCCGGGGAGCCTCGGCCACATACCGGACGGTGTCCAGCCAGCGGCCCGCCTCCCAGTCGCCGAAGTACGCGGTCAGCGCGCTCACCACCGGATCAGCGTCCCCGGCCGCGAGGGTGTGGCGCAGCACATCGGGCTCATGCCCGGCTCCCCGCGCCGCGTGGTGCCCGCGCAGAAGAGCGTGCAGATCCCCCCAGCGCCGTCCCGGCGGGGCCGCCGCGGAGGCCGTACGGGCCTCGTGGAGCAGCAGGGCGCGCAGGAACGGATCGGGGACGAAACCCGTGGCGGGGGAGTCCGTCCGCAGACCTGTGGCGGGGGTGGTGCCGTCCGTCCGTGAACCCGGGGCGGGGGCGGCGCCGTCGGCCCAGGCCGTCCAGTGCTCCTCCTCCAGATACCGGGCGGCGGACGAGAGCCCGGCACCCGGGAGGCCGTCACCGGCCGGGGCGGACGCCGGCACCAGCGCCTGGGCGGCGGTCCGGTCGCGGGCCAGGGCGAGCTGCAGCAGATGGGCGCGCAGCTGGGGCTGCGGAATCAGCTGCTCCAGCAGCGTCTCGGCGACCGGGCGCCCCTCCTCGGTCGGCAGGTCGAGCAACTCCTCGGGTGCGACGTCGCGTTGTCCACTGGCGCGGACCACCGCCTCGCACAGCGTCCTGCTGCCCTGCGGGTGCCCCCGGGTCAGGGCGTGCAGAGCCGACGGCAGATTGCGGTGGAGCGGGCCCTCGGCCGGGTCGAGCATCAGCAGCAGGTCGTCGCGGGTCAGCGGTGTCAGGGGGATCACGAGCAGTCCCGCCGACGGCGAACCGGGGGCGGAGCGCTCCCAGCCCGAGGCATGGACCAGCTCGGCCGGTTCGCGGTGCGTCGCGTCCGGGTAGCGTCCCGCGCCGTCGCCCAGCCGGGTCGCGACGACGACCAGCGGGTCGCGGGTGTCGGAACCGGGCGCGGCACGGTGTTCGAGCAGCAGGTCGAGCACGCGCTGCCCGGCTGCGGTGTGCACGTTGTCCAGCAGGACCAGTGGCCGCGGTGTCCGGTTGATCCGCTGCCACCGGCCGTGGGCGTCGGTGAGGTCTTCGAGGAACGAGGCGATCAGGACGCGTTCGACCGCGTGCTGGAAGTCGCCGCCCTGGTGGAAGCGCAGGCTCAGTCGGATCAGGGCGGCCTCACCGTCCTCGGAGCCGGGCAGACGGCTCTGGTACCACTGGTGCACCAACCGTTCGACGCGACCACGGGTGTGCCGGCTGAAGTACTGCTGGACGACCGCCTCGGTGACCGGAGCCAGGTCGTGCCGGCGCCGGTCCGGGTCGGCGAGGCGCTCGCTGACGTCGTACGTCCAGTCGGTGCCGTCCGTATCGGTCGCGCCCTTCTCCAGGCCGCAGGCCACGAGGAGGCGCGCGATCCGGTCGCGGGCCAGTGACTGTTCGCCCTCGTTGCCGCGGTGCCAGCTGGACACGGCGAACAGTCCCGGCAGCAGACGGGAGAACCGCAGCCTCGCGGCGCCCGGGACGGTGGGAGCCAGTTCGCACACCAGCCGCTCCAGGATCTCGACCACGGCCGAGGTGTTGGCCGCCGCGGCACGGGACCACCGCACCTGTTCGATCTCGGCGGCATCGACCCTGCCGAGCGGAACGCGCCCGCGGTAGGCGTCCTCCAGGGAGTCCAGGATCGCGGTCCTGCCCATGCCGTGCCGACCGGTCAGCAGCGTCACGGGGAGGTCGTCGCGGTGTTCCTTGGCAACCAGCTCCCGCCGGTCGGCGGCCAGACCGACCAGACGGGGCACCAACGCGCGCAGGATGGGGTCCCGTCCGTACAAGGGCATCCGCATCCCTCTCCCCCCGTTCTGTCATTGTTTCCGGGTGCCGTCGTCGTACGGTGTGCTCCGGCCCTGTGTGCTCCGGTGCTCCGTGTGCTCCGGTTCCGTGTGCTCCGGTGCTCCGTGTGCTCCGGTTCCGTGTGCTCCGGGTGGCTCAGCTTCCCAGCAGCCGCCCGAGGGCTTGGCCGACGGCGTCCAGCAGGAACTGTCTGCCGATCGTGTCGGGGGCGGCCCCCAGCAGCCGCCGCATCCCTTCCATGAGCCCGCGCTGCCGGTCGGGCCGAGGACTACTGCCGTCAGCGTCCTCGCCCGCGCCGTCGCCGCGCGCCAGCGCATCCGCGCTGCGCAGCAGGGCCGCGCGGGACTCCGGGTCCAGGTCGAGTCCGGGTACCAGCTCGGTGATGAGCCGGGCGAGGTCGGCGGGCGCCAGTGCGGTGTGCACCTCGATGCTGTTGTGCACGCTGCTGTCGGAGTCGCCCTGGATGATGTGCCCGATTCTCTCGGCCACTATGTGGGTGCCCTGGACGGGCCGACGGCGCTCGCGCTGCTGGGCCGCATACGCGACGATGTCGGACGCGCCGCTGAGCACGGCACTCTCGCCCTGCGAGGTGAGCGCCACGTGTGAGCCGACGTCGTTGTGGAACGGCGGCCCCTCACAGGTGATCAGGTCCTCGTTGGCCAGGTAGGTGAGGGCACGGGCCACCTCGCTGCGGGAGAGGGGTTCACCGAGGAAGAAGACGTCCGGTGAATCGAGGAATCCGCTGATCCGCAGGGGCTGCCGGTGCGGGTTGGCGTGTATCCAGTGCAGTACGGCGCGTGCCGCGTGACGGCCTCGCTGCGCCGAGTTCGCGCGCAGGGCCTGCAGCCGGCGAGCCCGCTCCGCCCCGGCGGACCGGAGCGACACCAGGGGAGCACGCGTGTCCGTGCCGTGTCCGTCGTGGGAACTGATCAGCTCCTCGGCGCTCAGATGGTCGACGATGACCCGGACCGCGCTCATGGGGATGCTCTGCGAAGAGCCGAACTCCGCGCAGGAGACCTGCTGCCCCGGCACACCCTCCGCCCGGTCCCAGATCCACAGCAGAAGACGGGGACCGTATCGCTCGACGTACACGGCGAAGTCGTCATGGTCCCGGAACGCGGACGCTGAGGCAGACAATGACGGATCCTGTTCGTCTTCGGATCGACGGCTTGGCTGCGGCACCTACCCATCTTTCACCCGTGTAATCAGGCCGGTCATCTAATCCCAAAAGACCAACTCCGACTCAGTGACCCTCAGTTGGCCAAGACGTGCGCCGGTCCGAACCGGGGCATCCGGTGGCGCGGGCTGGTGATCACAGCTGCGGCTGCGCGTCCGGAAGGGTGTCGGCGCCTGGTGGTGCATCACTCACCGCGGGTCTCCAACAGGGCGTCACCGGTATCGGGCACCCTGGGCGGCCGCCCCTCCGGCTCGAAGAGGATCTCGCTCCGGGGTACTCCCGGAAGGCGGCCCGAGGTGCCGGTGCGGCACCGCACCGCGGTCACCGGGCGGCAGGGTGACCGCCGCCCGCCGCGCCGCCCCGCTGCTGTCCCTGGCCGAGACGAGTGCCGGCATCCGGGCCGCCCGCGCCGAACTCACCCGCCTCGACGAGGTCCTCAACACCAAGCCGCTGCCGGAGCCTCGCGCGCCGCGCGAACCGGCTGGTCATGACGTCGTGTTCGACGCGGTCACCTTCCAGCACGGCGACCGGGCGGTCGCCGACTGAGCGAAGCTGTCCGTACCCGAGGGAACGTGCGCCTCGGCCGCCCGGACGCCACCGACGCCGAGGTACGGGCCGCCGTCGCGGCCCGTCTCGACGAGGTGATCGAGCGGATGCCCGGCGGCTGGTCGGCGGACGTGAGCGAGGGCGGGGCGCTGCTGTCGGGCGGCGAGCGGCAGCGCGTCTCGATCACCCGCGCGCCGCTGAAGGACGCGCCGATCGTGCTGCTTGACGAGGTCACTTCGGCCCTGGACCCGGTGAACGAGGCGGCCGTCCAAACGAGGAAGGGCCAGTCAGGGAGGAACCCCCTCCTGAGCTGGCCCTTCTGGCTGTGCCCCCGGCAGGATTCGAACCTGCGACACCCGCTTTAGGAGAGCGGTGCTCTATCCCCTGAGCTACGAAGGCGGGGCTTGGGCGAAACCTTGTTCGGAGTGCGGTGAGCTGCTCCTGGCCAGGCTTCGTCAATCCCTGAGCGCCCGGGACCGGCGGCTGCGGCTCGTGCCGGGCAGAGGCCCGGCAGTGTGCCGCAGCGCTGCCAGAGCGCTCGGTCCACAGGGTACCGGATCGGCGCTCGGACGGGTGTCGGTGAGGGTGGGGCGCCGCCGACTCGATCGCCGTGTGGAGGGTGCTGAGGGGCGACATCGCCCCGGGGCTGCTGGGACACCTGTTCGCGGTGTTGTCCGTGGTGGGTGGCGGCGCGCTCTCGCCCGGGTCTCCTTTCGCCGGCTCCCGGCTGATAACGGCGCGATAGGTGCCCCATATCCGGCGCCAGCACAGTGGAGCCGATCTCGTTTCGAGGTGCCGAATCAATCCTGAGCCCCAACCTGAGCCCCAGAGGTGAACGCCATGAGTACGGACCCCAAGACGGTTGTGCACGGGATCCTGGCCGACGACCTGGAAGTGGACCCCGAGGAGATCACGGACAGCGCTCTGCTGCGGGACCTCGAACTGGACTCCCTCGCCGTCGCCGAGCTGATCGTCCGGATCAAGGAAGAGACGGGTGTGGACCTCGGCGGCGAGGAGACGCGGATCGCGGACCTCACGGTGGGGGAAGTCGTCTCGCTGGCCGACGCGGGTCTGGAAGCGGCGTGATCGAGGGGCCCGCCGCCATCACCGGTGCCGGACTGGTGACCCCGGCCGGCACCGATGCCGACTCCACCTGGACAGCGCTGTGTGCGGCCGGGTCCCTGGAATCCGGTGATCCGGAGCCGCTGGCCGGCACCGGCGCGTGGCACAGCCTGCGGGTGCCTCCCCTGCCGCCGGGCCGGCTGAGCGGGCGCGGCACCGCCCGCACCGACCCGTTCATCCGCTTCGCCCTGGCCGCCGTGGACGAGGCGCTGGCGCAGTCGCGGCTCGACCCCGGCACCTGGGACGGCAGCCGGGTCGGGATCGTGGTGGGCAGCGCCTTCGGCGGGGTGACCACGCACGACGAGCAGCACCGGCGGCTGGACCGGCACGGGCCCTCGATGGTCTCGCCGTATCTGCATCCGCGGTCCCTGATCAACATGGCGGCCGGTGCCCTCGGCGCGCGGTACGGGATCACCGGGCCCAGCCACACGGTGGCGGCCGCCTGTGCGTCGGGTGCCTCGGCGTTCGGTCTGGGCAAGACGCTGCTGGACGCCGGTGTCTGCGACACGGTGATCGCCTGCGGCACGGACGCGGCCGTCACCCCCCTCGTCGTCTCGGGGTTCGCCCGCATGGGTGCGCTCTCCGAGCAGAAGGGGCCCGACGCGTCCCGGCCGTTCGCCGCCGACCGGGACGGCTTCGTGATCTCGGAGGGTGCCGCGGCCGTCGTCATGGAGAAGCCGGCCAAGGCCCGCGCCCGCGGCGCCGACGTGCTCGGCCGGCTCCTCGGCCACGCCGACACCTCGGACGCCCACCACCCCACGGCCCCCCGCCCCGACGGAGCGGGTGCCGCGGCCGCGATCGAACAGGCGCTGGCCGCCGCGCGCATGTCGGTGCGGGACGTCACGACCGTCAACGCCCACGGCACCTCGACACCGCAGAACGACCAGACGGAGGCCCGGCTCATCGCCCGCCTCTTCCCCCACCGCCCGTCCGTCACAGCGAACAAGGGGCTGCTCGGTCACACCCTCGGCGCGGCCGGCGCCATCGAGGCCGTGCTGACCCTGCGCAGCCTGCGCGAGGGCACCCTGCCGCCCATCGCGCACACCGAGCGGGCCGACCCCGACCTGCCCGAACTGGATCTGGTCCTCGGCAGCGCGCGCCGCCACGGCGGGAACGTCGCGGTGAGCACGTCCTTCGGCTTCGGGGGCAGCAACTGCGCGCTGGTGCTGGACGCCTGACCGGCGCGGCCACCAGAGCACGCGGCCACCAGAGCACGCGGCCACGAGAGCACGCGGCCACGAGAGCACGCGGCCACCAGAGCACGCGGCCACGCGACCACCCAGCCACCCAGCCACGGACCGTGCGAACCATCCTGGAGAGTCCATGACGCAACGCGAAGAAGAGCTGGTCCGTGTCCTGTCCGGGCCCGAATTCGCCACGATCAGACCGGACGGCCTGAGCGTTCTCGACTACAGCCTGCTGACGCTGCGCCGGGCGCGGCTTCTCAACGGCGCCGGGTTCGCGGCGAACTCACTCTGGCTGGGCCGGGGCGACAGCGCCCGCTTCCCCGAGTTCCTCCGCACCATGGGCTGGATCGGCGCGTACGACCTGTCCCTGCTCAACGTCCTGGTCTCGCACCAGATCGCGGGCGACGCGCTGCTCAGCCACGGTGGTCCGGAGCAACTGGACGCCTGGGCGCCCGAGATCGACACGATGGACAGGACGTACTGCTTCGCCGGTTCCGAGCTGCTCGCCGGTTCGGACCTGAAGCAGGTGCGGACCACGGCGGCGTACGACCCGCACGAGCGGAGCCTGGTCCTGAACACGCCCGGGCCCGCCGACAGCAAGGTGTGGACCGGCAACAGCCTGCACACCGGCGACGTGGCCATGGTGCTGAGCCGGCTGGTGGTCGGCGGGCGGGACGAGGGGCATCACTGGCTGCGGGTCCCGCTGCGCGAGGACGGCACGGTGCTGCCCGGCGTGCGCATCGGACGGGCGGAGCCGAAGGGCGGCGTCACCGCCAACCAGACCGGCGTACTGACCTTCACGGACTACCGGCTCCCGCTGTCCGCCCTGATGAACCGCTGGGCGTCGATCGACGCGGACGGCACGTACCGGTCCCCGCTGCCGCGTCACCGGCGGTTCGAGGAGTGCCTGGCCACCTTCACCCACGAGCGGCTCTTCCCGTCGGTGGGGGCGGCGTACGCGCAGCTGCTCGCCTGCGCGATCACCACCCGTTTCGCGGCCGTCAAGGAGACCTTCGGCAGGCCGCTGCTCGGCCACGAGCACTACCGTATGCGGCTGTCGGCCGCCGTGGGCCGTTCGCTGGCCGCCCGGCACGCCATGGCGGCGCTGTCCGACATCGCCGTGGCCCGCAGCGCACAGCGGGCGCCGGCCCGCGACCAGGTGCTGCATGCCCTGATCTCCTGCGGGAAGTCCGGCTGCACCGGCGACGCCCGGCACACCCTCGCCGAGACGCGGGAGCTGTGCGGCGGGCTCGGCTACCACGACGCGAACCAGATCGCCCCGCTGCTGCACGACTACGAGATCGCCGTCACCTTCGGCGGGGACAACACCGTCCTCGGCTACCAGGCGACCCGGTTCGCCCTGCGCCACCGCGCGGACTTCGACGCCGTGCTCGACGAGGCGGTCGCCCCGGCCGCGCGGCTGGACGCCGCCCGCGTGCTGCGAACCCTCTGCAACACCCTGCTCGACCGCGTGGAACGGGACGGCGCGGGCGAGGCCAGTGCCCAGTGGACCCGCGCCGTCCACCAGACGCTCGCGCTCGGCCACTGGGCGGCCCACGCCGCGACCCCGCTCGCCGAGCGGCTGCTGGGGCAGTACGCGGCGGCCTGCGTGCTGGAACACGCCCTCGCCGGCCTGCGGGCCGGAATCCTCGACCAGGAAGCGGTGCTGCGGTTCGAGGCGGCCCGCCACGAGGCGGCCGGCGCGTCCCTGGACGACGACGCGCTGCTGCGGGAGCTGGCCGTACCCGAGGAACTCGTCACCGCGCCCATCGCCCACCCGGACTTCGCCGAACGCCACGCGGCCATGGCCCACGCCGGGGCCGCCCCCGCGGCGGCGTGGTCCGGGGCCTCGCGGGGAGGGGGCCGTCCATGACCGCGCCCTCCATGACCGCGCCCTCCATGACCGCCCACGACCGGGTCGGTGCGGTCGTCACCGGCCTGGGCACCTGCCTGCCGGAGACCGTGATCACCAACGACGAGGTGTCACGGCACCTCGACACGGACCACGCCTGGATCCACAGCCGTACCGGCATCGAACGTCGCCGCCGGGTCTCCGACCGGACCGGCACGGGGGACCTCGCCGTGGCCGCCGGGGCGGCCGCCCTGAAGTCCGCCGGACGGGACGACTGCGACCTCGTCCTGCTCGCGACCACGACCCCGGACCGGCGCTGCCCGGCCACCGCCCCTCGGGTGGCGTCGCGGCTGGGCCTGCGGTCCGCCGCCTTCGACCTGTCCGCCGTGTGCTCCGGGTTCGTCTACGGGCTGGCCGTGGCCGACTCGATGATCACCGCGGGCACCTGCGAGCGGGCCCTGGTCATCGGCGCGGACGTCTACTCCTCGATCGTGGACCCCGGCGACCGGGCCACGGCCGTCGTGTTCGGCGACGGAGCGGGCGCCGTGCTCCTGGAGCGCGGCCGGACCAGTGAGCCGGGCGCGGTGCTGCACACGGAACTCGGCAGCGACGGCACCGGCGACGACCTGATCACCATCCCCCCGGACGGCGACCACCTCACCATGCGGGGCAGCGACGTCTACGCCCGCGCGGTGACCACCATGACGGAATCCGCGCGTTCCGTCGCGGGGAAGGCCGGGTGGGACCTGGCGGACGTCGACGCCTTCGTCGGGCACCAGGCGAACATCCGCATCCTCAGGTCGGTGGCGAAGCGCCTCGGCCTGCCCCCGGAGCGCGTCGTGTCGAACATCGCGGACGTGGCCAACACCGCCGCCGCCTCCATCCCCCTCGCACTGGCCGACGCCGCCGCCGAAGGACGTGTCGGCTCCGGGGACCGGCTGCTGCTGACCGCCTTCGGCGGCGGCCTCACCTGGGGCTCCGCCGCCGTCATCTGGTCGGGTGCGGAACCCGTCCAGGAACTGCGGAGCTGACCCCACCGCCAGGACGTGGCCGACTCCACCGACACGAAGGGACAACGTGGTGCCGAAGCTGCGGATCGCAATCGTCGGAGGGGGCATCGGCGGCCTCGCCGCCGCCCTCGCCCTGACCAGAAAAGGCCACGAGGTACGCGTCCACGAGCAGGCGCCGGAACTCAAAGAGGCGGGCGTGGGCATGCACCTGGGCCCCAACGGCAGCCGCATCCTGGAGCGCTGGGGCCTGGGCGGGCGGCTGCGCACCCATGGCGTACGGCCCTCGGGGATGGAGGTGCGGGGCTGGTCGGACGGGGCCGCCCTGGTGCGTCAGCCGATGGGCGAGGAGTGGCTCGCCGAGTTCGGGGCGCCCTACTACACGATCCACCGTGCCGATCTGCACACGATGCTCGCCGAGTCGCTGCCGTCCGGCGTCGTGCGGGTGGGAAACCGGCTCGAGCGGTTCACCGGGACCGAACGCGAGGTCCGGCTGGAGTTCGCCGACGGCACCACCGCCGAGGCCGACGTCCTCATCGGCGCCGACGGCGCCCACTCGGTGGTGCGCCGCACGGTCGCCGGACCCGACACCGCGGTCTTCTCCGGGCAGAGCGCCTTCCGGGGCATCGTCGCCCGCGACCAGGTTCCCGGCCTGCCCGGCGACACCCTGCTGGTGTGGGCGGGGCCGGACGCCCGCATGCTGGCCTATCCGGTGCGCGGCGGGGAGTTCCTCACCTTCGTGGCCGTGGTGCCCGACCCGCGGTGGCGTCTGGAGTCCTGGAGCGCACCCGGCGACCTGGACGAGCTCGCCGCCGTCTTCGACGGCTGGAACCCCGACGTCAAGTCGTTGGTGGCCGCGGTACGGGAGGCACGGCGCTGGGCGCTGTACGACCGTGAGCCGCTCGCGCGCTGGGGCAGTGGCGCCGTCACCCTCCTCGGCGACGCGGCCCACCCGATGCTGCCCCACCACGGCCAGGGCGTCAGTCAGGCCGTCGAGGACGCGGCGGTCCTCGCGCACTGCCTCGACGCGGCGACCGGCACCGTGCCCGGGACTCCGGCCGCCCGACGGCGGATCGCGGCCGCGCTGGACGCCTACGAGGCCGTCCGCAGGCCGCACACCACCCGGGTCCAGCTCGGGTCCCGCGGCGGCGGTTCCCAGCGGCTGCGGCCCGACGAGGACGGTGAGGCGTCCACGGGCACGATGTCGTCCCTCGTCCAGGACGTGTCCTGGATCCAGCGGCACGACGCCGAGGCTGATCTGCCGCCCCTGACCTCCCCGCCCTCGCTGCCGTCCCTGCCCTCGCTGCCGCAAGTCCGCGACCCGCAAGTCCGCGACTCCGCGACCCGTGACTCCGTGACCCGCAACTCCGCGACCCGGGACCCGCAACTCCGCGATCCGCGACCCGTGACCCCGCGACCCGTACTTCCGTAGCCCTGTCCGTGCGAGAGAACCAAGGAGAACCCGATGTCCAACGACCTCGGCCGGCGACGGCTGATGACGACCACCCTCGGAACCGCCGCGGCCCTCGGCCTCGGCGCCGGCGGTCTGCTGACCGCCGCACCCGCCGGCGCCGCCGAGCGGCCTGCCACGCACCACGGCCACGGCGGCGACTTCCCGGACGTGCCCGGCATGCTGGGCGACCGCCGGGCCAACGAGCTCTGGTACCAGTTCGACGAGACCACGCTCTACAACGTGGGGCCGGAGCTGGAGCAGGCGTTCACCGACATCGCCGCCGCGCTCGGTGACAAATGGGAGCGGGCCATCTTCGACACCTGGATGGCCATGGCGGCCACCAGCGACTACCCGAACAACTTCATCGAGTACGTCACCCCCGTCAAGGGCCCCCTCCAGGTGCTCTCCAAGGCGCAACTCGGCGTCTTCGACACCTTCTACCGGCCCTACGGCCGCGGGATCGTGGGCGCCTTCGCGGACTTCGCGCAGGGCGTGCTCTACGACCCGCGCCGGGAGCGCCCGGTGCACACCATGAACGGCAACCCGCCCCCCGGCTACCACATCTGGTTCATCTTCATGCGGTCCATGACGCTGCTGGACATCGACCGCCACCGCTGGGAGCGGATGGCGCCGATCAACGCCATGGCCTGGGCGTTGCAGGCGATCGCCAAGCCCACCCAGATGGAGGTCAAGGAGCCGCTGCCCCGCGCGGTCGTGGCGCGCGAGGCGGCGAAGTGGCTGCCGCGCGGCGTGCGCCGCCTCGACCGCGACTTCCTGTCCTACCCGCTCCCCGAAGGCATGAGCTGACGGACGCCGCGCGTCCGGGAGGAGACACATGCGTACCGGAATCTGGTTGGTGGGCGCCCGCGGCTCGGTGGCCACGACGACCGTCGTGGGCGCCGCCGCGCTGCGCGCGGGGCTGGTGCCGGCCACCGGCTGTGTGAGCGCGCTCGAGCCCTTCGACGACGTGCCGCTGCCCGGCTTCGACGACCTGGTGTTCGGCGGCCACGACGTCGTCGACACGGGCCTGGTCAAGCGGGCCGAACAGCTCGCCGAGGCAGGCGTCGTCCCCCGCGGTCTGCCCGGCGTGCTGACGGCGGAGCTCGACACGGCCGACGCCGAGATCAGGCCCGCGCCACCGGGGACGGAGACCGGCGACCAGGCGGCGGCCGCCGAGGCACTCGTCGCCGACCTCACCGGGTTCCGGGAACGTCTCGGCCTGGACCGGGTCGTCGTCGTGAACGTCTCCTCCACGCAGCCGCCCGCCGCACCGCACCCCGGCCACGCCTCGGCGGCCGCGCTGCGTGGGGCCCTGTCCCGGGGTGAGCGGCCGCTGCCCGTCAGCTCCCTGTACGCCTACGCGGCGCTGCGGGCCGGCTGCGCCTTCGTCGACTTCACGCCGTCGACGGGGGCGCGCCTGCCCGCCCTGGACGACCTCGCCCGGGAGCAGCGCCTGCCCTATGCCGGCAGCGACGGCAAGACCGGGGAGACCCTGGTCAAGTCGGTGCTCGCGCCGATGTTCGCCCGGCGGGCCCTGCGCGTGCGTTCCTGGCACGGCACGAACCTGCTCGGCGGCGGTGACGGCGCCACCCTGGCGGACCCTGAGCGCGTCGTCAGCAAGAACGCCTCCAAGGGACTGGTCCTCGAGGCGGAGCTCGGCCGGCCCGTCGAGGGCGGCGTGCACATCCACCACGTCCCCGACCTGGGGGAGTGGAAGACCGCCTGGGACCACGTGACGTTCGAGGGCTTCCTCGGGGCCCGGATGACCCTGCAGTTCACGTGGCAGGGCTGCGACTCCTCGCTGGCCGCGCCGCTCGTCCTGGACCTGGCCCGGTTCATGGCCCTCGCCCACCGCACCGGAGCCGTCGGACCGGTGCCGGAACTGGGCTTCTTCTTCAAGGACCCGGTCGGCACCACCGAGCACGACCTCGCGGCGCAGTACGCCCGCCTGGTCGACTGGGCCCGCACGGCGGGGGCTTCGGCGTGAGCTCCCTGCCGCGGGCGGCCCTGCCGTGCGCGCGCGACCTGGCCCGGCTGGTCCGGGCTCCGGCCGCGCTGTCCGTGCCCGGGGACGTCGTCGCCGGGGCGGCGGCGGCGCGGCTCCCGCTGCGCCCCGCCCTGCTCGGCATGGTGGCCTCCTCGGTCTGCCTGTACTGGGCGGGAATGGCACTCAACGACTACGCGGACCGTGACCTCGACGCGGTCGAGCGGCCCGAACGCCCCATCCCCAGCGGTGCGGTCACCCCGGCCGCGGCCCGCGTGGTCGCCGGCGGCCTCACCGCGGCGGGCCTCGGCCTCGCGGTGCTCGCCCGCGGCCGCCGGGGCCTGGTGACGGCGCTGCCGCTGGCCGGCGTCGTCTGGGCCTACGACCTCGCGCTCAAGTCCACCCCGGCCGGCCCCGCGGCGATGGCGACGGCCCGCGCGCTGAACGTGCTGGGCGGCGCGGGGCCCGGCGGACTGCGCCGCGCCCTGCCCGCGGCGGCCACGGTCGGTCTGCACACCGGCATGGTCACGCGGCTGAGCCGGTACGAGGTCGGCGGCGCGCCGCGTGCGGTCCCCAGGCAGGCACTGGCCGTCGGCGGCGCGGTCAGCGCGGCCGTGCTCCTGCACGGACGCCGACGGCCGCTCGCGGACCGGGCGTCCGCGGCGGTGCTCACGGCGGTGTACGCGTACGGCGGTTCGGCGGCCCAGATCACCGCCGCCCGGGCCCCGTCGGCGCCGCACGTCCGGCAGGCGGTGGCCGCCGGCATCCACGCGCTGATCCCGTTGCAGGCGGCGTTGACCGCGACCGCGGGGCGCGGCGCCGTGGGCGCCGCGCTCGCCTGCGCGCTTCCGTGGGCCCGCCGTCTCGGCAGAAAGGTGTCCCCCACATGACCGCCGGCACGAGGTTCGGATACGGCACCAACGGTTTCGGCGACCACCCACTGGAGGACGCGCTGGCCGTCCTCGCGGACCTGGGCTACGAGGGCGTCGGACTCACCCTGGACCCGCGGCACCTCGATCCGTTCGCCGGCGACCTGGCGCGGCGGCTGCGGCGGCTCGCGGCGCGGCTCGACCGTCTCGGACTCGCCGTCGTCGTCGAGACCGGCGGCCGCTACGTGCTGGACCCCTGGCGCAAGCACCAGCCGGTGCTGATGTCCGCCCAGGGGGCGGAGCGCCGGGTCGACCTCCTGCTGCGCGCCGTCCGGATCGCCGCCGACCTGGGCGCCGAGTCCGTGTCCTTCTGGAGCGGCGCCGCTCCCGCCGACACCCCCCGGCAGATCGTGTGGGACCGGCTGCTGTCCGGCTGCGCCACGGTCGTCGAGGCCGCCGCGGCGGCCGGGGTCACCCTGGGCTTCGAGCCCGAGCCCGGCATGTTCGTGGACACCCTCGACGCCTACGACGAACTGCACGGCCGGCTCGGCGGTCCGCGCACGCTCGGTCTCACCCTGGACATCGGGCACTGCCGCTGCCTGGAACCGGAGCCGGTGGCCGACTGCGTACGGCGCTGTGCGGACCGGCTCGTCAACGTGCAGATCGAGGACATGCGCCGGGGCGTCCACGAACACCTGGAGTTCGGCAGCGGAGAGATCGACTTCCCGCCCGTGCTGTCCGCCCTGGCCGGCACCGGCTACCGCGGGCTGGTCTCGGTGGAACTGCCCCGGCACAGCCACGCCGCCCCGGAGGTCGCCCGGCGCTCCCTGGACTTCCTGCGCGCGGCCGAAGCCCGGGCCCGCGACACGGCACGGGGAGCGGCCGCGTGAACGCCGCCGCCAACGCCGCCAACGCCAATGCCGCCGCCAACGCCGCCGACGTTGCCGTCGCCCCCGTCGCCCCCGTGACCACCCCTCTCCCCGCCGTACTCGCCGCCGCCCTTCCCGCGTCCGCCGCCGAATGGCTGGGGCGGGCGTGTGAAGCCGTGCGGAGCGAACCGGGGGACGTCGACGGGCTCTTCGCGGTCGCCGCGCGTCGTTGCGGACGTGCCGCCCTGCGCCTCGGTCCGCTGGCGGGGCCCGCGTGGAGCGTGGACGACGCCGTCCGCACGCTGTTGCTGGCCGCGCTTCCCGTGCGCGGTGACGAGCTGGCGGCCGTCGTGTCGCGTCTGTACCGCGCCGGGGGCGGGCCCGAACGGCGGGCCGTGCTGCGGTCGCTGGAGCTGCTGGCGGCCGTCGGCGGCCTCGGTGACCGTGGGCTGCCGCTGGTCGAGGACGCGGTCCGGTCCAACGACCTCCGGCTGATCGCCGCCGCCCTGGGCCCGTACGGGGCTCGCCGGCTCGACGCTCCCGCCTACCGGCAGGCCGTGCTCAAGTGCGTGTTCGTCGGCGTCCCCCTGGACCGGGTGGCGGGTGTCGGCGAACGCGCGGACTCCGAACTCGCCCGGATGATGGCCGACTTCGCCGCCGAGCGGCGCGCCGCGGGCCGGCCGGTCCCGCCCGACGTCATCGAGTACCTGCACACCCACCCCGTATCCACGGAGGTCACGGCGTGACGCGCATCTTCGACCCGCACATCCACATGACGTCCCGCACCACCGACGACTACGAGGCGATGGCCGCCGCCGGAGTCCGGGCGCTGGTCGAGCCCGCCTTCTGGCTGGGGCAGCCGCGCACCGGGGTCGGCTCGTTCACCGACTACTTCGACTCGCTCCTCGGCTGGGAGCCCTACCGTGCCGAGCAGTTCGGCATCCGGCACCACTGCGCGCTGGCCCTGAACCCCAAGGAGGCCAACGACCCCCGTCTGGCCGGCGTGCTGGACGTACTGCCCGGTTACCTGGTCAGGGACCGGGTGGTGGCGGTCGGCGAGGTCGGCTACGACTCCATGACGCCGCAGGAGGACAAGGCGTTCTCGGTGCAGCTGGAGCTCGCCGACCGCCATGAACTGCCCGTCCTGGTGCACACCCCGCACCGTGACAAGGCCAACGGCACCCGCCGCACCCTCGACGTGATCCGCGAGTCCGGCACCGACCCCGGCCGGGTCGTCGTGGACCACCTCAACGAGGTGACGGTCCGCGACGTCGCGGACAGCGGCTGCTGGATGGGCTTCTCGATCTATCCCGAGACCAAGATGAGCGAGGACCGCATGGTCGCGCTGCTGCGCGAGTACGGCACCGAGCGGATCCTCGTCAACTCCGCCGCGGACTGGGGCCGCAGCGACCCGCTGAAGACCCGGCGCACCGCCGACGCCATGCTCGCCGCCGGGTTCGGCGAGGACGACGTCGACCAGGTGCTGTGGCGCAACCCGGTCGCCTTCTACGGCCAGAGCGGACGCCTCGAACTCGACGGGCCCGACGGCCGCGACGGCCCTGATGGCCCCGATGGCCCCGACGGACCCGGAGGAACACCCGCCGAGTTCGAGGGCAGCTCGATCCACCGAGGGCAGAGGTAGCGGAACGTGCGACTGAGGCACCCCGACGGCACCACCGTCCACCTGGCCTACTGCACCAACGTCCACGCGGCGGAGGACCTCGACGGCGTCATCGCCCAGCTGGCCCGCTACGGGGAGCCGGTGCGCGAGCGGCTCGGCGCCGACCGGATCGGCCTGGGCCTGTGGCTGGCCGCGCCGGTCGTGACGGCGCTCGCCGCGGACCGGTCCGCGCTCGACCTGCTCCGCAAGGAGCTGGTCCTGCGCGGCATCGAGGTCGTCACCCTCAACGCCTTCCCCTACACGGGCTTTCACGCCCCGATCGTCAAGAAGAGCGTGTACCGGCCCGACTGGACGGAGCGTCCCCGCCTCGACCACACCCTGGCCTGCGCCCGCGTCCTCGCGGAACTGCTGCCGTCCGACGCCGTCCGCGGCTCCGTCTCCACCCTGCCGCTGGCCTGGCGCGAACCGTGGTCGCCGCACCGCCACGACCTCGCCCGGCGCCACCTCGACCTGCTGGCCGAGGGCCTCGCCGGCGTAGCCGCGGCCACCGGGCGCACCGTGCGGGTGGGGTTCGAACCCGAGCCGGGCTGCCTGATCGAGACGACCGGCCAGGCAGTGGAGTGGCTCGCGGACGCGGACCACACGTGGCTGGGGGCCTGTGTGGACACCTGCCACCTCGCCGTGGCCTTCGAGGAGCCCGGCCCCGCGCTCACCCGGCTCGCCGGGGCACTGCCCGTCGTCAAGACCCAGGCGTCCTGCGCGGTGCACGCCGACCGGCCGGCCGATCCGGCCGCACGCGCCGCGCTGGCGGACTTCGCCGAGCGGCGGTTCCTCCACCAGACCCGGCAGGCGGCACCGGGCGGCCCCCTGGCCGCCGACGACCTGCCCGAGGCGCTCGGCGGCGCGCTGTCCGGCGACGCGCCGTGGCGCATCCACTACCACGTGCCCGTACAGCGCGACCTGCCGCCACCCCTGCGCAGCACCCGTCCCGAACTGGTGGCGGCGCTGACCACGCTGCTCGGCGGCCCGGCCGCGCTCACCGACCACGTGGAGGCCGAGACGTACACGTGGCCGGTGCTGCCCGGCGCGCCCGCCGGCCGCGGCCTCGCCGACCGAGAGCTGGTCGACGGCATCGCCGGTGAACTCGCCTGGACCCGCGACACCCTGACCGCCCTCGGCCTGACGGAGGAGAGCACACCGTGAAGCGCCTGCTCGTGCTGGACGTCGTGGGGCTCACCCCGCGGCTGCTGGCCCACATGCCCCGCCTCGCGGCGCTCCGCGACCACGGCACCGGGGCACGCCTGGACACCGTGCTGCCCGCGGTCACCTGCTCGGTGCAGTCCACGCTGCTGACCGGGCGACCGCCCGCGGACCACGGAGTCGTCGGCAACGGCTGGTACTTCCGCGAACTGGGCGAGGTGCTGCTGTGGCGGCAGCACAACCGGCTCGTCGGCGGGGAGAAGCTGTGGCAGGCGGCCCGCGCGCTGCGGCCCGGGTACACCGTCGCCAACGTCTGCTGGTGGTACGCCATGGGCGCCGACGTCGACTGGACCGTGACCCCGAGGCCGGTCTACTACGCCGACGGCCGCAAGGAGCCCGACTGCTACACCCACCCGGCCTCCCTCCACGAGGAGCTGACCGGACGGCTCGGGCGTTTCCCGCTCTTCCACTACTGGGGCCCCACGGCGGACATCGTCTCCTCCCGCTGGATCGTCGGCGCCGCCCGCCACCTGCAGCGCACCCACCGGCCCGACCTGAACCTCGTCTACGTGCCGCACCTCGACTACGACCTCCAGCGGTACGGGCCGCACAGCCGCCGGGCCCGCCGTGCCGCCGCCGAGCTGGACCGGACCCTGGCACCGCTGATCGACGAGGCGCGCCGCGACGGCGTCACCGTGGTGGTGCTGAGCGAGTACGGCATCACCCCCGTGAGCAGGCCGGTCCACGTCAACCGGGCGCTGCGGCGGGCCGGTCTGCTGGCCGTGCACACCCAGGACGGCATGGAGTACCTGGACCCGTGGACGTCCCGGGCCTTCGCCGTCGCCGACCACCAGGTGGCGCACGTCTACGTACGCGACCCGGCCGACCGGCCCCGCGTCGCCGAGCTGCTGCACGGCCTCGACGGGGTGGCCGAGGTGCTCGACGAGACCGGGAAGAAGGAGTACGGCCTCGACCACGAGCGGGCCGGCGAACTCGTCGCGGTCGCCGCGCCCGAGGCCTGGTTCACCTACTACTACTGGCTGGACGACGCCCGGGCCCCGGACTTCGCCCGCACCGTGGAGATCCACCGCAAGCCCGGCTACGACCCGGCCGAGCTGAACTTCGACCACGACGACCCGACGGCCAGGATCCGGGCGGCGGCTGCTCTGGCCCGCAAGAAGCTCGGCCTGCGCTACACCATGAACGTGATCTCCCTGGACCCCTCCCGGGTGCGCGGCAGCCACGGGCGGCTGCCCGCCGATCCCCGCGACGCCCCCGTGCTGCTCGTCTCCGACCCGCGGGCCCGGGTTCCGGACGCCGTCGCCGCGACGGAGGTCAAGCAGCTGCTCCTCGACCTGGCCGAGCTGAGGGACTGACCCGGACCCACTTCCGCCCGGAAACACCCCGCGGCGGGATTTCCGCTCATGCTCACTCGATACGCGGCCGATAACACGGCGCCATAGCGTCCCGAGTGCACACAAAAGGACTGTGGACGGAGGCTCTGACAATGGCTGCGAACGCCGCTCGGTCGGCGCCGCGTTACGACGTGACGCTGGATCAGTCGGACGCGGAAATGACCGAGGAAATAGCCTGGAAGCTCGCCACACAGGCGACAGGACGCCCCGACGACGCCGAATGGGTGGAAGCCGCCAGGAATTCCTGGCACGAATTGCCGGTGGCCCTGCGCAGGGCCCTTTCCGGATTCCGCCGTGATTCGGGCCCCGGCGGCGCGATGGTCCTGCGTGGACTGCCCGTCGATTCCATGGGACTGCCGTCGACCCCGAGTGTCAACGGCTCCGTGCAGCGTGAGCCCTCGCTGGGCGCCGCCGTCCTGCTGATGATCGCCTGCGGACTGGGTGACCCCGGCGCGTTCCGGCCGGAGAAGGGCGGGGCACTCGTCCAGGACGTCGTACCCGTCCCGGGCATGGAGGAGTTCCAGGGCAACGCCGGCTCGACGCTGCTCACGTTCCACAACGAGAACGCCTTCCACGAACACCGCCCCGACTTCGTGATGCTGCTGTGCCTGAGGGCCGACCCCACGGGCCGGGCGGGGCTGCGCACCGCCTGCGTCCGCCAGGTGCTGCCGCTGCTCTCCGACCGGTGTCTCGACGCCCTGTGGGCTCCGGAGTTCATCACCGCGCCCCCGCCTTCCTTCCACCTGGACGGGTCCCAGGAGCCGCCCGGTCCGGTACTCCTCGGCGACCCGTCGGACCCCGACATCCGGGTCGACCTGGCGGCCACCGAGCCGGTCACCGAACGCGCCGCCGAGGCCCTGCGGGAGTTGCAGGCCCGCTTCGACGCTACCGCGGCCACCCACCGCCTGGTCCCGGGCGAGCTGGCCATCGTCGACAACCGCGTCACCGTCCACGGCCGCACCGAGTTCACCCCCCGCTACGACGGCACCGACCGCTGGCTGCAGCGCACCTTCGTGATGACCGACCTGCGCCGCTCCCGCGCGATGCGCCCGGCCGACGGCTACGTACTCGGAGACGCGCCGCAGACCGCCTGACCGGCGAAGCCCCAGCAGTGAAACAGGAGTAGGAGTCCGATGACGAGTACGCAGACCAGGGAGCGACCGCCCACCCCGGGTGCCGGGGCCGAGAAGGCGCCGGAGCCCGGGCCGCCCGCCCGGCCGGCCCGGAAGGTCGGACTGCGCTCCCTGCTCCCGTATCTCCAGGGCTACTGGCCGACGCTGGGGATCGTGGCGGTGCTCTCCCTGGTGGTCACCCTCCTCACCCTCAGCCAGCCGGTGCTGACCCGGGACGTGCTGACCGACATCGAGGCGGACCGGCCGGTGGGCGGGCTGGTGGCCCTGCTCATCGGCGTCCTGGTCGTGGTGGCCGTGCTCGGCGGGGTCCGTGACTACCTGCTCCAGCGAGCCGCCGAGGGCCTCGTGCTGACCGCCCGCCGCCGGCTGGTGGCCCGGCTGCTCAGGCTGCCCATCGCCGAGTACGACCAGCGCCGCACGGGGGACATGCTCTCCCGTGTCGGCGCCGACACCACGATGCTGCGCGCGGTGGTCACCTCCGGCCTGTTCGACACCGTGACCAACGTCGTCATGGTCGGCGGCTCCGCGGTCATGATGTGCCTGATCGACCCCACCCTGTTCGCGGCCACGGCCCTCGGCCTCGGCCTCGGCGTCCTCGCGGTGGTCGGCCTCTCCCGAAGGGTGCGCGGCGCGTCCCGGCAGGCCCAGGACCGCATCGGCGAGATGACGTCCGCCGTCGAACGCGCGATCTCCGCGGTCCGCACGATCCGTGCCAGCGGCGCCGAGGAGCGCGAGGGGCACGCCGTCGACGGGTACGCCAAGCAGGCCTACGACGCGGGCATGCGCATCGCCCGGCTCCAGGCGATGATCAACCCGATCACGTCGACGACCATTCAGGTGGCCTTCCTCGTCGTCCTCGGCCTCGGCGGCGCCCGCGTGGCCAGCGGCGCCATCCAGGTCGGCGACATGGTCGCCTTCGTGCTGTTCCTGTTCATGCTCTGGTTCCCGCTCGGCCGCGCGCTGACCGCCTACTCCCGGCTCCAGTCGGGGCTCGGCGCCCTCCAGCGCATCGAGGAGATGGTGGACCTGCCGCAGGAGACCGACACCGCCGCCGGTGCCCCGCCGCCCGCGTCCGGCGGCGTGCTCTCGGTACGGGAACGGACCCGGCCCGGCCCGGACGCCGGGACCGGGCCGCCGCACGCGATCGAGTTCGAGGGGGTCGGCTTCGGCTACGCCGGCGGCGACCCCGTCCTGCGGGACGTGTCCCTCGCCGTCCCCCGCGGTACCCGCACCGCGCTGGTCGGCCCCTCCGGAGCGGGCAAGTCCACCCTGCTGTCGCTGGTGGAACGGTTCTACGACGCCACCTCCGGTGTCGTACGGGTCGGCGGCACGGACGTACGCGATCTGCCCCGCCGCGAACTGCGCCGCCGCCTCGGCTACGTGGAGCAGTCGGCGCCGGTCCTCGCCGGCACCGTCCGCGACAACCTGTCGCTCGCCTCACCCGACGCCACCGACGAGGACATGCGGGAGGTGCTGCGCTCGGTCAACCTCCTGAGCGTCATCGAGCGGGCGCCGCTCGGTCTCGACACCCAGGTCGGCGAGGGCGGCGTCCTGCTGTCCGGTGGCGAGCGGCAGCGCCTCGCCCTGGCCCGTACCTTCCTGGCCGCGCCGCCGATCATGCTGCTCGACGAGGCGACCAGCAACCTCGACGCCCGCAACGAGGCCCTCATGCGGCATGCCATCGGCGCGGTCAGCGCCGACCGTACGCTGCTCGTGGTCGCCCACCGGCTCTCCACCGTCGTGGACAGCGACCAGATCGTCGTCCTCGAGCACGGTGAGGTCGTCGCCGCGGGCCGGCACGAGGAACTGACCGGCAGCAGCCCGCTCTACCGTGAGCTCGCCAGCCACCAGCTGCTCATCCGGTAGGCCGCACCCACAGCGTCGGCCACCGCGTCACCCACACCCCGAACGGGCCTCCCGGTGTACAGCCGGGAGGCCCGTTCGGGGTGTGCGCCGTGCTCCGCGCCGGCCGGTCAGCCGTCCGTCGCCAGGCACTGCCCGACGCGGTGCCGGGTCAGCTCCCACGCCGCGTCGAGCCGTACCGCACGGGCCCGCGACGCGTCGTCCGTGAACCGCTGGTGGGCGCGCCGCTCGCGGTACAGCAGCAGCGTCAGGTTCAGCAGGAAGGGCATCATCCCGTCCCGTGCGTCGGCGCGCTCCGCCACCTCCACCTCGATCCGCGCCCGGGCCCCGGGGACGTCGCCCAGGAGCATCCACAGCTGGGCCAGGTCGAGGCAGGGCAGGTACAGGGCGCTGCTCGCCCAGTCGATCAGGACCTGCCGGCCCCGGCTGCGGACCACGTTGGCGAGCACCAGGTCACCGTGCCCGAACTCCCGCGGCGGGCCGGACAGGTCGAGGAGCCTGAGGAGTGCCGCCCAGTGGGCGTCGTCGAGCACGCCCTGCGCGTGCACTCCGTCCAGCATGCGCCGGTAGTCCACCGCCCAGGCCCGGGCGGCGTCCGGCTGCCAGTGCCGCAGCCGCTCCACGGCGTCCAGCACCCCGGTCAGGTCCTCGTGGGAGACGGGGGTGGCGGGGAACCGGTCCGGCGCCAGCACCTCGCCCGGCAGCCGCTCCATGACGAGTACCGCGCGCTCCTTGTCGGAGGCGAAACGCCGCGGCACCGGCACCGGCGGGGGCACCGTGTCGAACAGGTCGTACGTGTCGATCTCGCGGAGGCACTGGCGGCGCCAGTCGGGCGTGCGCACCTTGGCCAGCACGTCGACGCCGTCCAGTGAGCCGCCGACCACCAGCGAGGTGCGGCTGCGGTAGACGACCTCACCGGGGGCGAAGCCGGGGCACACCTCCAGGGCCAGCGCGAGCAGTTCGTGGTCGGCGGGCGTGGGACGCCCGGACTCGGTCTTCAACGACGCCCCCTTCACCGGCGCAGGAATTCGACGAGGCTCTTGTTCACCGCGTCCGGTGACTCCAGATAGCCGTAGTGCCCGCAGTCGGGTACGACCTCGTACTCGGCGCCGGGGATCGCGTCGGCCACCTCCCGGCCCAGGTGGGGCGGGGCGATCAGGTCGTCCTGGAAGGCGATGACCCGGGTGGCGGCCCGGATGCCGCGGTAGGCCGCACGCCGGTCCGGCATGATGCCCACCCCGAGCTGGGCCCGGTGCCCCGCCCCGGAGGCCCGGGTCAGTTCCAGCACGTCGAGCCAGTCGCGGGCCAGCCCGTCGTCGTCGAGGGTGCGGGGGGAGAGGTTCTGCATGGCCTGCACGACCGCCTCGTAGGCGGCGGGCAGCCGTACGCCCCCGTCGTACAGCTCCATCTCCGCGCGGCTCAGCGCGTCGCGCAGCGTGTCCGGGCGGGCCCGGGTCGCCATCAGGACCAGCCGGTCCACGAGGTCGGGCCGGGCCAGGGCCAGCTCCTGGGCGATGTGCGCGCCCATCGAGATCCCGGCCACCGGGCAGGGCCCGAGGCGCAGCGCCTCGATGAGGGCC
This sequence comes from Streptomyces sp. NPDC028991, assembly GCF_055564775.1. Taxonomy (NCBI): domain Bacteria; kingdom Bacillati; phylum Actinomycetota; class Actinomycetes; order Kitasatosporales; family Streptomycetaceae; genus Streptomyces; species Streptomyces sp. NPDC028991. The sequence goes on along the minus strand of NZ_JBVHVP010000006.1, from coordinate 15,788 downwards.
GCGGTGTCGGCGACCAGGTCGTCGATGCCGAAGCCGGCGGGGCACTCGTCACTCGGGGCGATGCCCCGGTTGTCGAAGCTGATCACCCGGTGGCCGGCGGCGACGAGGGCCGGCACCTGGTGCAGGTGCCAGGCCCGGCCACTGCCGCCCGAGCCCATGACCAGCACAACGGCGGGCGCGGAGGACTCACCCCCGGGCGGTGCGCTGTCGTAGTAGTTGATCCTGATGTCGTTGACGGTGATCACGGGCATGGCGTCAGGCGACCTCGGGCGAGGGGTTCATGGCGGTGACTCCTTCGGTCGGAGGATGTTCGGAAACCGTGGGGCCGGCGTCCCGGCCCAGTCGTTCGGCGAGGGCCCGCCCGATGACGGCGAGCGCGGCGTCGGACTGCACCAGCCCGAGGTGGTCGGCGTCGACACCGACCCGGTCGATGCGGCCCGTCACGTGCGGGCGCCACGACTCGGCGCCGCGGCGGGCGAGCTTGCCGGCGTCGCCCCGCTCGGCCGCCAGGACCAGCACGTCACCGTCGTAGGTGCCCGGGGTGTGGCCGCGCATCAGACCCGCGTTGTTCATGAACACCTTCAAAACCGCGGCCAGTTCGGCGTCGTCCAGGCGGCCCATCGGGTCGCCGCCCGCGTTGAGGAAGGCCCGGTAGCGGGCCGTGGGGAAGCTGCCGTCGGTGAGTTCCTCCTCGGTGACGTCGAACCCGGCGTCGCGCAGGTTGTGCGCGAACACTTCGGCCAGGGGCGCTTCCTCGCCCGTGCTCGCGCGGCGCGGATAGGCGTCGAGGAACGCGAGGAGTTCCACCTGCTGCCCGCGGGCGCGCAGTTCACCCGCCATGGCGAAGGCCACGTTGCCGCCGAGTGACCAGCCGAGCAGCCGGTACGGCCCCTCGGGCTGCGCCCGCTGGACCAGGTCGGCGTAATCGGCGGCCATCTCCTCCAGCGTGGCGGGCAGCGGCCCGTCGCCGTCGAGGCCGGCGGCCTGGATCCCGTACACCGGGACACCGGCCGGCAGATGGCGCACCAGGCCCGAGTAGCACCAGCTCATGCCGGAACCGGGGTGGACGCAGAACACCGGCCGCCGGGAGCCGGAGGCCCGCAGCGGAAGGAGGCGCTCCATCGGTTCCCGGCCGCCGCGGGCCGCGAGCCGCACCGCGAGGTCGGCGACCGTCGGGGCGGCGAACAGGTCGCGCACGCCCAGCTCCGCGCCCAGTTCGGCGCGGATCCGCTCCACGAGCCGGATCGCGAGCAGCGAGTGCCCGCCCAGGTCGAAGAAGCCGTCGTCGAGACCGACCAGGTCCAGGTCCAGCACCTCGGCGAAGAGCCGGCACAGGGCCTCCTCGCGCGGGGTGCGCGGGGAGCGCCCCTCGGCGGTCCGGTACTCGGGAGCGGGCAGCGCGCGGTGGTCCAGTTTGCCGTTCACGGTGAGCGGCAGCGCGTCCAGGACGACGAGGGCGGCGGGCACCATGTACTCGGGGAGCGTGCCGCGCAGCTGTTGCCGCAGTGCGGCCGGGTCCACGGCGGCACCGGCGGCCGGCACGACGTAGGCGACCAGGCGGCGGTCGCCGGGCGTGTCCTCACGGACCAGCACGGCGGCCTGCCCGACCTCCGGCCGGCGCGTCACCACGGCCTCGATCTCGGCCGGTTCGACGCGCATGCCGCGCAGCTTGATCTGGGTGTCCGTGCGGCCCAGGTACTCCAGGGCGCCGTCCGCGTTCCAGCGGACCAGGTCGCCGGTGCGGTACATCAGTTCCCCCGCGGGGCCGTACGGGCACGCCACGAAGCGGCTCGCGGTCAGGGACGGCCGGCCCAGGTAGCCGCGCGCCAGGCCGGGTCCGCGCACGTACAGCTCGCCGGGCACGCCCGGCGGGACCGGCTGGAGGGCGCCGTCCAGGACGTATCCGGCGGTGTCGGCGATGGGGCGGCCGATCGGCGGCACGACCGGTCCCGCCAGCGGTCCGCTCATGGTGGCGCAGACCGTCGTCTCCGTCGGGCCGTACGAGTTGCGCATCAGCCGCCCGGCGGACCAGCGTTCGACCAGTTCCGGAGGGCAGCTCTCGGCGGCGACGACCAGCGTCGTCCCGGCGGGCAGCGCCCCCTCGGGGATCAGCTGGAGCACCGCGGGGGTGATCGCCGCGTGGGTGACCGAGTGGCGTACCGCGAGCTCCGCGAGGGCGGGCCCCGGTACGGTGCCGGGCTCGGCGACGATTAGGGCCGACCCGGTCAGCAGCCCCATCGCCAGTTCCCAGAACCCGCCGTCGAAGGCGGGGGACAGGTGGTGCAGGACGCGGCTGCCGGGCACCACCCCGAGCTGCGAGGTGAAGATGTCGAGCAGGGCGGGCAGGCCGGAGTGCGTCACGGTCACGCCCTTGGGGCGGCCGGTCGTCCCGGAGGTGTAGATGACGTACGCGGGATGGAGCGGCAGCAGCGGCGCGAGGCGGTCGGCGTCGGTCACGTCCGCCGGGTCCTGGCCGGCCGCGGGCTCCTCGTCCAGCAGCAGCCGGGGCACCGCGGTCTGCGGGAGCCCGGCGGCGACCTCGGCGGTGGTGAGCAGCGCGACCGGTGCCGCGTCGTCGAGCGTGCCGCCGATCCGCTCGGCGGGGTGGGCCGGGTCGAGCGGCAGGTAGGCGGCGCCCGCCTTGGCCACCGCCAGGATGGCGACGGCCAGCTCCACGGAGCGGGGCAGGGCCAGCGCGACGAGGCGTTCGGGCCCCGCGCCCCGCGTCACCAGCAGCCGGGCCAGCCGGTTGGCGCGGGCGTTGAGCTCCGCGTAACTCAGCGACTGGTCGCGGAAGACGACCGCCTCGGCGCCGGGGCGCTCCCGTACGTGCCGTTCGAACAGGCCGGGCAGGGTGGCCGGGGCGAGGCCCCTGGCCGTCCCGTTCCACTCCTCGACGACGCGGTGCCGCTCCCGCGGCCCGAGGACGTCGATCCGGCTCAGCGGCCGGTCGGGATGGGCGGCCGAGTCGGCGAGCACCCGCACGAAACGGTCCACCAGCGCTTGCGCGGTGCGGTGGTCGAACAGGTCGGTCCGGTAGTCGAGCACCCCCGCGACCCCGGCGGGGGCGTTGTCGGCGGCCCGGCGCTCCGTCACCGAGAACCCGAGGTCGACCTTGGCGGCCGTCGCCGCCGAACCGCCCACGCCGCTCACGACCAGGCCGCCCGGCATCGAGGGCGCCTGCTCCGCGTCGGCGGACTGCGGGGCGGCGCCGCGCAGCGCCAGCACCACCTGGAAGAGGGGGTGGTGGGCGAGTGAGCGGGTGGGGTTGAGGGCTTCGACGAGGCGTTCGAAGGGGAGGTCTTGGTGGGTGTAGGCGGTGAGGTCGGTGTCGCGTACGCGGGTGAGGAGTTCGCGGAAGGTGGGGTTGCCGCTGGTGTCGGTGCGCAGGACGAGGGTGTTGACGAAGAAGCCGATGAGGTGGTCGGTGGCGTCGTCGGTGCGTCCGGCGATGGGGGTGCCGATGGGGATGTCTTCGCCGGCTCCGTGTCGGGTGAGGAGGGTGGCGAGGGCGGCTTGGAGCACCATGAAGGTGGTGGTGTTGGTGGTGCGGGCGAGATCGGTGAGTTGGGTGTGGAGTTCGGTGGGGATGGTGAAGGTGATGCGGTCGCCGGTGTGGTCGGTGGTGGCGGGGCGGGGTCGGTCGGTGGGGAGGTCGAGCTGCTCGGGCAGCCCGGCCAGCTGCTGCTTCCAGTAGGCGAGTTGTCTGCCGGCCGCGCTGTCGGCGTCGGTGTCGTCGCCGAGTACCTCGCGCTGCCACAGGGCGTAGTCGGCGTACTGGACGGGCAGTGGCTGCCAGTCGGGTGCGTGGCCGGTGGTGCGTGCGGTGTAGGCGGTGGTGAGGTCGTGGGCGAGGGGGGTGCGGGACCAGGCGTCGCTGGCGATGTGGTGGACGAGCAGCAGCAGGACGTGCTCCCGCTCGGACAGACGCAGCAGGCGGGCGCGTACGGGGATCTCGGCGCCCAGGTCGAAGGAGTGGCGGGCCGCCCGGGCGAGATCGGCCTCGTACCCGGCCTCGGTGGACTCGGCCGTCTCGAAGACGAACCGGACCTCCTCGGGGCGGTGCACCACCTGCCGGGCCCCGTGCTCGTCCTCGGCGAACGTCGTCCGCAGGCTCTCGTGACGCGCGATCACGTCCAGCAGCGCCTCGCGCAGTGCCTCCCGGTCGAGGGAGCCGGTGAGGCGCAGCGCGGTCGGGATGTTGTAGGTGGGGCTCGGGCCCTCGAGCCGGTGGAGGAACCACAGGCGCTGCTGGGCGTAGGAGAGGGGTACGCGGTCCGGACGGGGGCGCGCGGTGAGCGCGGTGCGGGCCCGGCCCGCCCGGTCGAGCACCCCGGCGAGCGCGGCGACCGTCGGCGCCTCGAAGAACTGCCGGATGGACAGTTCGGCGCCCAGCGTGGTGCGCACCCGGCTGACCAGGCGGGTGGCGAGCAGGGAGTGCCCGCCGAGGTCGAAGAAGTCGTCGTCGACGGTGACCCGCGGCAGCGACAGGACCTCCGCGTAGAGATCGCAGAGGATCTCCTCGCGGGGGGTGCGCGGCGCCCGCCCGGCGGTCCGGCCGGTGTAGGAGGGGACGGGCAGCGCCGCGCGGTCCAGCTTGCCGTTCGGGCTCAACGGCAGGGCGTCCAGCGTGACGAACGCCGACGGCATCATGTAGTCGGGCAGTGAGCGGGCCAGTCCGGCGTGCGCCGCGGCCTCGTCCCACCCTTCGCCGTCCGGGACGACGTAGGCGACGAGGCGCTGGTCGCCGGGCTGGTCCTCGCGCAGGACCACCGCGGCCTGGCGGACGCCGGGCCGGGACGCGACGGCGGCCTCGATCTCACCCAGTTCGATGCGGTAGCCGCGCAGCTTCACCTGGCGGTCCGCGCGTCCCGCGAAGACCAGCTCGCCCGCGTCGTTCCAGTGCGCGACGTCGCCCGTGCGGTACATGCGGCTGCCCGGTGCGCCGAACGGATCGGCCGTGAACCGCTCGGCGGTCAGCCCGCCGCGGCCCAGATAGCCCCGCGCCAGCTGCACGCCCGCCAGATATACCTCACCGTCGAGGCCGGGGGCGACCGGCCGCAGCGCCGCGTCGAGGACGTACACCCGCACCCCTTCGTGCGGGGTGCCGATCGGCACGGGGCCCGGCGGTACCGCGGTGTCCGGGCCGATCCAGTGCTCCAGACAGTGTCCCGTGGCCTCGGTGGGACCGTAGACGTTCACCACCGTCACGTCCGGCATGCTCGCGCGCCACGGCGCGAGGATCTCTCCGCGCAGCTCCTCACCGCCCAGTGTGAGGGTGCCCGACGGGGAGACGTCCCGGGGCATGGTGGCGAGCAGCGCCAGGTGGGACGGGGTGCCCTTCATGAAGGTGGCCCGGCGGAAACCGGGCTCGGACACGGCCGTCCCGGCGAGGTCGGGCAGCTCCGCCAGGCGCACGCAGCCACCACTGATCAGCGGGGCGTGCAGGGAGCCGACGCTCTGGTCGAAGGACGCCGACGCCTGCATCACGGACAGGCCCGAGATGTCCGGTGCCTGGGAGGAACGGCAGTGCCGGACGAACGCCGACAGCGCCCGGTGCTCGGTGACGACGCCCTTGGGGCGGCCCGTCGTGCCCGACGTGTAGATGACGTACGCCGGGTGGCCCGGCAGCAGCGGGCCGCCGCGGTCCGCGTCCACGAGGGCGGTCCCGGAGTGCCTGCCCAGCGAGGTTCCGGTCCCCGGGTCGTCCATGACGAACGTCAGCGGCCCGCAGCACTCCTCACGGACCCGGGCGTCCACGTCGGACGTGGTCAGGACCAGCACGGGGTCGGAGTCCTCGATCATGTACCTGATGCGGTCCGGCGGGTAGTCCGGGTCGATCGGCACGTAGACGCCGCCCGCCTTGAGCACCGCGAGCATGCCGACCACCAGGTGGGTGCGGCGCGGCACGGCGACCGCCACGGGCCGCTCCGGGCCGACGCCCAGCTCGACCAGGCGCCTGGCGAGCCGGTTGGCGGCCGCGTCGAGTTCGGCGTAGGTCAGCCGCCCGTCGGGGGCGATCAGTGCCGTCTTGCCGGGGGTGCGCCCCACCTGCTCCTCGAACAGGTCGGTGAACCGCTCGGCGGGCCGCATGTCGTCCGAGCCGCTCCACTTCTCCAGGACGGTGCTCCGCACCTCCGGGTCCAGGAGGGCCACCGCGCCCACCCGGGTGTCCGGGCTGTCCAGGATCGTCCGCAGGGCCCGGCGGAACGCGGCGATCACCGCCTCGACCTGCTCGGCACCGAAGACCTGGGGCAGGTAACCGAGCGAGAACCGCAGGGTCTCCCGGGGCAGGGCGAGCAGCCCCAGCGGGTAGTGCATCTGGTCCTTCGAGTGGACCTTCAGGACCGTGGGGAGGTCGGCGTCGGGCGCGGCGCCGGGCGGCCGGCCGCGGCTGGAGTTGAGCGGGTAGTTCTCGAACACCATGGCCGTGTCGAACAGCTCGCCGGTCCCGGCCCAGCGCTGGATCTCCGCGAGCCCCACCCACTGGTGGTCGATCAGCCGCGCCTGCTCACCCTGTACCCGGCGCAGGAAGCCGGACAGCGACTCGGCGGGCCGCAGCCGGACGCGCAGCGGCAGGGTGTTCATGAAGAGACCGACCATCGTGTCGACGCCGGGCAGCTCCGGCGGACGGCCGCTGACCGTCACGCCGCACACCACGTCGTCCCGGCCCGTCAGGTGCGACAGGACCAGCGCCCAGGCGCCCTGGATCACCGTGTTCACCGTCAGCCCGTTCGACCGGGCGAACCGGGTGAGCGCGGCGCTCGCCGCCTCGTCCTCGGAGAAGTCGATCCGCTCGGGCGCCGCGGTGAGCGCCCCCCGGTCCGGCGCGACGATGCTCGGGGTGTCGAACCCGGCGAACGCCTCCGTCCACGCCTGCCGGGCGGCGTCCCGGTCGCGGGAGGCGAGCCAGCCCAGGTAGTCGCGGTACGGGCGCACCCGGGGCAGGGCCGTCCCGTCCCCGTGGACCGTGTACAGCGTCATCAGTTCACGCAGTAGCACCGGCATGGACCAGCCGTCCACCAGAATGTGATGGAGCGTCAGCAGCAGGCGGTGGCGGCCCGGGCCGAGCCGGACCAGGGTGAAACGGATCAGCGGCGGCCGGGACAGGTCGAACCGTGTCCAGCGGTCCCGCTCGGCGACCAGTTCCGCCGCCGCCTCCCGTTCCGCCTCCGGCACGGCCCCGAGGTCCTCCTCGGCCCACGGCAGGGCGACCCGGCGGGGGATGAGCTGCACCGGACGCTTGAGCCCTTCGTGACGGAAGGCGGCGCGCAGGTTGGCGTGCCGCTCCAGCAGCGCCTCACCGGCCCGGCGCAGCCGGTCCGGGTCCGTGTTCCCCTCCAGCTCGATGAAGACCTGGACGTTGTAGGCGTCCAGCTCCTCGTCGTCGAAGAGGTTGTGGAACAGCATCCCCTCCTGGAGCGGGGACAGCGGCAGGATGTCTTCCAAGCCGGACTTGGCCATCAGAGGGAACCCCATTCGCTCTCGAGTCGGGTGATGTCGTCCTCGCTGAGCGAGGTGAGGGAGACGTCCGAGGGGGTCAGACCGCTCGCCTCGGGCCGGCCGGCGTGTTCGACCATGGCCTTCAGGGCCCGGAACCAGCCCTCGCCGAGGCGGCGCACCTCGTCCCCGGAGAGCACGGCGCTCGCGTACGTCCAGACGCTGTGCAGCCTGGGGCCCTGTCCGGTGTCGTGGGCGCCCGCGACCAGTTCGACGGGATGCGCGAGCGGCGTGTCCGGATGCTGGCCCGCGACGCCCCGCCCGAGCACGCTCCACGGCTCGGGCCCGGACCCGCCGTCGGCGGCGCGCCCGCCGGTGTACCGGCCCAGGTAGTTGAACCCGAAGGCGGGTGCCGGGAGGCCGGCGAACCGTTCCCGGGTGCGCGGGTTGAGGTAGCGGAGCAGGCCGTAGCCGACCCCGTCGCGCGGTACGGCGCGCAGTTGCTCCTTCACCCGCTTCAGGGCCCGCCCCGCGGCGGCCCCGCCGTCCCACACGTCTGCCCAGTCGTCGACCTCCGGGCGCAGCGAGACCGGGTGCATCGCCGTGAACCAGCCGGTGGTGCGGGTGAGGTCGGCGCCCGGCACGAGGTGCTCGTGGCGGCCGTGGCTCTCCAGGTCCACCGTGACGGGCGCCCCGGCTTGGCGGCCCCGGGTGCGCCGCCAGTCGGCGACGGCCAGTGCGAACGCGGTGAGCAGCAGGTCGTTGATCTCGGCGTGGAACACCCCGGGGACCCAGGTGAGGAGGGCGTCGGTGGTGTCCGCGTCGAGGTCGAGCACGACCTGGCCGGACCGTGCGTGGGTGTCGCGCGCCGGGTCGACGGACAGCTCGGCGGCCGGGCGGACCGCGGTCAGCCAGTGGTCCGCCTCGGCCTCGGTGGCGGCGGAGCCGGCGAGGTCCCGCAGGGCCCCGGCCCACCGGCGCCAGCTGGTGCCGGCCGGGCTGAGCGGGCGGCCCTCGTAGGCCGCGGCCAGGTCGGGCACGAGCAGCCGCCAGCTGACGGCGTCCACGGCCAGGTGGTGGGCGACCAGGACCAGCAGCCCCGGCCGTTGCGGCCCGCGGTCGATCCGGCGGGCCAGCAGCACCCGGCCGGCGGCCGGGTCGAGCCGGTCGCGTACGGCGGCGGCCGCCTCGGCCACCAGGGCGTGCAGCCCGGCGTCGTCGACGTCCGGCGCACTGTGGTGGGTGAGCAGCCCGGCGGCGTCCAGGGTGCCCGGCTCGGGCACGGACATGGACCAGTCGTCGTCGACCCGCAGGCGCAGCGAGTCGTGCCGGTCGACGACGGCCTGCAGGGCGGCCACCAGCCGCTCCTCGTCGAGATCCGCGGGCACGGACACCACCACCGACTGGTTGAACGGCGGGATGGGCCCGCCCAGTCCGGCGAACCACCGCATGATCGGGGTGGCGGGCACCGGCCCGCTCGCCGACTCCTCCTCGGTCGGCACGGCGTCCGGGCCCGGCTCCTCCGCCTCGCCCAGCGCCTCGGCGATCCGCGCGACGCTCTGGTGCTCGAAGACGTCCCGCACGGAGAGCGCCAGGCCCTGCGAGCGGGCCCGGCTGACCAGCTGGATGGACAGGATGCTGTCGCCGCCGAGATCGAAGAAGCCGTCGTCGACGCCGATGCTCTCCAGCCCCAGCGCCTCCGCGAACAGCGTGCACAGCAGTTCCTCGCGCGGTGTGGTCGCAGCGCGGCCCGTGCCGGCCGCCGCGTAGTCCGGCGCGGGCAGCCGCCCCCGGTCCAGCTTGCCGTTGGCCGTCAGCGGCAGCTCCGCCAGACGCACGAACGCCGACGGCACCATGTAGTCGGGCAGCGCGTCCCGCAGATGCTCCCGCAGGTCCTCGTCGGCCGGCACTGGACCGGTACCGGCCACCACGTACGCGACCAGGCGCCGGTCCCCCGGCCGGTCCTCGCGCACGACCGCCACCGCCTCCGGCACCCCGGGGTGCCGCGACAGCGCGGACTCGACCTCGCCCAGCTCCACCCGGAAGCCGCGGATCTTCACCTGGTCGTCGACCCGGCTGACGAACTCCAGGTCGCCCCGCCGGTTCCAGCGCACGATGTCACCGGTGCGGTACATCCGCTCACCCGGCTCCCCGAAGGGGTTGGCGACGAACCGGGAGGCACTCTGCCCCGGCCGGTTGAGGTAGCCGCGCGCCAACTGGACCCCGGACACGTACAGCTCGCCCGGCACACCGGCCGGTACGGGCTGGAGGTACGCGTCGAGGACCAGCATCCGGGTGTTGGGGAACGGGCGGCCGATGGTCAGCACCCCGTCCGCGAGGTCGTCCGGCGCCTCGACCCGCCAGGTGGTGCAGCCGACGATGGTCTCGGTCGGGCCGTACTCGTTGAGCACCCGCGCCCCCGGATGCGCCGCGAGCAGCGCCCGCACCGCACGACCGGTCAGCGACTCGCCGCCGAGGACGAGCTCCCCGCCCGGCACACACACCCCGGGCAGCCCGGTGATCAGCGGCAGATGGCTCGGCGTCGCCTTCAGGAACGTCATCTGCGGCAGGTCCGCGGGAACCTCGCCGTTCAGCGACCGCTCGTGCAGCTCCTCCAGGTCCGCGAGGTGCACGCAGCCTCCGTTCAGCAGCGGCGCGAACAGACCCGTGACCGTCAGGTCGAAGGAGAGCGGCGAGTGCAGCAGGGTGTCGCCCGCCACCCCCGGATACAGCTCCGCCGACACCGCCAGGTAGTTGAGCACCGGCTGGTGCTCGACGAGCACCCCCTTCGGGCGGCCCGTCGACCCCGACGTGTAGATGATGTACGCCGCGTTCCACGGGGACAGCGGCTGCGTCCGGTCCTCGTCCGTCAGATCGTGCGCGGGCTGCACGGCGAGCCGCCCGGTCACGTCCGGGTCGTCCAGCAGCAGCCGGGGCAGCTCCGCGGGGAAGACGCCGTCCGGGACCGCCGACGTGGTCAGCGCGCAGACCGGGGCCGCGTCCTCCATCATGGTGGCGATCCGCTCCCGCGGGCTGCCCGGGTCGGCCGGCAGATACGCGGCGCCCGTCTTCAGCACCGCGAGGACCGCCACCCCCATCTCCACCGACGGCGGCAGCGAGATCGCCACCACCTGCTCGGGGCCGGCCCCGGACTCCGCCAGGAGATGGGCGAGCCGGTTGGCGCGGGAGTTCAGCTCGGCGTAGGTCAGCGTCGTCCCGTCCGCCGAGAACGCCGGGCGCCGCGGCGTCCTCGCCACCTGCTCCTCGAACAGTTCGGGCAGCGTCCCCGGGCGCTGTGGACGCGCGGTGTCGTTCCACTCCTCCAGCAACTGCCGCCGCTCGGCCGGGTCCAGCAGGCCGATCCCGCCGATCGGCAGGTCCGGGTCCGCGGCGACCGAACCGAGCACGCCGAGCAGTCGCGAGATCACCGACTCCGCGGTCTCCCGGTCGAACAGCTCCGTGCGGTACTCCAGCGAACCCCGCATGCCCACCGGCGTGCCCGACTCGTCGTGCCGCTCACCGAGGGTGAGGGAGAGGTCGAACTTCGCCACTCCGGTGCCGGCCGTCATCCGGGTCGCGTTCCGGAGCGCGCCGTCCTCCGCGGACACCGGCGGCCCGGCCGGATCCGCCGCGCCCGCCGTGTTGTTGAACGTGATCATCACCTGGTACAGCGGGTGGTGCGAGAGGCTGCGCGCCGGGTTGAGCGCCTCCACCAGCCGCTCGAACGGCACGTCCTGGTGGGCGTACGCGGCCAGGTCGCCCTCCCGTACCCGGCCCAGCAGGTCGCGGAAGGTGGGATTGCCGCCGGTGTCGGTGCGCAGCACCAGCGTGTTGACGAAGAACCCGACGAGATCCTCGGTGGCGGCGTCGTTGCGTCCGGCGACCGCCGTGCCGATGGGAATGTCCTCGCCCGCCCCGAGCCGGGTCAGCAGCGCGGCGAACGCCGCCTGGGTCACCATGAACAGGCTGGTGTGCGTGGCCCGCGCCAGCTCCGTCAGCCGCGCGTGCAGTGCCGCCGGCACCGTGAACGGGATGCGGTCGCCGGTGTATCCGGCGGTGGCGGGCCGGGGCCGGTCGGTCGGCAGCTCCAGCTGCTCGGGCAGCCCGGCCAGCGCGTCCTTCCAGTACGCGAGCTGCCGCCCGGCCAGGCTCTCCGCGTCGGACTCGTCGCCCAGGACGTCGTGCTGCCACAGCGCGTAGTCGGCGTACTGCACCGGCAGCGGCTCCCAGCCCGGAGCCTCGCCCGCGCAGCGCGCCGTGTACGCGGCGGTGAGATCCCGGGCCAGCGGCCCCATCGACCATCCGTCGCTGGCGATGTGGTGGATCAGCAGCAGCAGTACGTGGTCGGTGTCGGACACCCGGAACAGCCGGGCCAGGAACGGGATGTCACTCGTCAGGTCGAAGGCGTGCCGGGCCGCCTCGGCCACCCGCTCCTCGACGTCCTCCTCGGCGACGTCGACGACGTCGAGGCGGTGGGCGGCCCGGTCGGCGGGCAGCACGATCTGTCGCGAACCCTCGTCGTCCGCCGCGAAGACGGTACGCAGGCTCTCGTGCCGGACCAGCACGTCGCCGATCGCCCGGTCCAGCGCCGCCGGATCCACCGGACCGGACAGCCGCAGCGCCGTGGGCACGTTGTACGTCGCCGACGGCCCCTCGAACTGGTGTAGGAACCACAGGCGTTGCTGCGCCGGGGACAGGGGGACACGCTCCGGGCGCGGCCGGGCCAGCAGCGGTGCCCGCGCGCCCGCCGCCCGGTCCAGGGCACCCGAGAGCCCGGCGATCGTCGGCGTCTCGAAGAACTGCCGCACGGACAGTTCGACCCCCAGCACCGACCTGATGCGGCTCACCAGCCGGCTCGCGAGCAGCGAATGCCCGCCCAGGTCGAAGAAGCCGTCGTCGATGCCGACCCGGGCGACGCCCAGCACGTCGGCGAAGAGCCCGCACAGCAGTTCCTCGCGCGGCCCGCGCGGCCCCCTGCCCGTCCCCGCCGACTCGCTGCCGTAGTCCGGCGCGGGCAGCGCCTTGCGGTCCAGTTTCCTGTTCGGCGTCAACGGCAGCGCGTCGAGCACGACGAACGCCGTCGGCACCATGAACTCCGGCAGCCGTCCGCGCAGCCGCTCCCGCACCTCCCGCACGTCCGGCGCCGCACCCGTCGCGACGACGTACGCCACCAGCCGACGGTCGCCGGGGCGGTCCTCGCGCACCGCCACCGCGCACTCCGCGACCGACGGATGGCGGGCCAGCTCCGCCTCGATCTCCCCGAGCTCGATACGGAACCCGCGCAGCTTGACCTGCTGGTCCACCCGGCTCAGATACCGCAGCGCCCCGTCGCGCCGCCGGCACACGAGGTCACCCGTGCGGTACATGCGCGCACCCGGCGGGCCGTACGGGTCGGCCGTGAAACGCTCCGAGGTCAGCCCGGGGCGCAGGTGATATCCCTGCGCCAGCTGCTCACCGGACAGGTAGAGCTCGCCCGGCACGCCCACGGGCACCGGCCGCAGCGCCGCGTCCAGTACGTACGCGGAGGTGTTGGCGACCGGCCGGCCGATCACGGGACCGGACTCGGCCACGTCGGCCGCCGTGGCCCAGATCGTCACCTCCGTCGGACCGTACAGATTGGTCACGGAACGGGCCCGGGCGGTGAGCGCGCGCGCCAGCTCGGACGGCAGCGCCTCGCCACCCACCAGCACGTGCACCCCGGCCAGCTCGTCCGCGGCCACGGCCGCCACGCCCTGCCACAGACTCGGCGTCGCCTGGACCATGGTGATCCGCGACGCGGACACGGCACGCAGCAACGCCTGCGGGTCCCTCGCGGTCTCCTCGTCGGCGAGCACCAGCACGGCGCCGTGCAGCAGCGGAAGGAAGATCTCCAGGCCCGCGATGTCGAAGCCCACCGTCGTGACGGCGAGCAGCCGGTCACCGGCTCCGGGCGCGAACCGACGGCCCATGTCGGCGAGGAAGTTCCCGAGCGCCTTGCGCGGCACCACCACGCCCTTGGGCCGCCCGGTGGAACCCGAGGTGTAGATCGTGTACGCCGGGTGCGCGCCGCAGACCGGCCCCCGCAGCTCGGCGGCGCCCAGACCGTCGTCCGCGTACTCCGCCAGGGCCGCTTCCGCGACCGGTTCGGTCAGCGTGAGGGCGGGCGCGGCGTCGTCGAGCATGTAGCCGACGCGGTCGGCCGGGTAACCCGGGTCGATCGGCAGGTACGCGGCACCGGACTTGAGGACCGCGAGCAGCGTGACCACCAGGTCGGGCGAGCGGGGCAGCGCCACCGCGACGAACCGTCCCGGCGCCGCGCCCCGCTCGACGAGGTACCGGGCGAGCCGGTTGGCCCTCGCGTCGAGCTCCGCGTAGGACAACCGCGCACCGGCGAACTCCACGGCCGTCGCCTCCGGCGACCGCTCCGCCCGCAGTTCGAAGAGCCGGACCACCGACTCACCGGGGGTTTCCTCGGCGGTGTCGTTCCACTCCTCCAGGACCAGCCGCCGCTCGGCCGCGTCCATGATCTCCAACTGGCCGACGGGCCGGTTGGGATGGGCCGCGGCCGCCGCGAGCAGCCGCACCAGACGGTCGGCCATGTCCTGCACGGTGGCACGGTCGAAGAGCGCCGTGCTGTACGTGACACTGCCGCTCATGCCCTCGCAGCCGGCATCGGCGCCGAAGCGCTCGGCCAGCGCGAACGACAGGTCGAAACGTGCCGAGACCGACTCCGAGGCCACCACTTCGGCCGACAGGCCGGCGAACCGCTCCGTCCTGCCCCCCTGCGTGTTGTGCAGGGTGAGCATCGTCTGGAAGAGGGGGTGGTGGGCGAGTGAGCGGGTGGGGTTGAGGGCTTCGACGAGGCGTTCGAAGGGGAGGTCTTGGTGGGTGTAGGCGGTGAGGTCGGTGTCGCGTACGCGGGTGAGGAGTTCGCGGAAGGTGGGGTTGCCGCTGGTGTCGGTGCGCAGGACGAGGGTGTTGACGAAGAAGCCGATGAGGTGGTCGGTGGCGTCGTCGGTGCGTCCGGCGATGGGGGTGCCGATGGGGATGTCTTCGCCGGCTCCGTGTCGGGTGAGGAGGGTGGCGAGGGCGGCTTGGAGCACCATGAAGGTGGTGGTGTTGGTGGTGCGGGCGAGTTCGGTGAGTTGGGTGTGGAGTTCGGTGGGGATGGTGAAGGTGATGCGGTCGCCGGTGTGGTCGGTGGTGGCGGGGCGGGGTCGGTCGGTGGGGAGGTCGAGCTGCTCGGGGAGCCCGGCCAGTTGCTCTTTCCAGTAGGCGAGTTGTCTGCCGGCCGCGCTGTCGGCGTCGGTGTCGTCGCCGAGTACCTCGCGCTGCCAGAGGGCGTAGTCGGCGTACTGGACGGTGAGCGGTGTCCACGCGGGTGCCTCGTCGCGGACGCGGGCCGCGTAGGCGGTGGTTAGGTCCTGGGCCAGGGGGGTGCGGGACCAGGCGTCGCTGGCGATGTGGTGGATGAGCAGCAGCAGGACGTGCTCGTCCTCCGAGATCCGGAACAGCGTCACCCGCACCGGGATGTCGGCCGTCAGGTCGAAGGGGTACGCGCTCGCCTCGGCCACCCGGGCCGGGACTTCCCCCTCCGCCACGTCGGCGACCGCGAACGGAGCCTTGGCGGCTTCCGCGGGCAGCACGATCTGGTGGGCGCCCTGTTCGTCCTCGGTGAAGACGGTGCGCAGGCTTTCGTGGCGGGCGACGAGGTCGTTGAGCGCCGCGTGCAGGGCGTCGTGGTGGAGGGCGCCGGTGAGGCGGAGGGCGGTGGGGATGTTGTAGGTGGGGGTGGGGCCTTCGAGCTGGTGGAGGAACCAGAGGCGTTGCTGGGCGTAGGAGAGGGGGATGCGTTCGGGGCGGGGCTTGGCGGTGAGCGCGGTGCGGACGGTGCCGGAGGTGTCGAGGGCGCCGGCGAGTCCCGCGACGGTGGGTGTCTCGAAGAGCTGTCGGATGGAGAGTTCGGCGCCCAGGGTGGTGCGGATGCGGCTGACGAGGCGGGTGGCGAGGAGTGAGTGTCCGCCGAGGCTGAAGAAGTCGTCGTCGATTCCCACGTCGCTGACCGCGAGAACCTCTGAGTAGAGGGTGCAGAGGATTTCTTCGCGGGGGGTGCGGGGGGTGCGGCCGGTGGGGGTGGTGGTGTAGGTGGGGGTGGGGAGGGCTTCGCGGTCGAGTTTGCCGTTGGGGGTGAGGGGGAGGGCGTCGAGGGTGATGAGGGCGCTGGGGACCATGTAGTCCGGGAGCCGGCGCCGGAGGGCGCTGGTCACGTCGGTTTCGTTGTAGTGGGTGGGGTTGGTGACGAGGTAGGCGGTGAGGCGTTGGTCGCCGGGGTGGTCTTCGCGTAGGAGGACGGTGGCTTGGTGGATGTG